>NZ_JBSTYL010000029.1:0-53951 GCF_054052465.1 Aeromonas enterica | reverse complement strand
CCTGGCTTATCCACATCCTGGCAAATGTCATGGGGGGGGCGGCTTGAAGACGATAGTCGCGGGGGGGGGGGCGGGTTTTCTCCAGCGCCAGCCGCAGCAACTCACGGTCATAGGTGACTCTGGAATCGTGCTCGCTCTCCGGACTCATGTAGGTGAACACTGTCGGGGCAGCTGCCAGCACGGGCAAGCTGAGAAACAGGGCAAGCAGCGGAATCCAGTGCACATGACCTCCTGTCGGAGAAAGAGACTCCCCTGAGTGTAGTGGCTGTGCCCTTTGCTAGGGGCCAGGGTTCACCTTATCCTGCTGCCCACGGATGCCGGTTTCTCCCGACCCGAAGGTGTGGCTGAGGGGGTCGTAGAGATAGGGCTGATAGTCAAAATCCATTTGCCTGAGCAAGGGGTTATCCAGCCGGAACAGCAGGCGCTGGTCCAGTCTGGCAAAATCCAGCGCCGGTTTGAATGTCTTGAGCCAGAGCGCCTGCAGCGAGCCATCTTGCCAAGCCAGTTGCAGGCCAGCCTGAATGCGACGCAGAGCGTGCTGGTTATCCTTGTGACTGTAGAAGAGGTGGATGAAGGGATAGTAGAGGGCCAGGTGCTGATCGACCGTCAGCTCAGGCAGGTCCCGGTGGGTTTCCAGTTCAGTAAACAGCTCATTGGCTCCCCGGCAGAACAGATCTATCCGGCCGCGAGCCACCAGCTTGAACAGTCGCTCGTATCCCTCCACCTCCTGCACCTTGAAGCCGGCACTGCGCAGTATGACTGCATCCTGCCAGCCACGGCCCTGACCATGGGTGAACTGCTGCAGATCGGCCAGGGTGCGAACCTGTGTCACTGCCTGCTGCCGCGTCGGACTGACGAAACAGATGCGATACCCCAGAATGCCGAGATCCACCGGGAAGCGAACATAGTCCAGATCATGAGGGCCTCCGGGGGGCGGGAAGCTGTCGATGGCAATCAGGTTGGGGTAGAGGTTGTATTGCAGCACCTGGCGCAGTCGTGTTCGGCTCATGGATGGGGCCGGGCGCAGCTCGTAATCGCCGAAGCTGTCGCGGGTCTTTTCCAGTGCCAGCTGCAGCAGCTGTTGACCGTAGAGCGTGCGCGGATCCCGATCGCTTTCCGGACTGGCGTGGGTCACTATGTCCACGGCTTGCAAGCAGGGGGAGAAGAGCAGGCTGCCAATCAGCAGCCCGAGGGTGATCACTCTGTGGTCCATCGTACGGCTCGCTACCATCACATTGAGTTCAGTGTAGCGGCTGATAGTGCTGATTTGTCGTCCTTGGCAGGAGGAAATTGAGAGCCATGGCGGCGAGCGGCGAGATTACCAGAACATCTGGCCGAGCAGGGGGGCGAGCAGCACAGTCACCATGCCGGCGATCATCATCACCATGCTGGAAACGACGCCCTCCTCGTTACCCATCTGGTACGCCTTGGCGGTGCCGGCACCATGGGCCGAGGCGCCGAAACCGGCCCCCTTGCCGAGACGGCTGCGGATGGCGAGCAGAGTGAGCACGCTCTCGCCCACCGCCATGCCGATCACCCCGGTCAGCACCACAAACAGGGCGGTGAGGTCGGTCTGGCCGCCGATGGCGCGGGTCGCCTCCACTGCAAACGGCGTGGTGATGGAGCGCATTGCCAGGCTGCGCTGCAGCAGGTCGGAGAGGTGTAGCCAGCGCGCCAGCAGCACTGTGCTGCCCACCGCCATGATGACGGAAGCGGTGACCCCGACCGAGAGGGAGAGCCAGTGGCGGCGGATCAGCTGGCGGTTCTCATAGACGGGCACGGCGAAGGCGACGGTGGCCGGGCCCAGCAACCAGAGCAGCCAGTGAGATTCGGCCATGTAATCCTGATAGGGGATGTGGAACAGCAGCACCACGGCTACCAGCAGGGTGGGTGCCAGCAGCAGCGGCATCAGGGGCAGTATGCGCTTGCGGCCATAGAGCCACTTGCTGGCGTAGTAGAACAGCAGGGTCAGGGCGAAGCAGAGCAGGCCGAGCAGGGTATCAGGCATGGCGGCGGCTCCGGCGAGCCAGCTTCAGCTCGAGGCGATAGACCCTGTCCACCACCAGCGCCGTGGTACCCAGCACCAGAGTCGTGCTGATCAGCAAGACCAGCATGATGCGCCACCCCTCCTGCAACAGCAGATCCTGATAGTTGACCACTGCTACGACGGCCGGCACAAAGAACAGCAGCATCTCGGCCAGCAGCCAGCGGGCGCCGGCGCTGAACCACTGGGTCTTGACCACGCCGAGCAGGATCAAAACCAGCAGTGCCAGCATGCCGGTCAGATTGGCAGGCAGCGGCAGATGGAAGGTGCGTACCGCCGCATCGGCCAGCAGCCAGATGGCGGCCAGCAGGGCGATTTGGAAGGGGGTCTGGAACCAGCGAATGCAGAGGGCTTTCATGATGAGTGTCTTTCTGTGAACTGGCTCACAGTATAGAGACAAGCAAAACCTGCAAAAAATGAATTTAAATTATCAAATTCATGCCAAAGAGGCATGATTAAGGCTTGCCGCCCGTGAGAGAGCACCATGGATATCCGAGCCCTGCGTTACTTTGTCGAACTGGTGCGGGAGCAGAGCTTCACCCGCGCCTCCGAGAAGCTGTTCGTCACCCAGCCCACCATCAGCAAGATGATCCGCAACATGGAGGAGGAGCTGGGTCAGCCGCTGCTCAACCGGGAGGGGCGCCGCTTCACCCTGACCGACAGCGGCCAGGTGCTGTTCAACCGGGCCCAGACCATATTGGCCGAGATGCAGCAGCTGGAGGCGGAACTCGCCGATCTGCAGAGCCTGCAATTTGGCCGGTTGGCCCTCGGCATCCCGCCCATGGTGGGCCACGTCTATGCGGATCTCATCCGCACCTATCGCAGCCGCTATCCCAGGGTGGAGCTCTCCATCGTCGAGTACGGCGGCCGGCGCATCGAGCAGGCGGTATTGGAAGGGGAGCTGGATCTCGCCATCACCATGCTGCCGACCAAAGAGGGGGGCGCCCTGAGCGCGCTGGAGCTGGATCAGTATCCCATCCAGGTGGTGTTGCCGGACTTGCCGCGCTGGCGCGCGCGTCGCGAGATCCGGCTGGAGGATCTGCGCGATGAGCCCTTCCTGCTCTACACCCAGGCCTTCACCCTGAGCGAGCGGCTGGAACAGGCGTGCCAGCAGGCGGGCTTCGTGCCCCAGGTGGCGGCCCGCAGCAGCCAGTGGGATTTTCTCACCGCCATGGTGCGCAGCGGCATGGGCGTCGCCTTTCTGCCCGAGCCCATCTGCCGCCGGCTGACCCCGGACGGGCTGGTGTTGCGGCCACTCCTGCCCGAGCTCAGTTGGCGACTCGGGGTGATCTGGCCGAGCGAACGCTATCTCTCCCGCACCGCCGAGGCCTGGCTGGCGCTTTGCCGTGAGCAGGGGAAAATGGGCGCTACCGGCTGACTGCCGGAGCCAGTGTTCAGCGGGTGGACATCAGGCTGCCCAGCTGGCGACAGAGCCGGCGCAGGGTCTGGTTGTCGAGGGCGCCAAAGCCGAGCAGCCAGCCCTCCAGACCCGGCTCGCCTAGATGGAACTGGCCGAGCGGGCGCAGGCCAATACCCATGTCATTGGCACTCTTGGTCCAGCGCGCCTCGCCGCCGGCGGGCAGCAGCACGGCGCACTGCAAACCGGCGCCGCTGTGAACCGGAGTGAGCCGCGGACAGTGATTGGCGAGCTCGCTCAGCAGCAGGTCGCGCCGGCTCTGGTAGATGAGCCGGCTCTGGCGCAGGTGGGTGGCGAAGTGACCGGCGCGGATGAAATCTGCGGTGACCGCCTGCTGCAGCTGGTTGCTGTGGCCATCGAAGGCTGCCCTGGCCCGGCAGAAGGCATCCATCAGCGGTCTCGGCAGCACCAGATAGGCGAGTCGAAGCGAGCCGAACAGCACCTTGCTGAAGGTACCCACATAGATGACCCGCCCCTGGCCATCCGCAGGGCGGGGAGCGGCCGCTGATCGTACTGATACTCACCGTCGTAATCGTCCTCCAGGATCCAGGCGCCGTGACGCTCGGCCTCGCTCAGCAGCGCCATCCGGCGAGGCAAGCTCATGGGCACGCCCAGGGGATACTGGTGGGCCGGCGTGGTGTAGATGAGGCGCGGCGCCGGATGTTGCCCCAGTGGATTGAGCCCTTCCTCATCCACGGGCACGGGGTGGACCCTGGCGCCGGCGCTCTCCATGGCGGTGCGGGCCCCAGGATAGCCGGGATCTTCCACCCAGACGGTGTCGCCGGCATCGATGAGCAGTTGGGTCGCCAGCAGTATCCCCTGCTGGGAGCTGGTGAGGATCAGGATCTGCTCCGGCTCGCACACCACGCCGCGGGACTGCACCAGATAGCTGCTGATGGCGCTGCGCAGCTCGGGCAACCCCTGCGGGTCGCCGTAGTTCATCCAGCGTTCCCCCTGCTGGCGCCACTGTTGCTGCATCAGCCGGCCCCAGAGCCCGTGGGGGAAGAGGCGGGGATCCGGCTGGCTGGAGGCAAAGGAGGCGCCGACGTGCGGCGTGTCGTGACAGGCGCCCCCCGCCGCCATCTCCTGGCCACGGCGGGAGAGTCCGGCCGCCGACTGGGGCGGACGTAGCGCCGGGCACACGGCCGCCAGCGCCACGAAGCTGCCGGCCCCCACCTTGCGCACCAGATAGTCCTCCGCCTCCAGCCGGCCATAGGCCAGCTCCACAGTGCTGCGGGAGATGCCGAGATCGCTGGCCAGCATGCGACTGGCGGGCAGCCGGCTGTGCTGGGGCAGATGGCCGGCCAGAATGGCGCCTCGCAACATGCGCACCAGTTGCTCGTGCAGCGGCAGCTCGCTGGGTTGCTGAGTGGCGAACAGGGTTGGCAGGGCGGGCATGGCTATTTCCAGGCAGGACAATTGGTCTGCCCATATTGGCAAAATTGGTCGGCGTGGCAAGGCCATTATGTCGCTACATTGAGGCTCAAGGTTCGGGTTCAACAGATATTGGCAATGAAAGGAGTCTGCATGTCGGAATACGGCGCCACCATCAGCTGGCAGTGCGGGGCCGGCGAGCCCTTCGTCGATCAGCGCTACAGTCGGGCCCACTGGTGGGAGTTTGATGGTGGCGTCAGGGTGCCCGCCTCCTCCTCCCCGCACGTGGTGCCCTTGCCTTGGTCGGTGGCCGAGCACGTCGATCCGGAGGAGGCCTTCGTCGCGGCCCTCTCCAGTTGCCACATGCTCACCTTCCTCTGGCTGGTGGCCAGGGCGGGTTATCGGGTGGAGAGCTACCGGGACGAGGCGGTGGGCATCATGGAGGCGGATGAAAGGGGTCGCCAGTCCATCACCCGGGTCACATTGCAGCCGCTGGTGCAGTTTGCCGGCGAGCGGCAACCCACCCTGGCCGAGTTGGAGCAACTGCACCATCAGGCCCATGAGGAGTGCTTCATCGCCAACTCGGTCAGGACCATAGTGATCACCAAGATAGTGCAGTGGTCACGGGAGGCTTAGCAATGAGCCATGTATTGGGTACCGGCTTGGTCAGTCCGGTCAACACAGTCGTCACCACCCGGACTCGGGTCTGGTCACAAGGAGGTTTATCATGAGTCAGGTATTGAGCAGCGGGCTGGCCAGTGCGGCAGAGGCCAGCGCCTTCTTCGAGGCCCAGCTGGCCTATCGCACCGACCCGGCCGATCTGGCTGCGGATCTGCTGGCGGGCGAGGCGCGCATCGTCGTCATCGACACCCGCTCCGCCGACCACTATGCCGAGGGACACATTCCCGGTGCCATCAGCTTCCCCCACGCCACCATGAACCCGGCGACCACGGCCGCATTGGCACGGGACAAGGTCTATGTCTGCTATTGCGATGGCATCGGCTGCAACGGCTCGACCCGCGGCGCTTACAAGCTGGCGGCGCTGGGGTTTCAGGTCAAGGAGCTGATCGGCGGCCTGCACTGGTGGCGCCAGGACGGCTTTGCCGTCGCCACCGGCAACGAGGCGGGCGTGCTGCAAACGGGAGGGATCGCCTGTGGCTGCTGATATCCATCTGAACGAGTTCGGCCAGCCGGTCGGTGCGCCGCTGCCCGATTGGCGGGGCGCCGAGTTTCCGCCCCGTCGCCCTCTCAGCGGCTGGGGCTGCCGGCTGGAACCGCTGGATCCCGAGCGTCACGGCTCGGGTCTCTGGCAGGCTTTCAGCGCCGACAGCGGGGCCATGTGGACCTACCTCACCAGCGGGCCCTTTGCCGATGAGGCGGCCATGGGGAGCTGGTTGCGAGCGTGCGCCGCCAAGGCGGATCCCCAGTTTTACATCATCATGGATGCCAAGAGCGGTCAGGCGCTGGGGCTCGCCAGCTACCTGCGCATCGATCCCCTGGCGGGCAGCATTGAGGTGGGCTGGCTGCACTTCTCGCCGGCCCTGCAACAATCGCGGCTGGCGACGGCGGCCATGGTGCTGATGATGGCCAATGCCTTTGCCCTCGGCTACCGACGCTACGAGTGGAAGTGCAATGCGCTCAACCAGTCCTCCTGGCGGGCGGCACTGCGGCTCGGTTTCAGTTACGAGGGAACCTTTCGCCAGAACCGGGTGGACAAGGGGCGGGCACGGGATACCGCCTGGTTCTCGGTGATCGACGGCGAGTGGCCAGCGTTGAAGGACTGCTTTGAGCGCTGGCTGGCCGAGGAGAACTTCGATGAGGCTGGCAGGCAGCGGTTGCGGTTATCCGAACTCACTACCTCCGTACGCGGCCAGTAAAAACCACAAGGGTGGCCTGATGCCGCCCTTGTGGTTTCTGCGCAGCTTGTTTTACTGCATCTGTGGTAACCCTGAAGTTCCCTGCCCCGTACAGATGACCAACAGAGTCGTGCCCCGTCTCATCGGCTTCACATCATTCGACTTGCGTTAACTTTCTTTTAATATATTTTACATGTGAAGTTGTTTTTATTTTCGAATGAAAGTGAGGGGCATGCATAATGACAACTACTTTTTCCTGCGACACTCTGCCGGCTGACCACAAAGCGGCGATCTGTCAGATGAAGCGTGTATTGCGTGCGCAACTCGGTGATGTGCATGCGATGTTTAACCGTTTGAGTCAGCACATGGAGGCTCGTCTTGCCGAAATAGAGCGGCTGAAAGCACAGGGGGACCCGGTGTGGCCCGTGCTTGACTATCGCGAAGTGGCGGCTGGCGGTGTGGCGGATGCGGTGCGCGATCAGATCAAGCGCCGAGGCTGTGTAGTCATGAAAGGTCATTTTGCACGTGAGCAGGCGCTGGCGTGGGATCAATCGATGCTGGAATACCTGGATCTCAACCGCTTTGACGAGATGTATCGAGGCCCTGGTGACACCTTCTTCGGATCCCTGGATGCCTCGCGTCCGGAAATCTATCCCATCTACTGGTCACAGGCCCAGATGCAGGCGCGCCAGAGCGACGAGATGGCGACGGTACAGTCATTCCTCAATCGCTTGTGGAGATCCGAACAGGATGGCAAACAGTGGTTCAATCCTGACATTAGCGTGATTTATCCCGATCGCATTCGCCGCCGTATTCCTGGCACAACATCGAAAGGTTTGGGAGCCCACACGGATTCGGGGGCTTTGGAACGCTGGCTGTTGCCGGCCTACCAGCAGGTGTTCGCCAATATCTTCAATGGCCAGTTCGAGCGCTACGATCCCTGGAATGCTGCTCACCGGACCGAGGTGGAAGAGTATACGGTCGACAACACGACCAAGTGCTCGGTCTTTCGCACCTTCCAGGGCTGGACCGCCCTCTCTGACATGCTCCCCGATCAAGGTTTGCTCCACGTTGTCCCCATTCCGGAAGCGATGGCGTACATCCTGCTGCGCCCGCTGCTGGATGATGTGCCGGAAGATGAGTTGTGCGGAGTGGCACCCGGCAAGGTCCTGCCCATTTCCGAAAGGTGGCATCCTTTGCTTATCAGGGCCTTGACGTCGATCCCTGCGCTGGAGGCGGGGGATTCCGTGTGGTGGCATTGTGATCTTGTCCACTCGGTTGCTCCCGTCGAAAACCAGCAGGGTTGGGGGAACGTGATGTATATACCGGCGGCACCGATGTGCGATAAAAACCGGGCCTATGCGCACAAGGTAAGGACGGCGCTGAAGCAGGGGATATCGCCGGGAGATTTCCCGCGTGAAGACTATGAAGCCAATTGGCAGCAACGTTTCACGCTCGCCGATCTGAATCTGCATGGTCGGCGTGCGTTGGCGATGGAAGAGTCATGATCAGACGCTGCCATTGGCGTATCCGTTTGCCTACTCGCCAATGGCAGCGATAAGCCAACCCATCTTTTCTTGCATCTCGCGGGGCGACACCCCGACCGAGAGGCCGCGCTTGCCGCCGCTCACCAGTATCTCGTCAAACTGCATGGCCGAGTCGTCGAGGACGGTAGGCAAGAGCTTCTTCTGGGCCAGCGGGCTGATGCCGCCCACCTTGTAGCCGGTCAGCTTCTCGGCCTCTGCCGGTTTCATCATCTCCACCTTCTTCAAACCGGCAGCCTTGGCCAGATGTTTGAGGCTGCACATCCCCGATGAGGGCACTATGGCGACCACCGCCTGCTTGTCGTGATGGGCGACCAGGGTTTTGAATACCTGTGCCTCTGGCAGACCGAGCTGGGTCGCGGCATGCTTGCCGAAATCGTCGTGAGCTTCGCACTCGTAGGGGTAGAGCTTGTAGGGGATCTTCAGCTTTTTCAGGAGATTGATGGCAGGAGTCATGATAGGTGCCTTGAATTGAATCAAACAAAAAACAAGGCAAAACAGTCTGCACCTGCAAGGCAGGGGATGCAAGCCGGTTGCAGCAGCAGGAAGGTAGGCGGGTCTGAAATGACACATAGGCGCCGACTCGGGAGCCTTGTTGACCGCCATGTGCATCGTCACTTCCCGGCTTTCAGGCGGAGAGGGATATAAAAAAGCCCGGGTCAGTGACCCGGGCTGTTTGCTGCTGTGCGTATCAGGAGAAACAGGCTTGCAGCACGTAGAAGATGGCGATGGCCAGAATGGCACCTGCGGGCAAGGTGATGATCCAGGAGACCACGATATTGCGCAGTACGCCCAGATTCAGGGCGGCAATGCCACGGGCCAGACCGACGCCCATCACGGCACCCACCAGAGTCTGGGTGGTGGAGATGGGCAGACCGGTACCGGAGGCAATCACCACGGTCGCGGCCGTGGCCAGCTGGGCGGCGAAGCCACGGCTCGGGGTCAGGTGAGTGATGCCGGTACCGACGGTAGCCATCACCTTCTCGCCCATGGTCGCGAGGCCGATGACGATGCCGATGCCGCCGAGCGGCAGGATCCACCAGGCAATATGGGAACTGCCGCCGATCTCGCCGCCAGCCGCGACGATGGACGCCACGGCAGAGAGCGGGCCTATGGCGTTGGCCACGTCATTGGAGCCGTGGGCGAAGGCCATGGCGCAGGCGGTGATGATCATCAGGATGCCGAACACCTTCTCCACGTTGGCGAAGTGCATCTTGCTGTCATCCTGCGGGTTGTATTGCTGTCCACGGATATAGAGCCAGCCAGCGAATGCCACTGCGATGGAGATGGCGATGGAGAGCATGATCCCTTCGCCGTCGGTCAGGTGCAGGCCGACGTGGGTCAGCCCCTTCTTGATGGTCACCAGACAGATCACCAGCGCGGTCAGGAACATATAGAAGGGCACGTAGCGCTTGGCGTTGTTGAGGGGATCATCGGTGTTGAAGATGAGCTTCTGCACGCTGATGAACATGAAGTAGGCGATCACGCCAGAGATGGCCGGAGTGATGATCCAGGATCCGACGATGCCGCCGAACTTGCTCCACTGCACCGCTTCCGGGCCAATGCTCACCACGGCGAAGCCGACGATGGCGCCGATAATGGAATGGGTAGTGGAGACGGGCCAGCCGAAGTAGGAGGCCAGGATCAACCAGGCGCCGGCGGCCAGCAGGGAGGCTATCATGCCGAGCACCAGCAGATCCGGCTTGTCGGCAAAGGCGTTGCTGTCGATGATGCCGTTGCGGATGGTGGCGGTGACTTCACCGCCGGCCAGATAGGCACCGGCAAATTCGAAGATCATGGCGATGATGATCGCCTGACGGATGGTCAGGGATTTGGTGCCGACCGATGTGCCCATGGCGTTTGCCACGTCATTCGCGCCAATGCCCCAGGCCATCAAAAAGCCGAACAAGGCCGCCACGAGCACCAGAGTAGTGCCGTAATTCGCGATAATGTCCATTGTATAGTGTTTACCCAGTCAGTCGATTACGAACGAGCCAGCATCAGTTCCAGACGGGCGCCAACGCGCTCGGCCTGATCTGCCAGGTCACCTACCCATTCGAGGATCTTGTAGAGGAACATAACGTCGATCGGGTTGTACTTCTGCTCAACCGCTTGCAGCTGTTGGCGCAGCCCGATCTGCATGGTGTCAGTATCGTCCTCGATAAGATCCAGCTGATGGA
Source organism: Aeromonas enterica (assembly GCF_054052465.1). Lineage (NCBI taxonomy): Bacteria > Pseudomonadati > Pseudomonadota > Gammaproteobacteria > Aeromonadales > Aeromonadaceae > Aeromonas > Aeromonas enterica. The sequence continues at coordinate 43,536 of NZ_JBSTYL010000029.1, read as the reverse complement.
TCATCTCGGCAACCATTTCAACTTCACGTCCTTTGAAGCCGGTTTCGAGCAGCTCATCGAGTTCTCCGATGGCTTTTTCGGCTTGGGCGGTCGCATCGATACAACGTTTGAGATAGGCCATGAAGTCGGCCCGCATCTCGGCAGGGAATTCCATTCGACGACCAAGCATGCGGCCGGAAATATCCTTGGCACGGTTGGCTATCTTGTCTTGCTGGGTCAACAGCTCTAGCAGGTCGGTACGGGCAACCGGCAGGAACAGGCCGCGAGGCAGTTTCAGACGAATTTCACGCTTGAGGATGTCCGCCTCTTTTTCCAGTTGGGCGATCTGCAGCCGGATCTTCTCGGCATCTTCCCAACGGTCTTCGGCAACGGCATCAAAGAAGGGAATGAGCTGCTCGCAGCACACGTGAACCTTGACGATATGCTTCTGCAGCGGCTTGATGGGGGACTTGGCAAAAAGCCCCAAAATAGTATTTACTGGCATGGACAAACCTGTGTCGGTGAAAAAACACTCGATACGATTTTATGAGGGGCGCATGGTAACCGAACTGCGCCATCAATAAAACCGTGAATTAATCTTGATGTATCGCAGGCATTATATCCTCGCGCTTCGCATCATGTCCCCCAAAGTTGCCTGCCAGCCCGGAATGACTATGCAAACTGAGATCGAGATAAAGTTTTTTGTCTCACAAGATATTCAACAACCGTTATCCAAACTTCTGAATTCGCTAGAAATTATATCAAATTCCCAGGTCGAGCTCGGCAATGTCTATTTTGATACGCCAACCTTGGCGTTACGTCAGCTGGAAATGGGATTGCGTATTCGTCGCAGCGATGATTTCGCCGAGCAGACGATTAAATGCCGGGGTCAGGTGGTGGGGGGATTGCACGCCCGTCCTGAATACAATACCCCCGTAGAGGGCGACTTTCCCCGGCTTGCCGCTTTTCCAGTCGAGCTTTGGCCAAGTCTGACGGCGCGTGACGAGATCCAGGGCAAGCTGGTTGCCCAGTTCAGGACCGACTTTTTGCGGCGCCACTGGTTGGTCGCTTTCGAAGGTGCCGAGATCGAGCTGGCTTGGGATCAGGGCGAGATCGTCGGTTCACTGGGCAAAACCTGCATCGATGAGCTGGAGCTGGAGCTCAAGTCCGGCGATGCACGGGCCCTGTTCGGGTTGGCAGGACAGCTGGCCGGGCTCGGCGGGATCAGGCTGGGGGCACAATCCAAGGCGCAGCGCGGCTATCGGCTGGCGGGACTCGGCAAGCCGTTGACGCTGCAATCTTTGCCTGTGGCCATTGGGGCCGATGCCGCGATGCGCATCACGTCGGGTCTGCAACACTGGCAACATCACGAGCAGTATTGGTTGGAGCAGGCGGACCCCGAGCAGCGACGCTTGGCGTTGTGCGAGATCCGGCAAGGTGTTGGGCTCATCATCGACGCAGCCGGTGCGTGCGCGCCAGCCTGGCTGGCGGCGCTGACCGACTTGTCGGCTTCTCTGGCGTTGTTGGCTCAGGATCCGGGCGACGTCGGGTTGCAAGCTGCCTTGTCGACGCAGTTCCATCACGCCGACTATGTGCGGCTGCAATTGGCCATCGCTGCCTGGTTGCACGCGGGGACATGATGTCCTGCGACGGCGGTGACGCAAAATTGCCAACATGAAAAAGGTGAGCCTTGGCTCACCTTTTTCATGTTGGCTGTACCAGCCTGGCTGGGCAGTGCTCAGACCTGGGTGTAGACCAGCCCCGTGCTGCGGACCATGTCCTCCCCCTGGCAGATCTGCGTCAGCTCGCGGGTATCGCAGGGTTGGTCGTTATGCTCGATACAGAATTCGAACCGGGTCTGGGACTTGACGGGGAGATGGCGTGGATTGGCTGCGGTTGCCTGCCATTGCCACTGCTGCAGCGTCTCTATGGCTGCCTCGCTGAATGCCTCGTCACTGCTGGCCAGAACGCGGATCTGCTCGGCCAGGCCCGCTTTATTGATCACGTATTCGAGCGAGGTGCACCCCATTTTCTCGGCCAGTATGGCCTCCTTGGGGTAACGGGATGCGTTCCTGCTGATAGGGCTCCACTGGGCATTCACATCCGTGATACCGCTCAGGGGGAGAGAGGTGAGGTGCACGCTCTGGGTCTGGTGACTGCAACCTGTCAATGTGCACAAGGCGCCCAGTAAAAGAGTGGCTTTCATGTTCGCTTCCCTTCGTTCGTTTTATTGTCTCTGGCGAGAGCTGGCCCGCCGCTCGGCAGGGTCATTAATAAAATATTCAGCCACGAATGAAAACCCTTTACGGACAGCTGGCCAGAAAAAACCGCCTCGCGGCGGTTTTTTCATCCCTTTATGACTCAGTAGTAACCTGCATCATCTGGATTGGGCCGGGTCTTGAAGCGGCGATGCAGCCACATGTATTGCTCGGGGGCCTTGCGAACCGCCGCCTCTATCTCCTTGTTGGCGCGGGTGGCGTCGGCCACGTCGTCACCACTGGGGTAGTCGGCGAGCGGTGGCCCTATATGCAAGACGTAGCCCTCCTGGGTGCGGATGTTGTAGCAGGGCAGGGTGACGGTATTTTTTACCCGGGCCAGGGTCGCGGTGCCAGAGATGGTGGCTGCCTGCTCCACTGCAAAGTAGGGCACGAACACGCTGGCATGAGCGCCGTAGTCGTGATCCGGCGCGTACCAGAGTGCATCGCCGTTACGCAGCGCCTTGATCATCCCCTTCACATCCATGCGATCCACCAGATACTTGTTGGAGGCGCAGCGGCCGTGGTATTGGGCATATTCCAATACCGGGTTGGTATTGGGACGATAGACGCCGACTCCGGGCCGTACCAGGCCGAAGCAGCGGGCATTGAGCTCCAGCGTCAGGAAGTGACAGGAGAGCAGCAGCATGCCTTGGCCCTTCTCCATGGCGGCGATAACGTGCTCCTCCCCTTCCACCTTCATCAGGTTACGCATCCGCCAATCCGGCCAGAACCAGGCCATGCCCACCTCGAAGATGGCACAACCCACGCTCTCGAAGTTGGCCTTGAGCAGCTTCTCCCGCTCATCCTTGGTCAGCTCGGGCATCGTCAATTCCAGATTGCGGCGAGCAATTTTGACGCGGGATTTCAGCAGGTTGCGGGCGAGGTTGCCCAATCTGCGTCCCAGCCACATCTGGCTGCGCCAGGGCAGCAATACCAGCAGCCACAGCAGGCTGAGGCCGAGCCAGCTGCCCCAGTAACGGGGGTGGAACAGATGGGGTTCGAGTCGGGGTGCATTATCGTGGGCCATGAAAAGTCTCTTGTTCGCAATCGCCATGATCCGCAGGCGTCCAGCCGAAAAGGGAGGCGATAAAGGCACGTGGATATCCTGATCGGACAGTTTTACTCGTATCTGGGGGATTCTAGCCGAAAAGCGGGCTCGGGTGCGAATGGCCTCTTCCCTGATCCGAGCTGCCATGAACTGTCACCAGAGTGGGAAGGGGGGCGCGCTTTTTTCACACCCTGTAAAAGAGTGTGATAAAATCGGCGACTGATTTTTCAGGTTTTGAGAGTCGATACAGATGAAGATCACCCTGCCCGAGTTTGAAAAAGCCCGCGTTCTGGTCGTTGGCGATGTCATGTTGGACCGTTATTGGCATGGCCCCACCGGCCGGATATCACCCGAAGCGCCGGTGCCCGTGGTCAAGGTTGAACACATTGAAGAGCGCCCGGGTGGCGCCGCCAACGTGGCACTCAACTCCGCCGCACTGGGTGCCCACGCCGTGTTGCTGGGCCTGACCGGTCAGGATGAGGCCGCCGATGCTCTGGCTGGCCAGATGGCTGGCGTCAAGGTCGCCTGTGATTTCGTTCGTCTGGCCGACTATCCGACCATCACCAAGCTGCGGGTGTTGTCCCGCAACCAGCAACTGCTGCGTCTCGACTTCGAAGAGGCGTTCCACGATGTCGATTCCACCCTGCTGATGGGCAAGGTCGAGCAGGCCCTGCCAAACAGTGACGTGATGATCCTCTCCGACTACGGCAAGGGTGCCCTCAACGATGTACCCGGCATGATCCGGCGTGCCCGTGCTGCCGGCATTCCTGTGCTGGTCGACCCGAAAGGGACCGAGTTTGAGAAGTATCGCGGTGCCACCCTGCTGACCCCCAACATGTCCGAGTTCGAGGCCGTGGTGGGCAAGGTGAAGAGTGAAGAGGATCTGGTTGCCAAGGGACTGGAACTGGTCAAGCGTTTCGAGCTGGAGGCCCTGTTGGTCACCCGTTCCGAAAATGGCATGACCCTGATCCGTGAAGGTCAACCAGAGCTGCACCTGCCGGCCCAGGCCCACGAGGTCTACGACGTGACCGGTGCCGGTGATACCGTCATCTCTACCCTGGCCACCTCGCTGGCCGCCGGTATGAGCCTGGGCGAGGCGTGTGCCCTGGCCAACACGGCCGCCGGCATCGTGGTCGGCAAGCTGGGTACCTCTACCGTCAGCCCGGTCGAGCTCGCCAACGCCATCTACAGCGAGCAGGAGACAGGTTTTGGCGTCATGTCCGAAACTCAGCTCAAGATTGCCGTTCAGGCTGCCCGCCTGCGTGGTGAGAAAGTGGTGATGACCAACGGTTGCTTCGACATACTGCACGCCGGTCACGTCTCCTACCTCGCCAATGCTGGCAAGCTGGGGGATCGCCTGATAGTGGCGGTCAATACCGATGACTCCGTTCGTCGCCTGAAAGGGCCGGGTCGCCCGGTCAACCCGACCGACCGTCGTATGGCTGTATTGGCCGCACTGGGCGCGGTGGATTGGGTCGTCCCCTTTGCCGAAGACACGCCACAGCGTTTAATCGCCGAAGTCCTGCCTGATCTGCTGGTCAAGGGCGGTGACTACCAGCCAGAAGAGATTGCCGGCTACGCGGAAGTGACCGCCAATGGCGGCGAGGTGCGCGTACTCAATTTCGAAGATGGCTGCTCCACCTCCGACATCATCAAGACCATTCGCGAGCGTGGCTGACGATTGAGGCAGTTCACAACCTTGGGGGCAGTACGCTCAACGAGTGAAGAACGGATAACAAAAAGGCGACCTTGAGGTCGCCTTTTTCATGCCGGGTATTATCGGTTATCAGGATTTGGCTTTTGCCGTGGCGGGCATCAGTCCCTGGTTCACGTCTTCCAGGTCCTTCTGTTCCAGAATGCCGGCGGCCTGTTTGAGTGAGAGGATGCTGAGGATGTAGTTGTAGCGAGCTTCGGAGAGCTTCTGCTTGGCCTGATACAGCTTGCGGGTAGAGTCCAGCACGTCGACTATGGTACGGGTGCCGACTTCGTAACCTGCCTCGGTCGCCTTCAGGGCGCTGTCGGCGGAGATAACGGACTGGCCATAGGCACGCACCGAGCCGATGTTGGCGTTCACGTTGTTGTAGGAAGAGCGAACCGTACTTTGTACCGTGCGGAAGCTGCGCTCCAGCTGCTCGCTGGCGGCCACGTAGTTGAACTGTGACTGCTTGACCTGAGAAGTGGTCGCACCACCGGTGTAGAGCGGCAGCTTGAAGTTCAGGCCTATGTTGCCCTGATTGCCGTTGCTCTCGGGGTTGCGGATCTCGTCCTTGTAGTCGTTGTAGTTGGCGGAGAGACCGGCGCCCAGATCTACGGTCGGTTCGTGACCTGTCTTGGCCAGATCGATCTGTTCCTTGGCGATGTCCTTGCCGATGCGGGCACTGTGCAGTTGCAGGTTTTTGTCCAGCGCCAGTTCCAGCCACTTGTCGGAGTTGAACGGGGTTTTTTGCGTGGTGAAGCGCTCGGTGTTGAGGATGTCCAGCTGACGGTGATCGATACCGGTCAGCTCGCGCAGGCTCTCGTAACTGTTGTCCAGGGTGTTCTCGGCGTTGATCTCGTCTGCCAGCGCCTGGTCGCGCTCGGCCTCGGCTTCATGCACGTCAGTGATGGCGGTCAGGCCCACTTCAAAGCGCTGTTGGGTCTGTTCCAGCTGGCGTTCTACTGCGGCCTTGTTGGCACGAACAAACTCCAGGGTGTCCATCGCCTTGAGCACGTCGAAATAGGCCTGGGCGGTACGCAGCATCAGGTTCTGGATTTCGAGGTTGTAGGCCACGTCGGACTGGGTAGCGCTCTTCTCGGTCAGATCTAGGTTGACCCAGTTGCTGCGACGGTAGATGGATTGATCCAGCGACAGGGAGCCGGTGGCGTTGCTGTTGGTCTGGGTGTCACCCTTGTTCTGCAGGTAGTTCAGACCGGCGCCCAGATTGATCTGTGGCAAGAGGGCTGCGCGGGATTCGTTGATCTTCTCGAAGGCCTGATCACGCTTGGCTTTGGATTCCAGCAGCTGGGTGTCCTTGATCTGGGCCTGTTGGTAGATATCGAGCAGGTTTTCGGCATGGGCGCCGGCGCTGACGCCCAGCAACACCATGGCTGACAAGAGTGTTCTTTTCATAGATCGTTTTAACCTTATGTATTAACCCAAAGCTGTCGCTGGATGAAGGAGGGGTATTGTCACTGAGCAAGCTTGATTTCAGCTTAATCACTCTACTATAAGCAAAATTTTATGCTAACTGTCTCTTTTCCAGCGACAGGAACGTCAAGCACGAGGGTGAGTTTTCTCCCCCTCGTGCCTAGCCAAATGCCCTGTGGCTGCTAAAATCCATCCCTCATCTCCGGCGGGAGCGAGTGAATGAATGTTCATTCATGTTCCCGGATTTTATGGTCTAACCAAGCCAAGTCAAGCTGGCGGGAGTCTCGTATGTCGCAGCAAGCCTTGCCCCAAGCCCGTCACTATTCTGCTGATGATGTAAAAATTATCGATAAATCAGCTGGATATAGCGGTTTCTTCAAAGTGAATATCTATCGCCTGCAGCACAGGTTATTTGCAGGAGGCTGGAACGAGCCCATCGTCCGCGAGCTGTTCGAGCGCGGTCATGCCGCCGCCCTGCTGCCCTATGATCCGGTGCGCGATCAGATAGTGCTGGTGGAGCAGTTTCGTATCGGCGCCATCGAGACCAGCACTACCCCCTGGCTGCTGGAGCTGGTGGCCGGCATCATAGATGAAGGGGAGACCGCCGAAGCCGTAGTGCGGCGCGAAGCGGTGGAAGAGGCGGGCATCGAGGTGGGTCGCTGCGAGCACGCCATCAGCTATCTGGTGAGTCCGGGCGGCAGTACAGAACGCATCGAGGTCTTTGTCGGCGAGGTGGATGCCAGCAAGGCCGAGGGGATCCACGGTCTGGCGGAGGAAGGGGAAGATATCCGGGTGCACGTGGTGAGCCGCGAGCAGGCCTATGCCTGGCTCAAAGAGGGGCGCATCGACAACGCGGCCTCCGTCATCGCCTTGCAGTGGCTGGCCCTCAATCACGGTGAGCTGCGGGCTCGCTGGCTGGCGGGACGCTAAGATGGCGCTCGCCCAGTTGCAGGCCAAACGCTATGTGCCTGATTTGATGTCCTTGCAGCGGACCTGCGAGGTGAATTATATGGCCTTGATGAAACTGTTGCCGCCGGGCGGCACAGTCGGGGCCGAGCGCCGCTATCAGGTCGGCAACGGCCTGCAGTTCCAGCTTACCGTCAGCGAGGAGAGCCGCTTTACCAGCCAGGTGATCCTGGCTCAGCACAACCCGGAATTGCCGAGCTACTTGCAGGCTCGCATCGAGATTCGTTTGTATCATGATGTGCGGATGGCGGAAGTGTGTGCGGCACAACAGATTTCGAGGTTGCAACCACGTTATGATTATCCCAATAAAAAAATGCACCAGCGGGATGAAAAGGAGCAGGTAAATCTGTTCCTGGCCGATTGGCTAAGATTTTGTCTCAGACATGGCACCAGCCTGATCAACATCCTCTAGTTGAACTTATAAATAAAGAAGCGTGATTTTGGAAACAGAGCTACCCCAGGCGCAGGACGGCAGTGTGCGCCTGTTACAAATTACCGACACCCACCTCTTCGCGAGTGCCGAGGGGCGTCTATTGGCTGTGCGCACCGCAGAGAGCCTGGCTGCCGTGCTGGAGCGGGTGCAGGCCAATGATCATCCGTTTGATCTCATCCTGGCGACCGGCGATCTGTCGCAGGATCACAGTCCGGAATCCTACCAGCGCTTTGCCAGCATGATGGCCCCGCTGGCCCGTCCTATCTACTGGCTGCCCGGCAACCATGATGACGGCCCTCTGATGACCGAATACCTGCATGCGGCCGGGATCAGCGAGGCCAAGCAGCTGGTGGGCGAACACTGGCAGGTGATACTGCTGGATACCCAGGTACGCGGCAAGCCTCACGGCGTGCTTGGTGACCATCAGCTGGCAGCGCTGGATCTGGCCCTGCGTCAGCACCCCGAGCGTCATGCCCTGATCGCCCTGCATCATCAGGCCGTGCCTGTGGGGTGCGCCTGGCTCGATCAGCACAATCTCAAAAATGCCGATGACCTGTTCGCCGTGCTGGCCCGTCATCCCCAGCAGAAAACCATCTTGTTCGGCCATGTGCATCAGGAGTTTGACGAGATGCATCGCGGGGTGCGGCTGATCGCCAGTCCCTCCACCTGCATCCAGTTCAAGCCGCTCAGCGACGGTTTCGCGCTGGACGAGTCAGGTCCGGGCTGGCGCTATCTCACCTTGCATCCGGATGGCCGTGTCGCGAGTCAGGTGTGGCGTTTGCCGGTGGGGCAGTTTGTGCCCGACCCCGATGCCACCGGTTATTGAGGAGGCCGATAGCATGAAGTCGGTTCTCCTTTATCTGCACGGTTTCAACTCCTCTCCCGGCTCTGCCAAGGCGCAGCAGATGGCGGCCTGGGTCGCGGCGCACAGACCCGACATCGAGGTGATCATCCCGGCTCAGCCCAATACACCGGCGGCGGCCTGGACGGCCATAGCGCAGACCATTGCAGAGGCTGTCGCCCGTCATGGGGACAACCTTAAACTTGGTGCCGTAGGCAGCTCCCTCGGCGGATTTATGGCAACCCGGGTGAGTGAGCAGTACGGCTGCCGCGCAGCCCTGATCAACCCGGCGGTGCGACCTCACGAGCTGCTCTGCGACTACCTGGGCCCCCAGGTCAATCCCTATACCGACGAGCAGTACGAGCTGCTGCCGGCGCACATGGACGAGCTGCGGGCGCTGGCGGTGCCGGTAACGGCCCCCGAACGGCTCTGGATCCTGCAACAGCAGGAGGATGAGGTGCTCGACTATCGCAAGGCGCTGACGGAATACCGCTTTGCCCGCCTCTCGCTGGAGTGCGGTGGCAATCACGCCTTCACCGGGTTCGAGCGCTACCCCGCCCAGATCATTCGTTTCCTCGGGCTCTAGCCATGCAACCGCCGTTGGCCGCCTTTCTGGAACAGGTGCTGGCCACGGCGCAGGCCGGTCTCACCTATTCCAAGGATCCCTTTGATATCGAGCGTTTCGAGGCACTCAGAGCGGCCACGGTCACCCTTATTGCCAGTCAGAGCGAGCTGGATCCCGCCGCAATCTCAGCGTGGATCGCCCTCGATCGCGGCTATCCCACCCCCAAGCTGGATGTGCGGGCCCTGATCCTGAATGACGCGGGTCGCATCCTGCTGGTACAGGAGCGCAGCGACGGCTGCTGGACCCTGCCGGGCGGCTGGTGCGACATAGGCGACTCGCCGGCCGGTGCCGTGGTGCGCGAGGTGAGTGAAGAGACTGGTCTCGCCTGCCGGGCCGTGCAACTGCTGGCGCTGTTCGACAAGCTCAAGCACCCCCATCCGCCGCAACTGCCCCATGCCCACAAGGCCTTCTTCCTGTGCGAGGTGACGGGGGGCCAGCTGCTCACCGAGACCGACGAGACCCTGGGCGCTGCCTATTTCTCCCTCAATGCCCTGCCTGCGCTCTCCCTGCACAGGGTGGTGGCATCCCAACTGCGCACCCTGCATGCTCATCTGCAACAGGGGCGGCGCGAGACGCTGTTCGATTGATTCAGTCAGGGCGAAGAGCCCGGTAGCAAGGAGGCTGCATGATAAAACAGATCGGCAATACCCCCATTGACGAGAAGCACAAGGCCAGCTGCCACTGCGGGGCAGTGGTGCTGGAACTCACCTTGCCGGATGGCGTGGTGGATCCGCGGCGCTGCGACTGTTCTCTCTGCCGGCGACGCGGTGCCATCGTCGCCTCGGTGCCGCTCTCGGGCATCCGCATCCTGCAAGGGAAGGATGCGCTGCGCTGCTATCAGTTCAACACCCGCACCGCGAAACATTACTTCTGCAGTATTTGTGGCATCTACACCCATCACCAGCGTCGCTCCAACCCGGCCGAGTATGGCTACAACCTCGCCTGTCTCGAGGGGATCAACCCCTTCGAGCTGGGCGAGGTACCGACTCGAGACGGGGTGCATCACCCGGCTGACCGAGTGGTCTGACCACAAGGGCGCCATCTGTTCCTGTAGCGCTGGAAATGGCTGTGTTAACCTTGGCAGGTCTGCCCTGGAGCAGACTCTGGCCGATTTCCTCTGCCTTTCTCTGCCAATAGGGAGCCTGCTTGTGACGACCTCTTCAGCGCTGCCGGACCTGATACTGGGCGCCTCTCTCTACTTTCCTCCCCTGTTCAAGGCCGTGCTGTTCGGCCTGCTGGGCTGGCTGCCTGTGCATCATCTGCTGCGTGACTGGCTCTATGGCGGGGATGTCTGGCATCCCCTGCTGATGGATCTCTCCCTGTTTATTCTCGCCGTCAGCGGTGCTTTATGGATCTTGTTACATGGCTAAATCACCTCTCGCAACCCTCAAATACTTCTCCACCCTGCTGGTGTGTGCCCTGGCGCTGGCGGCGGGCTGGTGGCTGTGGAATTACTACATGCAGGGGCCCTGGACCCGGGATGGCAAGGTGCGGGCCGAGCTGGTCAGCATCACTCCCGAGGTGTCGGGCAAGATCATCAAGATCTGGACCAGAGACAACCAACTGGTGAAGGTGGGGGACGTCCTGTTCACTCTGGATCCCGCTCCCTATCGCATTGCCCTCGACAACGCCCAGGCAGCGCTCGCCAAGGCTAAATCGGATCTCGACAAGGCCGAACACGAGGCGAGTCGGCGTCAGAGTCTCTCCCGCACCGTCATCTCGGCCGAGGCGGTGGATGAGGCTCGGCTCAATGCCCAGGCGATGCTGGCGGCCTATCAGGTGGCGCAGGCCAATCTGGCGCAGGCGAAGTGGTCGCTCGCCAAGACCGAGGTACACGCCTCCAGCGATGGTTACATCACCAACCTGCAGACCCGGGTTGGCAATTATGCCAGCGCAGGGGTGCCTCTGGTGGCACTGGTGGATATCCACTCCTTCTATGTGCAGGGCTATTTCGAAGAGACCAAACTCAGGCACATAGCGCCGGGCAAGCCAGCGGAGGTGGTGCTCTATAGCGGAGAGCAGCGGCTGCGCGGCGAGGTGGAGAGCATAGGGCGTGCCATTCACGATCAGAGCCTGGAGGGGAGTGACGGTCTGCTGCTCGACGTCAAGCCAAACGTGCCCTGGGTGCGGCTGGCACAGCGGGTGCCGGTGCGGATCCGCCTGCTGGATGTGCCGCCCGGGCTAGCCCTGATTGCAGGCACCACCTGCACCATCACCATAGGGGAGTAGGGTGAGCGACTCGCTCTGGCGCCAGACCCCCTGGGGCAAGGCCAACGGCGGTCAGTGGCGTTATGCCCTGCGCAACAGTCTGGCCATGTGCCTGTCCCTCTGGCTGGCGTTCGTGTTGCAACTCGACTCCCCCTATTGGGCCATGACGTCGGCCGCGGTGGTGAGTTTTCCCACCGTCGGCGGGGTCATCAGCAAGAGTCTGGGGCGGGTGGTGGGCAGCTTGGTCGGTGCCATGGCGGCCGTGGTGATCACCGGCCTTGGCATCAGCGACCCCTGGCTGTTCAGTTTCCTTATCGCGCTCTGGCTGGGCTTGTGCACCTACATCTCCAACCACTATCAGAACAACGTCTCTTACGCCTTTGCCCTGGCGGGCTACACGGCCGCCATCATCGCCTTCTCCTGCGTCAACGTGGACGATCCGCAACGCATCTTCGACATCGCCCAGGCGCGGGTGAGCGAGGTGATCATCGGCATTCTCTGCGGTGGTCTGATGATGATGATCCTGCCCAGCACCTCTGACAGCGAGACCCTGCTCCAGTCCCTGCGCAAGACCCAGACCCGCTTGCTGGAGCATGCCCAGCTGCTCTGGCTGGGGGATGCCAATCCCGATGTGCGCAGCGCCCACGAGGGGTTGATCGGCCAGATCCTCACCATGAACGTGCTGCGCATTCAGGCGGTCTGGAGTCACCACCGCCTGCGCCGCCAGAACAAGCTGCTCAACTTCCTGCTGCACCGCCAGTTGCGGCTCATCAGCCTGATCTCCAGCCAGCGGCGGATGCTGCACAGCTTTCGAGAACAGGCCGCCGGGCAGCAGGAACTGCTGGCCAGCCTGCTGACCGAGCTGGGCAAGCCGGCGTGCGACAAGCTCAGTATCGCCCGCCTGCTGGCCCCGTTTGTGCCGACCGAGGGGTGCGATTATCGCTATCGCACCTTCTGGCTGCGGTTGCGCCACTTCTGCTGGAGCTATCTGGAGTGCCAGCGCTGGCTGCACCGGCTGGATCAGTACGACGATCAGGAGTGGCCGGCCCCACCGCGCCACAGCGTCCTCACCAGCCATATCGACAGCCTTGAGGCGGCTTACAACGGTGGACGCACCTTCCTCTGCGTGCTGCTGGGTTGCGCCTTCTGGATCAACAGCCAGTGGGATGACGGGGGCTCGGCGCTGACCCTGCTCTCCATCTGCTGCGTGCTCTACTCTGCAACACCGACCCCGACGAAGGGGGTCAACACCATGCTGCAGGCTGTTTTGTTGCTGAGTCTTGTCTGTTTCGCGGTCAAGTTCGGCCTGATGATCCGCATCGACGACTTCTGGCTATTCTGCGCCCTGCTGTTTCCTGCGCTCATCACCATGCAACTGATCAAGTTGCAGCGTCCCTCGTCGGCGGCGCTCTGGGGACAGCTCATCGTGCTGCTGGGCTCCTTCCTCGCGATCACCAATCCGCCGAGCTACGACTATCAAGCCTTCGTCAACGACAGTATCGGCAAGGTGCTGGGGGTGGTGGTGGCCGGGCTGGCATTCCAGATCCTGCGGCCGAGTTCGGATCGGCGCAAGAGTCACCGCATCATGCGTACCCTGCGCCACGACTTCATGGATCAGTTGGCGCTGACTCCCCACCAGAGCGAGAGCCAGTTCGAATCACGCATCTATTACGGCATCAGCCAGCTCAGCCAGAGCCAGGATCAGGCTGCCCGGCTCTGGGTGCTGCGCTGGGGTGTGGTGCTGCTCAACTGCAGCCACATCGTCTGGCAGTTGCGCCAGTGGCAGGGGCGGGATCAGCCGCTTTATCTGGTGCGAGACGCCTGCATCCGCTGTCTGCGAGGGATCCTCACCGAGCGGGGGGTGCAGCATGACTCCCTCGAACGGACGCTGACCGAGCTGCGACGCATCAGCCAGGGGCTGGCTCGTCATCGGGATCCGGCGGCGCTGGATCTGGCGGGCATGGTGTGGCGGCTGCACAGCGCCCTCTCCCAGCTGCAGCAGGCGCTGCCGGTGGCGTCAGTCGCGACCTGAGTCCGGACTGGGGACTGGTTGGCCCCTGTCTGGATCACCCTTTCCCTCAGTCGGGTTTGTCCAAGACCCTCCCAACGAGTAAGATTCTCCCCAAACGTCAATTCGCAAGGCCCTCCATGTCCACTCAATACAATGCGGATGCCATTGAGGTCCTCAATGGCCTCGAACCGGTGCGTCGTCGCCCCGGCATGTACACAGACACCACCCGGCCCAATCACCTCGGCCAGGAGGTCATCGACAACAGCGTCGACGAGGCGCTGGCGGGCCACGCCCGTACCTTGGAGGTGACCCTGTATGAAGACCAGTCCCTCGAGGTGATCGATGACGGCCGTGGCATGCCGGTCGACATTCACCCGGAGGAGGGGGTATCCGGCGTGGAGCTGATCCTTTGCAAGCTGCACGCGGGGGGAAAGTTTTCCAACAAGAACTACCAGTTCTCCGGCGGTCTGCACGGGGTGGGCATTTCGGTGGTGAACGCCCTCTCCGATCGGGTCGAGGTGACGGTGCGCCGCGATGGCCAGGTCTATGACATCGCCTTCGAGCGCGGCGACAAGGTGCAGGAGCTGACTATCACGGGCACCTGCGGGCGCCGCAACACCGGCACCCGGGTGCGCTTCTGGCCGCAGGCGAGCTATTTCGACTCGCCCCGCTTCTCGGTCACCAAGCTGGAGCACCTGCTCAAGGCCAAGGCCGTGCTCTGCCCCGGCCTCACCATCAGGTTCCTCGACAAGAACACCGGCATCAAGCTGGAGTGGTGCTACGAAGATGGCCTCAAGGATTACCTGATCGATGCAGTCAAGCAGTTCACCTGCCTGCCGGAGCAGCCCTTCGTCGGCGCCTTCAGCACCGAGCAGTCCGCCGTGGACTGGGCGCTCTGCTGGTTGCCGGAGGGGGGCGAGTGCCTCGCCGAATCCTATGTGAACCTGATCCCGACGCCGCAGGGCGGTACTCACGTCAACGGCCTGCGCCAGGGGCTGCTCGATGCCATGCGCGAGTTCTGCGAGTTCCGCAACCTGTTGCCGCGCGGGGTCAAGCTGACCCCGGAAGACATCTGGGATCGCTGCGCCTACATCCTCTCCATCAAGATGCAGGATCCCCAGTTCGCCGGCCAGACCAAGGAACGGCTGTCGTCGCGCCAGAGCTCGGCCTTCGTGTCGGGGGTGGTGAAGGATGCCTTCAGCCTGTTCCTCAACAGCAACACCGAGCTGGCGGAGCAGATCGCCGAGATCTGCATCTCCAGCGCCCAGCGCCGGCTGCGCGCCGCCAAGACGGTGGTGCGCAAGAAAATCACCCAGGGCCCAGCCCTGCCCGGCAAGCTGACCGACTGCAACTGCGCCGATCCCATGCAAGGCGAATTGTTCCTGGTGGAGGGTGACTCCGCAGGCGGCAGCGCCAAGCAGGCGCGGGATCGCGAATTTCAGGCCATCATGCCCCTGCGCGGCAAGATCCTGAACACCTGGGAAGTGGAGGCCGGTCAAGTGCTTGCCTCGCAAGAAGTGCACGACATCTCGGTGGCCATCGGCCTGGATCCGGACTCGGAGGATCTCTCCGGCCTGCGCTACGGCAAGGTATGCATCCTCGCGGATGCGGACTCGGACGGTCTGCACATCGCCACCCTGCTCTGCGCGCTCTTCGTGAAGCATTTCCGCACTCTGGTCAACAAGGGCCACGTCTATGTGGCCATGCCGCCGCTCTACCGGATCGACATCGGCAAGGAGGTCTACTACGCCCTCGACGAGGACGAGAAGAACGGCGTGCTGCAGCGGGTCGAGGCCGAGAAGAAGAAGGGCAAGGTGATGGTGACCCGATTCAAGGGTCTGGGTGAAATGAACCCGAAGCAGCTGCGGGAAACCACCATGGATCCCAATACCCGCCGCCTGGTGCAGCTCACCATGGGCGAGATGGAAGAGGGGGACGAAACCCTGCAACTGATGGACATGCTGCTGGCCAAGAAGCGTGCCCCGGATCGTCGCGAGTGGCTGGAAGAGAAGGGCAACCTTGCGATCATCTAAGCCAGTGGCGTCTGTCGCCAGTCGACCCGAATTTCAGGCGCACCACCCGGTGGCGCGCCCCAGCAAGAGAACAACCTTATGAGTGATGCTATCGAGCTCAGTCTGGACGGGGTAGAGCGCCAGCCAATGCGCACCTTTACCGAACAGGCTTACTTGAACTACTCCATGTACGTCATCATGGACCGGGCCCTGCCGCATATCGGTGATGGCCTCAAACCCGTACAGCGGCGCATCATCTACGCCATGAGCGAGCTGGGTCTGTCGGCCCTCTCCAAGCACAAGAAATCCGCCCGTACCGTGGGTGACGTGCTGGGTAAGTACCATCCCCACGGCGACAGCGCCTGTTATGAAGCCATGGTGTTGATGGCCCAGCCCTTCTCCTACCGCTACCCGCTGGTGGACGGTCAGGGCAACTGGGGTGCGCCGGACGATCCCAAATCCTTCGCCGCCATGCGTTATACCGAGGCGCGCCTGTCACGCTTCTCCGAACTGCTGCTCTCCGAGCTTGGTCAGGGGACTGTGGAGTGGACGCCGAACTTCGACGGCACCATGAAAGAGCCGGTGGTACTGCCCGCCCGCCTGCCGCACATACTGCTCAACGGCATCACCGGCATAGCCGTGGGCATGGCGACCGACATTCCGCCCCACAACGCGCGGGAAGTGGCCTACGCCTGCGCCGAGCTGCTCGACAACCCCGATGCGGGGCTGGACGTGCTGATGTCGCACATTCAGGGGCCGGACTACCCGACCAGCGCCGAGATCATCACGCCGCGCGATGACATCCGCAAAATCTACGAGACCGGCAAGGGTTCCATCAAGCAGCGGGCGGTGTGGAGCGAGGAAGATGGCGACATCGTCATCACCGCGCTGCCCCATCAGGCCTCCGGCGCCAAGATCATGGAGCAGATTGCCGCCCAGATGGTGGCCAAGAAGCTGCCCATGGTCACCGACCTGCGGGACGAATCGGACCACGAAAACCCGACCCGTCTGGTGATCATCCCCCGCTCCAACCGGGTGGACATGGAGGCGCTGATGGCCCACCTGTTCGCCACCACGGATCTGGAGAAGAACTACCGGGTCAACCTCAACATCCTGGGTCTGGACAACCGTCCCCAGGTGAAGACCCTCAAGATGATCCTCTCCGAGTGGATCATTTTCCGCCGCGAGACGGTGCGCCGTCGCCTGCAGTATCGCCTCGACAAGGTGCTGGCTCGCCTGCACATCCTCGAAGGCTTGCTGGTGGCTTATCTCAACATCGACGAGGTGATCGAGATCATCCGCACCGAGGATGAGCCGGGCAAGGTGATGGTGGAGCGTTTCAACATCAGTGAGACCCAGGCCGAGGCTATCCTCGAGCTCAAACTGCGCCATCTGGCCAAGCTGGAAGAGTTCAAGCTGCGCGCCGAGCAGGATGAACTGGCCATAGAGCGCGACAAGCTCGAACTGCTGCTGGGCTCGGAGCGCCGCCTCAACACCCTGCTCAAGAAAGAGCTGCTGGCGGATGCCGAGAAGTACGGCGACGATCGCCGCACCCCGCTGGTGGAGCGCGCCAGCGCGGTCGCTCTGACCGAGAAAGAGCTGACCCCGAGCGAGCCGGTCACTGTCATCCTCTCTGACAAGGGTTGGGTGCGGGCCGCCAAGGGCCACGATGTGGACGTGGAAGGCCTCTCATACAAGGCGGGGGATGGCTATCTCGCCCACGCCTGCGGTCGCAGCAACCAGCAGGCGGTGTTCCTCTCGACCCTGGGACGCACCTATGCGCTGGAGGCCCACACGCTGCCATCGGCCCGCAGTCAGGGCGAGCCGCTCACCGGCCGCTTTGCGCTGGGTCCAGGCGAAGAGGTGCGCCATCTGGTGATGGGTAACGAAGGCGAGCCGTATCTCATCTGCTCTGACGCCGGTTACGGCTTCGTCTGCACCTATGACGACCTCATCGGCAAGAACAAGAATGGCAAGGCGCTGCTCACCGTGCCGGAAGGTGGCCAGGTGATGGCACCCCAGAAGATTGGCTCGCCGGAAACGGATCTCTGCATGGCCATCTCCAACGAAGGGCGCATGTTGCTATTCCCGCTTAACACCCTGCCGGTACTCGGCAAGGGCAAGGGCAACAAGCTGATCAGCATACCGTCGGCTCGCGTGAAAGCGCGGGAAGAGTTTATGGTGATGGCCGCCATTATCCCGCAGGGGCAATATGTCACCCTGTTTGCCGGCAAGCGCAAGCTGACCCTCAAACCCTCTGATCTCGACTACTACCGCGGCGAACGCGGCCGCCGTGGCGCCAAGCTGCCCCGTGGTTTACAGCGAGTCGATCGCATCGAGATAGAACCCGCCGCCGGTGTCGAGCCGGTAGCGGAGGAAAATCAGGAAGGGTAGTCAACGGATCTATACAAAATGGGAGCGAATTATTCGCTCCCATTTTTTTGTTAAAAATGACTCCTCATGGCGATAGTGGTAGCGTGTCGTCCCAATGTCGATTGGATCAGAAAGGATATCTGATGAGGCTTTTTTTCCGTTATTTTTTACTTTGTGCAATATGTACGTGCAGTGCCTTGTCATCCTTCGTCGTATCGGCTGAATATACAGGGTTTAAGCGTCTCATAGTGACAGATCCTGTAGGCGGAAAGCCGATGGATGCCGTATATTTCTACCCCGGTGTGGCTGCAGAAAACACACCAACTACGATAGGCCCTTATCAAATAGCGGCAAAAAAGGCGCTGGATATAGTACCAGGCCGCTATCCAGTCATAGTTATCTCACATGGCAACGCCGGTAGTTTGTGGAGTCATCATGACCTTGCCACAACTCTGGCTCGGCAGGGCAATATTGTTGTTACCCTCACTCACCCTGGTGACAACTACAAGGATCAGACTGGGGCGGGGGCCATTAGTTCATGGTATGGCCGCCCATTACAAATTTCTGCCGCCATTACAGCAGTAACTAATAATGCAGAGCTAGCTGCATATGTTGATGTAGATAAAATAGCATTTATTGGTTTCTCTGCCGGTGGTGCAACAGGATTGTTGTTAAGAGGAGGGGAAATTGATTCAGGACGCTATGAAAATTATTGTCGTAAGTATGAAATGAAAGCCATATGCTCGACCAAAGGGAAAATCATCAATGATCAGCCTGGTTTAGTTGCCCTCCCAGACTCGAGAATAAAAGCATGGATTTTCATGGCTCCGGTGAGCATAGCATTTTCTCCCGGTTCACTAAGAAGAGTGATTGAACCTACCCTTATTTTTACTGGTGATCAGGATGAAGAGCTTTCTTGGGAGGGAAACTCGAGGGAGCTGGCCAAAATGTTGGCTGCAGAAAATGAATTTCAGGTCATACACAATGCCGGTCATTTTGTTTTTCTCTCACCGTGCTCTGCTCAATTAAATAAAATGGCCCCGGCTATTTGTAATGATGCACCAGGAATGAACAGAGAGCATATACATGCGGTAATTAACGGTAAAATTTCTGAATTTCTCAGCCGAGTGTGGCTTAAATTTAAATGACAACATGTCTGATGGCGAAGCATAATCAGCGTTCGAAAACGAGAGCAGCCGGATTTTGGTATCTTGAGAAGTCAACTCATCTGTTGAGGCTTTATCGGATTTAGTTACTGATAATTCATAATGTTTTGCCGTATAAAATCAATAAATACGCGCGTTTTAGCCGGTAGATATTGACGGTTTGCATAAACAGCAAACAACTGCAATGGGGCGGCGGGTAACTCAAGTTCAATCTCAACCAGGCTGCCATCATCAATAAACTCCTGGCAAGACACCTTGGCAAGAATGGCAAACCCGACTCCGGCGAGAGCGGCTTTTAGCGCCAGTTCACCACTATTGACCCGGTAATGTTCATTGACCTGAACGGTGGAAAATTCAGCGCTGGGTAGGGTGAACTGCCAAGGCATTCCTTTCAGGGCGCTAACCGTAGTAATGCAGGGTAGATCTTTTAGTTGTGCCGTGTGGTTGGGAAGCCCACATCGCCGAATAAGAGAAGGGGAGCCAACAACAGTGCAGGGAATGGTGGTCAGATGGCTGGCAATATAATCGCTATCGTCCAGCTTGCCTCTGTGAATGATGATTGCCATGTCCAGATCCTCTCTTAATGATTCAAGTCCGGACAGGTTGGTAATGCAGCTGATCTTTATTTCTGGATGTTGACAGGCAAAGTCAGCGATGGTTGTACCGAGCAGTTTTGGCCCGGCTTCATTGGGGATACAGATGCGCAGTGGCCCTTTCAGCTGAATCTGTTGTGATGTCAATTCAGCCTCGGTTTGCTCCAGTGACTCCAGCAATGGTTTCACCTTGGTATAGAGCAGTTGCCCCGCCTGTGTGAGCTTCATATGGCGGGTAGTGCGCTCAATCAGTTGAAGGTTCAAGGCTTCTTCCAATTGAGAGATACTGCGGCTCACATTTGACGTGGGTATTTGAAGGGTTTTAGATGCGCCGACAAAACTGCCTTGTTCAACCACGGCAATAAAGATTCTTGATGAATTAAAGTCCAAACCTGTGCGCATCGATTATCCCTAATATGATAACAGTCTGTGCCATTCTAAAGGATAAAAATAAATGATGGTAGTGGGTATGCTGTCTGCCTCTAAAGATTGAGCGTAAACACTATGATGTCAGATCAAAACAAGGTAGATAAGAAACCTCATTTTAATGGTGCGGTGATGGATGTGGGTAGCGTCTGGCTGGCGGCCTTTATCCAATTGGTGAGTACACTGGACTTTATGATGATTATGCCGCTTGGGCCTGATTTATCTCGTGCGCTCGATATCAGCCCAACCTATATAGGATATTTGGGGGGAGGATATGCACTGGCCGCCGCCTTATCATCTTTATTATGTGCCAGATATATTGATCAATTTGATAGAAAACACGTGGCATTGCTCTCATTGCTGGGCGTCACGCTATCCACCTGGGCCTGCACTTTGGCGTGGAATATGGAAAGCCTGTTCTTTACCCGTTTGTTGGCAGGCATATTTGCCGGTCCGGCAACGTCGATAGCAATGGCGATCGTCGTGGATGCCACGCCAGTACCACAACGTGGTCGAGCGATGGCGATAGTGATGGGGGCTTTCTCGTTGTCAGCCATTGCCGGTGTGCCCTTGGGATTGGAGCTGGCCATGTTGAAAGGGTGGAGTGCACCTTTTTATGTCGTCGGGGGATTGGGCTTGTGCGTCAGCGTGATGGTATCTATGAGGCTGCCAAATATGACTTCCCACTTGGGGCAACACCAAAAGGTTTTTTCAATCACGGGTATGTTGAAACGCGCTGTGGTGTGGCATGCATTTATGGCAATCGGGTTGGCTATTTTCAGTACCTTCCTTATTGTTCCGAACATGGCAGCCTATTTTCAGTTTAATCTCGGTGTGCCTCGCAGCGATATGAGTCAGTACTATGTCATGGGCGGTGTTCTCAGCGTGATCACGATGCAGTTGGGTGGCTATTTGATGGACCGTGTTGGCGCAATGAGCATCACGTTGTGGGCAGGGGGATTGATTATCGCCATTGTCTTGGATGGTTTTTTGGGTTCCCCCTTGTTGCCAAGCATGATCATTTTTACCTTGTTCATGGTGGTGACATCGACACGGACTATCACTGCTGCTGCTGTTAATAGCCAGGTCGCAGAGCCCGGGGAACGAGCAGGGTTTATGTCATTGCAGAATGTGTTCCAGCATATATTCAGCGGTTCGGCCGCCGTCGTCTCTTCGATGCTGTTGACGGATGTCGATGGTCATCTGGGCAATATGGCTACCGTGGCCTGGCTGGCCATAGCGCTGACGCTTATTCAACCCATCTTTCTCTATCAGTTACTTAAACGTTTATGTGTGGTGACCGATTAACGTAATGCTCTATTAATGATGAGGCAGCAGGGCCGCAGGTTTGATTGGTGAGGCCTGAGCAGATGAGCGCGAAGGCCGGTTGCCGTAATGTGGTTGGTGATTCCCTTTTTCCCCTATCCCCAACCCTTCTCCAGCAAGGGGAGAAGGGAGCTCAGGTTGTAGCTCTTCAGGATGACGGCGGCTTGTGGGCTGATGGTAACTATCGAGGATGATGGCGAGCGGCTATTTGGAATAATCGCCGAGGTATGGAGTGGCTGTCATGGCTTGAGGCTGGCGGGCTAAAGTCCCCTCTCCCTTTGGGAGAGGGCTAGGGTGAGGGGAGCTGGTTTATCGGATGCACTCAACAAGCTGTATTGCACCGTTGAACCCTCAGTTATTGAAATTCCAAGCGATGGGCAGCTCAAGGTCGAAGACAAGCTCATCCCCTTCCAGGCGAAAGGGCACGCTGGTTTGGTGCTGGTCGTATTCGTTGATGATGAGGCAACTCTCGGCGAAATTGGACTCGTAGTTGAGGTGGGCCTGGCCCTGGGAGCCATCGTTATCGAGCTCGATTCTGAGCACTTGCAGCGGGTTCTCCTGGCTGAGGTTGACCCGGGTGTCCCCTACATCCACCAGCCGCTCCAGCAGGGGGAAGAAGTCCCGTTTGTGAGCCTCGATGCTCCGGGCGATGGCCTGCTTCAACTCGGCCTGAGTGGCAAAGGGGCCGCCGAGGGGGTAGCGGGTCTGGATCCTTTCCTGAGTCATGACGTTTTCTCCTGAAATAAGATGTGAGAACGGTTTGGCCCCTCCAGAGGGCCTCTCATCATAGACCCGAGACCAGCCTATTTTATTGCAAACCATAGTCTGCACATTATCCAGTCAGGGAATTCCTCGTCCTGGCAGATGAAAAGATCTGAAAAATGTTAGTCATGCAGTTTTTTATCGAGGCATCAGGCGGGGATCCGGCCATTCTTCACCAGCGCCCGGCGGATGTTCTTGCACATCTTGCCGAAGCGGTTGAGCTCGTCGAAGGTGGGCGGGAAGCCGCGATCGATCTGATATTGCCAGTAGCAGAGATCCGTATCCACCAGCTCCATCAGCTTCTTGGGGCAGCCGATGCAGGTGTTGTCTGGCCCGCATTTGAAGGTATCTGGTTGATAGAGCGGGAATTCCTGCTTCACGGCATCGATGATCTGCTGCATCGCTGTGATGCGGTCGGGTTTTCTGCTCACGGCTCGTTCCCCTGTGGCTGATATGGGAGAATCATTATATCCCTGCCCAAAACGGGGCCAATGACGCTTACGGGGTAGTCCGGCCAGGATGGCCGCTGGGCAGATAGCACAACGCCCGGCAGGCCGGGCGTTGTGGGGATGGGCGGCGGATGCCGTCCTGCAAGGGGGCATGACCCCCTAGAAGTCGTGGTAGAGCGGCCAGCCGAGCAGGGGGTGCTTGAGACCGGCGCGCATCTCGAAATTGTCGAGCTTCTCCGGCTCGGCGTTCTCTTGTTGCAGCAGCTGGTACTGGCGCACAAAACCCAGGGTATGCAGCAGGTTGGCGACAAACCCCTTGCTGAGATCCTGACGCAGACCGGCGATCAGCTCGCCCGGCAGCTCTGCCAGCAGCAACTCAAGCTGGGCGGCCAGATAGTCGGTGTCGTACCACGCCTCGTTGAGCTCAATCTCCCGCGCAAGTTTGCGCTTGAGATCCTGCTTCACTTTCAGTTTGGCGGCGCCGCTGCCATTGCCGCAGAGAATGCGGTAAAGCAGGGCCTCGGCCAGCTTGTCTTCCATGGTGGGGTGGTCGTTCTCGCAGGCGAAGAAGTGCTGATCGATCAGGCTCATCAGGCGGGCCTTGTTGTGCTCCACCAGCGCCTTCTCGTACTCCTGCCAGCCTTGCCACTCCTCCACATCCGGCGGGCTGGAGATCTTGTCCAAGAGCCGCGCATCCACATCGCCATAGAGGCTGTTGCCACCGGGCTGCTTGGCGCTGACCGAGATCAGCATGGACCAGCCCTTCTGGAACGGCTTGATGGGCCCCTCCGGCGCCTGCAGCAGGGCGAGCGCCTTGGCGGTATCCCGTTGCGACAGCTCCAGCAAGCCAAGGCTGACCACGCCGATGACGTCGTGGGCCGCCTGTTCCAGCAGATGCATCTTGTACTTGTTGTAGTACTTGTCGGCGAACTTCAGGCTCATCAGCACCGCCTTGCCCTTGATCTGGCCAAGCTGCTGATCGCTCAAGTGTTCGCTCTCGCGGCCAAAGCGCAGCACCTGGGTGAGAAAGGGGCCCTGATTGGCATCGCGTATGGCTAGTTGCATGACGGGGCTCCTCAATCCAGGAAGCTGAACATGTCGTCGACTTCGGCGTACTCGTCGGAGGCGTCGTTCTTCTCTTTGGCCTGCATCACCAGCTCGCTGGCGAACTTGCTGATGATCCCCTCCCAGCTGGAGTGCTCATTGCGCAGCAGTGCCTTGATGGCTTTCTCCACCTCGGGGGTCAGCTCGCGGATCAGCATCAAGAGGCTGCGCGGGTCATCCAGCGGGTAGTCGTGGGCATTTTCACTCTGCTGGCGGTCGCTGTAGGAGAGTGCCTCTTCCAGATCTTCCTCTTCGGCGTGCAGCGTGTCGTGGAAGCCCTCGTCATCGTCGAAGCGCTCACCGCGATAGAACTCGATGAAGGGGATGGCGAGGTAGAAGAGACCGGCCGGATCCTCGGCGATGCACTCCAGGATCTCCGCCTGCTTGGCGTCGCTGTCCTGAGTGCGGATCAGGTAGTTGAGGAAGTCGAAGGTGTGCTGCTGCAGCTCTTCGGCGTTGTTCTTGATCGCCTCTTCCCAGTAAAGGGGCTGCTGGCAGACGATGTCGCGGATCCGCTCCGGGGTCATCAGCTCGGAGATGATGGACGGGAACGACATGTCGTGCTGGCCGTTGATCTGGGTCAGGGTGACGATATCAATCTGTTCAATGACTTCGGCCAACTGGTCGTCAGACATTGTCTTGGCGATCAGCTCGAACTTTTCGCTGGCCTGTTTCGGCTCGATCACGGCCAGCTCTTTGATCTCGATGGCGGTAATTTCTATCAGACTGTGCATGCTTTGCCCCAAGTTAGAAACGTACTTCGTCGTACATGTCTTGATCGCCGTCGTCGTCACCATCACCGTTGTAGTCGGCGTCAGCGTTTTCCCCGTCTTCCTCGTCGTCGTCGCGAAGCTCGTAGTCATCGTCGGCACGGCGACCACCGCGCGGCAGCGGGTTGTCCAGCTGGAACAGCACGGCGCAGGCTTCGATCAGCTGATCTTCGCTCTGGGCCCGCACCGCTTTCACCAGCGGCAGATCGGCATTGTTGAACGCCACCGACACCTTGAATTCGTCCCATGAGGGTTGTACGCCGCTGCCGAGCCATTTGTTCCACTCGGGCTTGGCTTTGGGCGGGAATTGCACCCGGCCGTAGAGGGCCAGCGGCAGGTATTCGGGCATGAATTCCAGCATGCTCATGTCAGCCAGCAGCAGTGTCTTCATCTTGCCGGTGAACTGCTCCAGCGCCTTGGGGTCGTCCTGATCCCGGTAGGATTCGATGTTCTCACTGGCATCACTCATCAGCGCTTTGATCCGCGCCTGGTCCCATTTTTTCTGCATAGCGCCTCAGGGGTAAAATTGGTCCCACATCTCCTGCATGGCAGAAGCGGGATCGGTCACGATGACGTTGTTGAAATCCTTGATGAAAGCGGCCCGCTGTTTCGGGTCTGACAACACTTCATAGGCCTGCTTTACCTGATGCAGCTTGATGGCTGCCAGCTCTCGTTCTTCTTCGCTCGCCCCTAACAGCTTATCGGGATGGTACTGGTTCGACAGCCGTCGATAGGCTTTTTTGATGTCATTTTCGTTGGCGTTGGACTTGACGCCCAGCACCCGAAAGTAGTTGTTCATGGCAGATCCTGCATCACTGGCATCTTGGAATTCACAATGCGGGCGCCTGATGGTGGAGCTTGAGAAACCAGGCACGGCAAAAACCCGTCATTTTAACGGAAACAGACCAGCTCCGCCATGAATAGGAGGCGATATGGCAAGCAAGTTGCCAATGCGAGAAAGGCTCCTATTGCGCCACTTTGGCAAGAAGAGGGTGGGCATGTGTGATGGCGGTTGAAAAAACGCCCGGCAGGCCGGGCGTTGTCACTGAGGTTATTGGAAGCTGGCCCAGGCCAGGCGCAGCTTGAGCCCAAGACCCGAGCTCCAGCCTGTGGTGGTACTCACCACCTTGCCATCCTTGACGATGAGAAAACTGGGGGTAACGCTCACCTGCCAGCGGGCGGCGAGATCTCCTCGCTCATCGTTATGGGTCGGGAAGGTCAGCCCTTTCTTGCTCATCCCCTTGCTCAGCTGCTGCGCGTTGCCGGAGCGCAGTGCCACCGTCAGCACGTTTTCACCGTCCTGCCAGAGCTGCTCCACTGTCGGTGTGGTGAAGCGGCAGACAGCGCACCAGCTGGCCCAGTAGTAGACCAGCAGCGGCTTGTCCCGGCTCATGGCCTGCAAGTCGGCGGTGGTGCCGTCTTGCAGGGTGAGCGCTGGCAGCGGGCTGCCTTCTGGCAGTGCCGGGCTGCGCCAGAGGTCCAGCGCCGTCGAGATGATCACGCCAAACAGCAGCAGCCAGAGTGCTTCCTTGCCCCAACGCCGCAGACGAGGTGTGAGGGATGATTTGGCTTCCATGGTTACCCCTTCCTGGCCAGCTCGGCTTTGACGATTTGCTCAAGCTCCTCATAGGGGATGGCGCCCGACACCAGCTGATTGCCGATAAGGGTCGCCGGTGTGCCCTGCACGCCAAGCAAGGTGCCGATGCGAAGGCTGTTGCGCAGCTCCTCGGTGGCTTTGGCTTCGGGTTTGAGCGCCGTGTTGCCGGTGGCTGCCAGCGCCTTGTTGATGTCCGCCTCGGTCAGCATGCCCTGTTTGCTCATCAGCTTGTCGTGCAGGGCGAGGAAGCGGGCCGGATCCTGCTGCCACAGGGTCAGGCTGTACTGAGCTGCCTTGGCGGAGGTCTGCCCCTTGAACGGCAACAGCTTGATCACCAGCCCGACATCATTTGGATAGGCTTTCAGCAGCTTGGCCAGATGAGGATCGAACTGCTTGCAGTAGGGGCAGTTGTAGTCGGTGAATGACACCAGGGTCAGCTTGGGGTTTTTGGCACCCAGGCGCGGGCTGGTAGGGCTGTTGAACAGCACATCCTGGTTGCCCTTGATGAAGTCGCCGAGCTGTGCCTGCTGGGCCGCCGCATTCTGCTTCTCCCAGGATTCGGCTGCCTCGTCGAGGATCTTGGGGTTGGCCACCAGGGTTTCGCGGATCAGCTCCTTGATGCGTGCTTCCTGCTCCGGGGTAAAGGGGGCCGCGTGCAGGGCCGGGGCCAGCAGGGCGGCAGAGAGGGAGGCCAGCAGGGTCAGGGTGCGCAGGGTCGGTTTCATTTGGTGTCTCCTTGAGAAGTGGCAATGCCTGCTTGCGCCAGGGTGGCAAGCAGGGTCGAGCGGTCCAGCAGGGGGGAGAGGATCTCGCCATCCTGCAGGCCGGGCCCGTAGATCTGGTTGAAGGGAATGGCCACGCTGCCGCGCTGGCGCAAGAAGTCAGCGATGCTGGTAGAGGGACGGCTCCAGTCCCCGCGCAGGGCCACCACATCGGGGGCGCTCAGCGCTTTTTGCACATCATCTCGCAGCAGCACGTTGAATTTGTTGGCTTTACAGGTAATGCACCAGTCGGCGGTGACATCGACAAAGACCCGTTTGTTCTGTGCCAGCGCGTCTTGGATGGCTTGCTCCGAGAGCGGCTGCCAGTTGACGCTATCTTGTTGAGGTTTGCCTTCCAGCGTGAAGGCGCCGCCCAGCAACAGGGCCCCGCCCAGCAAGCAGCCCAGCGCCAGCGCCAGAGTCACGCCCCGAATGCCATGACGCCACACGACGGCCAACAGCAAGGCGGCCAGCATCAGCGCCATCAGGATCAGCATCCAGAATTGACCAATATGGTTGGTGAGCAGGCTGAGCAGCCAGAGGCTGGATCCCAGCATCATCAGACCGAGCAGTATGCGCAGGCGTCCCATCCAGCGGCCCGGTTTCGGCAGCCAGAGCGCAAGGCGGGGGAAGGCGGCGATCAGCAGCCAGGGCAGGCTCATGCCGATGCCCAGTGCGGTGAAGATGAGCCAGAGCTGACCCAGCGGTGCCCCGAGTGCAAAGGCGACCGCTGTGCCGAGGAAGGGCGCCGAGCAGGGGGTTGCCAGCAGGGTGGCAAAGCAGCCTTGCAGGAAGTGACCGCCCAGGCCGTTGCCACCTGTGGTGGCGAGACGGGTAGTGAGGTTGCTCGGCAGCCTGATCTCGAACAGCCCCAGCAGGTTGGCACAGAACAGCGCCGTCACCACCACCATGAAGCCGATAAACCAGACACTCTGGAACTGAATGCCCCAGCCAACCGCGCCCTGAGTGGCACGCAGCAACGTGCTCATGAGTGCCAGTGCCCAGAAGGAGACCAAAATGCCGGTACTGGCTGCCAGAAATTGCAGGCGAACCGGGCGGCGCTCACGGGTTTCCATTTGCAGTACCGACCCCAGCTTGAGCGCCAGCACCGGCAGCACGCAGGGCATCAGGTTGAGGATAAGGCCGCCAAGGAGGGCGGCGCCCAGCAGCCAGATCAGCGAGTGGCCCTGACTCGGCAGGGCCAGCGGGTCACCAATGCTGACCTCGCTCTGCCAGGCCTGTTCACCGTTGGCCAGCACGAACCCGAGTTGCTGGGTTCGGATGTCGGGCGCGTCTCCCTGCCAGCCATCACTGACGGGAATGCGGGCGATCAGGGTATTGTCTTGCACCTCCAGGCTGGGTTTGCCAAATTCAGCGCCCTCCAGCCGCTGGAGGAAAATCTGTGGATCCTGCCAGCCCTGCGGGTTGTCGGCGGTCAGCTGCAGCTGGTTTTGCCGGTAGCCGGCCTTGAGGGTGATTGTACCCGGCATGGCTTGTGGCAGCTTGCTCATCGCCTGGGCGTAGGCAAAGTCGAACCCTTCCGGCGCAGTGCCATCCAGCACCAGGGTAAAGGGATAGTCGGTCAGTATGCAGACGTTGCTGCAGGTTGAAAGACGCAGCGTACCGGTCAGCGCTTCGCGGCGGCTGTGGGTCAGGCTGATGGGGAGGCTGACGGCTTTTTGATAGCCCTGGGTCGAGATGCCGCTGACGTCAAACCGCTCCGGTACGGGCCAGTGCCACTGCTGCGCAGCTTGAGGGTCATCCCAGAATATTTCAGGGGCAATGCCGCCTTCGCCCGGGTTCTGCCAATAGGTCTTCCAGCCGGACTCGAGCTCCAGGCTCAGCAGCACGCGAGTTTGGGCGGGATCACGGGCGTCGGCTTGCAGCCGCACTTTTGCGTGATCGTTCTGGGGACTGGCAAGCCAGCCGGTATCGCTGGCCAACCCGATGGATTGCCACAGCAGGCCGCCCATCAACAGGGCAGTCTTGATGATTTTTGACATTTTTCTATCTCTTGAAAATGAAAGTTAGGGTGGTGTGGACCGCGGCTAACTCATTCTCGCCAGACACATAAAGTGAGGTGCAGTCGCCGTTTGGGCGAAGAGATGTTTCTGGACGGGGGGGGCACGGGCGAGCGACGCGACAGCGGCGCCAGCAGGGCAATCACGAAGGCAATGGCAAAGAAGATCTGTTCAACGCAGAGCAGGGTAGTAGCACTCAACCATTTGCCATTGAGCTGGCAGCTGCTTGGCTGAGGCGTCGTTGGCTGCACATCGTCGGCATCGACACTGGACGAGGGGAGAGGCAGAACCTGGCAACTGAGAGCCTGATCGAGCTGAGCCAGTCGTGCCAGCGGCTGGGCCGCACAGTTGAGCACCAGAATGCAGACCAGCAGCAGGAGTCTTGTCGCTACGCGTTGTCGCAAAATCGTGCTCACCCTATCTTGTGGAATGGTGCATATCCTATCGATCAATAATGACAGGAGCAAGTCAGCCGGATTCGATACGACCATGTGTGCAGATGGGGAGGACGGTTCTGTTTGGCGAACGCTTGTTCGCTAAAAGGGGGACCAGTATACTGCGCCGAGTCAAAATCCGAGGTGTTCGATGCTCAAACTTGCCCGTGTGCTGCTGCTTACTCTGCTGCTCGTTTTCTGGTTCGTGTTTGGTCTGTTGCTCTGTCTGGTACGTCCGCGTCATCCCAACAACGTCTTTGTCTTCGCTCGCATGTACCATGCGATCTGTCCGTTGCTCGGCCTCAAGGTCAAGGTCATCATACCGGACGAGATAAAGTCGGTCGGCCCGGCAGTTTACGTCTGCAACCATCAGAGCAATTTCGACATCTTCACCGTAACAGGCGCCGTCATGCCCGGTGTGGTGGCGGTCGGCAAGAAGAGCCTGCTGTGGCTGCCCTTCTTCGGCCTTCTCTTCTGGCTTTCCGGCAACGTGCTGATCGACCGCTCCAATCGCTCCCGCGCCATCGGCACCATAGGCCAGGTGGTGGATCGCATCAAGAATCACGGCACCTCTATCTGGATGTTCCCGGAAGGCACCCGCTCCAAGGGACGTGGCTTGCTGCCATTCAAGGCTGGTGCCTTTCACACTGCCGTGCAGGCCGAGGTGCCGGTAGTGCCCATTGTCTGCTCCAGTTATTTCGGTCAGATCGACCTGAACCGCTGGGATAACGGTGAAGTGCTGCTGGAAGTGTTGCCGCCCGTATGCAGCAAGGAGCACGGTGCCGCCGGTATTCGCGAGCTGTCTGACAACTGTCGCGCCCGGATGGAAGCCAAGCTGGTCGAACTGGACAGCAAGCTTGGCCACAACCGCGCCGCCTGACAGGGCCGACGCTTGTGTTGACGAGGGAGCCAGTGGCTCCCTTTTTTGTTGGTTAAAATCACCAATAATATGGTGATTTTAACCAGCAAGTTCTGGTTGTATCTTGCCGCATAATCCCCATCTATATGTAAAACAACAATAAACTATCTTGGCACGGCTCTTGTAACGCTATGGGAAGAGATAGCCATCCCTATGAGCAAAGGAGCCAGACCATGAGCGTATTTAGCCGCCTGACCGATGTGATCAATGCCAACCTGCACAGCCTGCTCGACAAGAGCGAAGAGCCGGAGAAGATGCTGCGGCTGATGATCGAAGAGATGGAGCAGGTACAAGTCGAGATGAGAACCCAGGCCGCCCGGGTTATTGCCGAGCAGAAGCAGCTGGAACGCCACCAGCAGGCGCTGCAACACCAGATTCTGGAGTGGTCGGCAAAGGCCGAGCTTGCCATCCAGAAGGGGCGTGAGGACCTGGCTCGTGCCGCTCTCACCGAGAAGCTGGCCGAGACCAAAAAATGTGACCAGCTGGAGCAGGACAAGGCCCGGGTAGCCGAAGTGCTGGCTCAGCTCACCGCCGACAGCGAGCGACTGGCTGCCAAGCTGACCGAGGCCCGCGAGAAGCAAAATATGCTGACTCTGCGCGAGCAGACCGCCCACAGCCGCATCCGTGCCCGCGCCCAGGTCGACAACCAGCGCATGCATGAGCTGATGGCCCGTTTCGATGGTTTTCAGGGCCGGGTCGATCAGCTGGAAGCCCAGCTGGAGGCGGCTACCCTGGGACAGAACCCCTCGCTGGAGGCCCAGTTCCGCGAGCTGGAGCTGAACGATGAGATTGAGCGTGAACTGGCCCGGCTGAAGGGTCAGAAGGTGGAGGCATAAGCATGACGCCCTGGCCGAAGGATCTTGCCCATCGCAAGTTGACCGGGGTCTGCGCCGGCATTGCCAGCAGGCTGGGGCTCTCCAGAGTGACGGTACGGATAGTGGCGCTGCTCGCCCTGATCCTGATGCCGCCACTTGCCCTGGTTGCCTATCTGCTGGCGGTGCTGATCATGCCGCCCCGTCGTGAATTGAAGCGCTGGCTGGATTGACTCCTGGGTCAATCAGCCGGCAAGAGAAGCCTGTGAGGAGCAAAATATGCTGGAATTCATCATCTTGATGCTGGTGTTGGTGGCCATGGCGCTGGCGGGGTTTACTGTGCTGGCCATGTTGCTGGTGAGTGGCCTCTTCGTGCTGTTTGGTGCCCTGGCCGGCATGTTTGCTCTGATCATCAAGCTGGCGCCCTGGTTGCTGGTGCTGCTGGTGGTGTGCTGGCTTATCAGCAACCGGCGCAAGCAATCCAACACCTACCGTTAAGCCTCCCTGCTATCGGATCCTTCCTTGGCCACTGCTCGCAGCGGCCTTTTTTGTGTCCGGATGGCAGTCAGCCATGACTGGCTGCAGGCAAGCCAGCGCCCCGGCTGCTCAATCAACTGCTCCTTGAGGCTCTTGCTCTGTTGTTTGAGGCGGTATTCGAGTCGCAGCGCCGTTCCTTTTTCACCGACCTCCTGCTGCCACGCCAGGGTCAACGGTCCCTTGCCACGCAGGGCTCGGGCACCCTTGCCACTCTGGTGCTGGTGGAGTCGTCTGACAGGATCCGTGCTGATCCCGGTGTAGAGCAGGCCGCTGGCGGTGCGCACCATGTAGATGAACCACTGGCTGTTTCTGTTTTGCGGCCGGGCTGCCGGTTCGGTGCCCGTGGCAGATTTTCTCATTCGATCTCTCTGTGCCACACTCAAAAGCAGCGCAAGGAGATGCGATGCGAGTGTGGTGGTGGTTGTGGTTTTTGCTGTCAATACCGGCTCATAGCGAGACGCTGCGTCTCTATGATTATCACCAGCACCCCCCCTTCATGACTGGTGCGCAGACGGGCATGAGCCGGGATCTGGTCAAGTATCTCAATGAAAAGCTTGGTGGAGAACCCAGGCTGGAGCTCTGGCTGGTGAATCGGGCCAGACTGGCGCTGGAGATGTCGGATCCTGGCTTCGACGGTCTGGTGGCCTGGGTCAATCCCGCCTGGGTGGGCGATTCCCAGCGCGAGTTGTACCTGTGGACCTTTCCCATCATGCGCGATACCAACGAGCTTATCTCCAGCGCCACCAACCCCGTGACCTATCGCGGCCCGGATTCACTCAAGGGACTGACCTTCGGTGGTATAGAAGGCTATCGCTATCAGGGGATCGACGAGGCGGCGGCCAGAGGCGATTTGGTGAGGCTGGATGCCAAGAAGGTCAAAACCAACTTCAGCCTGCTGGTGCGCGGTCGCATCGATGTGACTCTGGTGCCGGGCTCTGCCTTGCCCTTCTTCAACCATGATCCTGCCTTCGAGGGCAAGCTATTCGTCTCGCCCTTTGCCCAGTCCAGCTATACCCGCCATATCCTGTTGCCCAAATCCCGCAGCGACCTGCATGCCAGATTGAATGATATTGCCGAGCAGATGGATCGGGATCCCAAATGGCATGCGATTCTGGAGTCCTATCGCGGCAGATCCTGAGCATCGGCATCGCGGAACAGGTTGCGCCTGAGCCGGTGCAGTGGCAACAGGCTCACCAGCAGACCCGCCCAGACGAAGGCGAATCCCACCGATTTCACCGGATCCGTCGTCTCGCCAAACCAGAAAATGGCGAGCAGGAAGGCGAGGCTCGGCTCGATATATTGCAGCAGCCCCACTGTGCTCATGCGGGTGCGCGCCACGGCGTAGCAGAACAACCCCACCGGCAGCAGGGTGGCGGGGGCGCTGCCCATCAGCAGTAGCCGATCTGTCCAGTTACCGACCATAAACTGGCTGGTGCCGTGGAGGGCCAGAGCGCCGATGATCAGCAGGGCGATGGGCAGCTGGACCAGGGCCTCGAGATAGAGGCTGACGCCGGCATCGTAGTGCACCTTCTTCTTGAGCAGGCCATAGAGGGCGAAGTTGGCACCCATGACGAGGGAGAACCATGGCAGTTGACCGTAGGAGAACAGCATGTAGGCGAGCCCCGCCAGTGCCAGGGCGACCGCCAGGTGTTTTTGCGGGGTGAGCCGCTCTTTGAGGAAGAGGACAGCTAACACGATATTGAACAGCGGTGTCATGAAGAAGGCGAGGCTGGTGGCCAGGACCTGGCCCGTGGTCAGGCACCAGGTGAACATGCACCAGCTGATGGACATGACGGGGCCGGCCAGCAGGATGAGGCCAAGCTGGCGGGGTTCACTGCGCAGCCGCGCCCAGGGAACCAGATAGCCGAGCAGGGCGAAAAGGCCACCCAACAATACCGCCGACCAGAGGACTCGGTGGGAAAGCAGCTCCCACATGTTGACCTCTGGCATGAACTGGTAATAGAGCGGCAGCATGCCCCACAGCACGAATGAGAGGGCCGCACTGCCGGTGCCCATCCAGTTCTTCATCTTTATCCGTTTATTAAATTAAACATTTGTGGCCGCATGATAAGTATCCGCAGGTTCTTTCACAAGCAGAGTAGAGGGAAAAACTCTGGTACTATCGGGCCCATGAACCGACTCGATACGCTGTTTGAACAGATCCGGGCCTGCCGGTTATGCGAGGCTCATTTGCCGCTGGGGCCACGCCCTGTGATCCGTGGCGCCGAGAGCGCCCGCTTGCTGATCATCGGCCAGGCGCCAGGTACCCGCGTTCATGCCAGCGGCATCCCTTGGGATGACCCGTCCGGCGATCGCTTGCGCCAGTGGCTCGGTGTGGATAAACCCACCTTCTATGACGAGTCCCGCATCGCCATCATGCCGATGGG
This sequence comes from Aeromonas enterica, assembly GCF_054052465.1. Lineage (NCBI taxonomy): Bacteria > Pseudomonadati > Pseudomonadota > Gammaproteobacteria > Aeromonadales > Aeromonadaceae > Aeromonas > Aeromonas enterica. Next base: position 9,591 of record NZ_JBSTYL010000029.1, on the reverse strand, counting down.
GCTCTGCTACCCCGGCAAGGGCAAGTCGGGAGATCTGCCTCCTCGCCCTGAATGTGCCCCCACCTGGCACGACAAGGTGTTGATGCTGCTGCCCAATATCGAGCTGACCCTGCTCATCGGCCAGTATTCCCAACAGTACTATCTGGGCAAGGCCGGCAAAGGCTCGCTCACCGAGACGGTGCGCAGCTGGGCCGACTATGGTCCTGCCTGGCTGCCGTTGCCGCACCCATCCCCGCGCAACACCTTCTGGCTCAAGAAGAACCCCTGGTTCGAGCAGGACATGCTTCCCCACCTGCAGCAAAGGGTCGCCCCCTTGCTGCTTTGATTCAAACCGCCGGTTCTGCCAGCGGTTTTGGCTTGCTGCGCGCCATGGCAAGCAGCGGGATTATGATGCACAGGCACCCCAGCAGCAGCGGCAGGCCCGGCTGCTCGTCAAACAGCCAGACCCCGATGGCGACCGCCATCAAGAGCCCCGTGTATTCCGCCGAGGCAATCTTGCTCGCTTCGGCCTTGCGATAGGCCACCACGCACAACCCGGCATACACCATGATCAGCGCCGATGAGCCGAAGGCGGGCCACCACATCTGCCACTGCCAGTTTCCCCCTTCCCACCAGGCCAGCGCCAGTATGAAGGGCATGCTCAGCACATTGGTGAAGAACAGGGTCTGGGCGATGGGTTGCTTGAGCGGGATCCGCTTGATCAGCAAGTTGTTGAGCGCCATGGAGAGCGCCACCCCGAGCGCCGCCAGCGCGGCCCAGTTCACCTCCGTCGGTCGCAGCACGATCAGTACCCCGATAAAACCGATGAGCGCGGTCAGCACTTTCTGGCGGGAGATGGCTTCTCCCGCCATCCACACCGCCAGCGGTACCATCATCAGCGGGGCCGCATAAAAAAGGGCGTTGGCGGTGGCCAGCGGCAAGCGGGTGAGGGCAATGACCATCAGACAGACGCCGACCGCCCAGATGTGGGCCCGCAGCAGATGCCACTTGAGCGCCACCGGCGGATTGCGACGCCACGACCAGAGCAGCCAGGGCGTCAGCAAGAGGGCGGCGGAGAGCTGGCGAAAAAAGACAAACTGGAAGATGGGCTGGCTCGGCTCCAGCACCTTGACCAGTGCATCGGAAAAGACCGCCACCATGTTGCCCAGCACCAGATAAAGGATGCCGATCCCGACTGCGTTCATACCACCTCCCACTTCAGATGAGGGGAGGGTAGCGCGGTGGCCGTTATCCAGTAAAATGATAAAAAATGACCACTCATGAGATATTTAGATAATGAAGCTGCCTCCCCTGCGTGCCGTGCAATATTTTGAAGTGGTCGCCCGCCTGCTCAGCTTTTCCCGCGCCGCCCTTGAATTGAACGTCAGCCAGAGTGCGGTCAGCCACCAGATCCGCCTGCTGGAGGATTTTCTGGGTGAGCGCTTGCTGCTGCGCCAGGGGCGGCTGCTGTCACTGACCACCCAGGGGGAGAGCTACTTTGAGGGGATTGCGGCCGGGCTCGGCCAGATTGCCCAGAGCAGCGAGCAGCTGCGCGGGGGCGGCGAGATGCGGCTGCGGCTCGCGGTCTACAGCTCGTTCGCGGTGAAGTGGCTGATCCCGCGTCTGGCGGGGCTGCGTCAGCTCTATCCCGAGCTGGATTTGAGTCTGGAAATGGTGGCGGAAGATCCCGAGCTCTCCGATCGGGTGGCGGACTGTTTCATCACTGTCTCACCCCACGGCCGCGGTTATTGCCACGATCTTATCTATCAGGAGCGGCTGTTCCCGGTCTGCAGCCGACGCCTGTTGCAACAGCTGGAGGGGGAGTGGCCCGAGGCCATCTGGCAACTGCCGCTGCTGTCGGTGCAGTCCATCTACAAGGCGCGGGGGGAGGATTGGCAGCGCTGGGCCAAGGCGGGCGGGTTGGTTATCCCGGATGAGGCGCGGATGCACCACTTCAGTCATGTGCTGCTGGCGATGGAGGCGGCGGCCTGGGATCAGGGGGTGGCGTTCGTGAACGACTACATGCTGCGGCCGGATGATCCCCAACTGGTGGCCTTGCCGGTACACCAGCTGGAGACGGGGGATGCCTTCTACTTTACCTGCAAGCGATCCCGGGCCCATGAGCCCGCCATCAGCCGGTTGCGGCAGTGGCTGATGATGGAGACGCGCCAGAGCATGCCGCTATAACTGCTTGGGCTATCAGGCTTTCTTGAACTGGCTCAGAATAAACAGGCTGGTGGTACAGACGACCACCGAAGGGCCGAGATGTGGAGTGGCCTGATAGCTGGGATCAGGCCACCCGAGACTCAAGCTTTCTTGAACTGGCTCAGGATAAACAGGCTGGTGGCACAGACCACGACCGATGGGCCAGCCGGCGTGTCTTGATACCACGAGAGTGTCAGCCCGCCGAGTACGGCGAGACAGCCGATCAGCGCAGCAAAACCGGCCATCTGCTCCGGCGTCTGGCTGAAGCGGCGGGCAGTGGCGGCGGGAATGATCAGCAAGGAGGTGATGATCAGCGCCCCGACAAACTTCATCGCCACGGCGATCACCAGCCCGATCAGCAGCATCAGCACGCAGCGCAGCACATCAACCCGGATCCCCTCCACCCGCGCCAGCTCTTCCGAGATGGTCATGGAGAGCAGGGGATCCCACAGCCGCCACAGGGTGAGCAGCACCAGAGCGCCGCCGCCGTAGATCCAGAGCAGATCCACCGGCTGTACCGAGAGCAAGTCACCGAACAGGTAGGCCATCAGATCCACCCGCACATTATCCATAAAACTCAAGGTGACCAGGCCAAGCGACAGGGCGCTGTGGGCCAAGATGCCGAGCAGGGTATCGGTCGCCACCTGCTGGTTGCGGCTCATGATCACCAACAGCATGGCCATGGCGAGGCAGCAGACCACCACCGCCAGGGTGAGATCCACCTGCAGCAGTATGCCGAGCGCGATGCCGAACAGGCAGGCGTGGGAGAGGGTGTCGCCAAAATAGGCCATCTTGCGCCACACCACGAAGCTGCCGAGGGGCCCGGCCAGCAGGGCGATGCCGAGGCCGGCCGCGAGGGCATATAACAGAAAGCTGTCCACTTGAATGTCCTTAGCTGCGCTTATTGATTGCGAGACGGCAGGCGGATGACGGGGGCCTGCTCATCGTGATGATGGTGTTCGCCGTCGCAGTGATGATGGTGGGTATAGACCGCCAGCACCTCCTGTTCAGGACGCCCGAACAGGCGGGCAAATTCGGGATGGCGTGCCACGCTTTCCGGCTCGCCGTGACAGCAGACGTGACGATTGAGGCAGATCACCTCGTGGGTGCTGGCCATCACCAGGTGCAGATCGTGGGAGACCATCAGCACGGCGCAGTTGAACTCGGCCGCCAGTTTGCCGATGAGGGCATAGAGCTCGATCTGGCCGTTGATGTCCACCCCCTGTACCGGCTCGTCCAGTACCAGCAGCTCGGGCTTGACCAGCAGGGCGCGGGCCAGCAGCACTCGCTGCATCTCGCCACCAGAGAGCTTCTGCATCCGGTTGTCCAGCAGTCCCTGGGCGCCGACCCGGTTGAGCGCCTCCTCGATGGATAGACGGCCATTCTTGCCAAGCTGCAGGAAGCGGCGCACCGTCAGCGGCAGGGTGGGATCCAGATAGAGGCGTTGCGGCACATAGCCGACCAGCAGGTCGCGGCTGCGAGTGATTTGGCCCGAATCCGGCGTGAGCAGGCCCAGTACCAGCTTGCTCAGGGTACTCTTGCCTGCCCCGTTGGGACCGACCAGGGTAGTGATTTTGCCTTTGTTCAGGGTAAAGGAGACCTTGTCGAGCACGGATCGTCCATCAAATGAAAGACAGACCTCTTTCAGCTCCACCAGTTGGGTCATGACAGCTCCGGGGTTTACAGCCTGTGAGAGTTATAATATAACAACAGCGTTGGTTTGTTATATTATCACACACTCACTTCCTGACGAGATCTCTATGCGAATTCTTACTCTGATCACTGCGCTGCTGGCGGTGAGTCTGCCTGTCCGCGCCCTTGAGGTGCTGACTACCATCAAGCCCCTCGGCCTTATTGCAGCTGCGATTACCGATGGCGTGAGTGAGCCCGGCGTGCTGCTGCCGACCGGCGCCTCTCCCCACGACTTCTCCTTGCGCCCCTCCGATATTCGCAGTATCCAGGATGCCGATCTGGTGGTGTGGGTCGGCCCCGAGCTGGAGGGCTTCATGGCCAAGCCGCTGGCCAAGCATCCCCATGTGCTGACGCTTACCCGGGTTGAGGGGATGCCGCTGTTCGACTATGCCAAGCAGGAAGGGCACGAAGAGCATGCCGATGAGGATCATGAGGGCCATGACCACGATGGGCACGAGGGTCATCATCACGAGGGTGTGGATCCCCACATCTGGTTGGGGCCGACCCAGGCACTGGTCATCGCCAATGCCCTGAGCGAGACGCTGAGTGCCCAGGATCCCGCCAATGCCGAACGTTATCGCGCCAACCTGTTGACCTTCAAGGCCAAGGTGGATGCCAAGGACAAGCTCATCGCCGAACAGATGAAGGCGGTGAACCAGAAGGGCTACTTTGTATTCCACGAGGCTTATGGCTACTGGGAACGCCACTACGGGATGAGCTCCAAGGGGCATTTTACCGTGAGCCCGGAACGCCGTCCCGGCGCCAAGACGTTGGTGGAGATCCGCAAGACGCTGCAGGAGAAACAGGCGAGCTGCATCTATGCCGAGCCGCAATTTTCCCCGGCCGTGATTGAGTCGGTGGCCCGCAATACCGGCGCCAAGGTATTGCTGCTGGACGAGGTGGGTGAGCAAGTGCCGCTCGGGCCGGATGGCTATCCCCAGTTCATGCAACAGCTGGCCGACGCCTTCGCCCAGTGCCGCTGAGCCACCCCTGGCTCATTCGATGGGGTTGCCGCAGCCAACTATACTGACCTCCAATATCTGACATGGAGTGTCTAGTATGAAATGGCTGTTCATCCCTACCTGCACGCTGGCACTGCTCTGTGCCAGCGTGCAGGCATCCCGCCTCTCCGAGTACATCGCCAGCCCCGAGTTGAGAGCAAAATTGCAGGAAGTGTATGGCGGTAGGGCGATTCAACGGGCCGAGGCGTTTTCACGCCTGCTCACGCCAAGAGCCGGTACCACGGATCAGCAGAAGATTGAGCTGGTCAACAACTACTTCAACAATCTGACCTATAGCGATGACCCCAGATTGTGGGGAGAAGCGGATTACTGGGCCAATCCGCTGGAGTTTATCGGCGCTCGCGGCGGGGATTGCGAGGATTACAGCATCTCCAAGTACTACACCCTGATGGAACTGGGGGTAGACGAGAAGAAGCTGCGTCTGGCTTATGTCAAGGCGGTGCGTTACAACCAGTTTCATATGGTAACGCTCTATTTCGCGACCCCCAAGTCAGATCCGCTGGTGCTCGACAACATCAACAGCCGGATCCTGCCCGGCAGCCAGCGAACCGATCTCATTCCCGTCTACAGCTTCGATGCCAAGAGCATCTGGATCATGAAGTCCCGCCGTGAAGGCACATTGGCAGGCAGTGCCGACAGGCTGGCGCAGTGGACCTCGATGAAGACCCGCTTCTCCAGCGAGCAACTACGCTCACCCCGTCATCAGCTATAGCTTGCCTGCCGCTTTCAGCTCCTCGAAATATTTTGCCGCGCCCGGATGCTGTTCAATGCTCAGCACCGGGCCTGTTTTGTTGCGTGCCTTGTGAAACAGGTTGGCGTAACCGTAGGTTTGTTCGTTGAAGCTGGTTTGCTGAGTCAACATGGCCTTGGTCAGGCGATAGACGTCTGCCTCCGGCGTGGCGGCATTGGTCACCAGGGTGGCTGCGATGGCGAAGGTGGGAGTCGCCTTCAGGTTGCCGGGATAGATGCGGGCGGGCACCTGGCTGCGCTGGTAATAGTTGACCCCTTTGAGCAGCTGATCCCGAATATCTCCCTCGATCGGCAGAAAGCGGATGGCACAGCGTTTGGTGGTATCCAGCACGATCCGGTTCGGATGTCCCATCACCAGACCGTAGGCGTCTATCTGCTTGCTGCAGAGCGCCTCCGCCAGATTGCCTGCGCTCTTCAGATCGAGATCCTGCTCTTTTGCTCCCAACAGGTTGAACAGGGCAAGGGCCGTCTGGCGAGTGCCCGAGCTCTTCAGCCCCATGTCGATGGGCGCCGACTTGAGCTGCGCCAGCGTGGTGATGTCGCCATCTGCCCGCACCACTATGGTGAAAGGCTCGGCGTGGGTGGCGAACATGGCCCTCAGTTCGGGTTGTGGCTGGTTGGCATAAAGTCCCAGGCCGTGGCTGGCCTGATAAAGCCAGTCTGATTGCACCAGGGCATAGGGAATCTGTCCTGCCTGCAGCTGGCGCAGATTTTCGATGGAACCTGAGGTGGCCTGCAGCTTGCACTGCAGTTCGGGGTCACTCTTGTTGGCCAGCCGGCAGAACTCTTTGGCGACCTGATGATAGATCCCCTGCTCACCACCGGTGGCGATGATCATGGGGCTGGCCAGCAGTGGCAGCGGCCACAGCAGGGCGAGCAACAACCCGAGTCTGTTCATGAGATCTCCTTGCTGGCGTAACCGTCTATGCCCCAGCTGCGCAGGGTGTCGATATCCTGGATCTCGCTGGCTTCTGCCAGCAGGGTGTAGCCCGCACTGTGCAGGCATTGGGCCACCAGATTCCAGTAAAGAGGAGCCTGGGTTGGCTGGCAGCTGATGAAGACGGGATTGATGGGGTCGAGCTGATTGAAGGTGTCGTTGGTCATGGGAACGGCGCTGAACGCCATCTCGACGCCCTGCTCCTGCAAGGTGGCGAGCCGTTCTGCCCCGAGGGGCGGGAAGCTTGCCAGATCCCAGCGCCAGTCGAGGGTCTTGCCTCTGCCCTTGGCCAGCAACGAGGCGAATTGCGCCCAGTCAGCATGATTGAGCAGGCTGAGGGGCAGTTGCAGTCCCTCCACCGGATGGTGCAGCCAGAGGTCGAGCAGGTGCTGGATCTCGTCCGGCGAGCTCTCCTGCGAGGGAGATAGGGTGGGGATGAGGCGGCTGTAGAGGCGGATGCTGCCCTGGGTGGAGAAGAAATGCTGTTGTTGCAGGCCGTCTCCCCCCTCGGTCAAGCCCAGCAGGGGTTGAGGGGCTGTCGCCGCCTGCTGCTTGCCGAGCTGGGTGATCTTGAGCCGCTGTTGCAGCAGATCCCGCTTGCGCTCCGAGACCAGCTGGTTGACCGAGATGACCAGCTCCTTGAGATCCTGCAGCCAGGGAGAATCCAGATTGCCGCTGAACTGGCGTTTGCGGATCCTGACCAGTTGCTGGTTGATGAGTTCGAGGGGGCGCAGCAGGCGGCCACACACCCAGGAGATCACCAGGGTGAACACCAGCAGGCCGGCGAGCAGGGCCAGGCCGGTGCGGCTGATGGCATTCCACAGGTGCTGATAGGCGTAGCCTTTGTGTCCCTCGAGCGTGAGGGTGCCCAGCATGCGCCAGCCATCGGTCAACTCCTGCTCAATTTTGACCGGCGGCATGTCGATAACAGAAGGGAGCCAGCTCGGCACATTCTGCTGCGCCGTGTGAAAGACCTTTTGGAACAGCAGTTGGCCGTCAGGGTCCAGCAGGGTGACCGAACTGACGAAGCCGCCGTCGAACATGGCGTTGACTATGGTTTCGGCCAGCACCTTGTCATCGTTGAGCAGGGTGCCTTGCAGCACCAGACCGAGTGCCGTGATGGCCGTCTCCAGGTTGGCCGACATCTGGTCGAGGATAGACTGGCGTACTGTGGTGACTTCCAGCATGAACAGCAGGGCGGCACCGATAACGAACAGGATCAGGATGATTCGGTTTAACAGTTTTGCTAACGACATATCCACTCCATGGAAAAGTTATCGCAACATCATGAAACCTTGGGCCAAACACAATCGGACCCGGTTCTTAAAAATAGGAAAAAAATGGTTAAAAAAGACGATCATTTCTGCCCATAGCGGAATGTTATGCATAAAATGTGAGGTTCATGCAGATTGCTATGAACTAATTGTGAGTATTTAGGTCAAACAATCAGTTTTATACGGTTCTATAGCAAACAGACTGACCACTAACACCCTTGGATCTAATGACAGGATAGCGGATGAAACGTCTCCGTCCCTTGGTAGCACAGGCTGCCAATTGGGAACCCCCGGTTCCCCGCAAGCATTTTTACGCCATGTTATTGCTCACGGCCATGACGCTGTCAGCGGTAGCCATATTGCCGGCACCAGGTGACATCCTGGAGCGGCCATTGCGTCTGGAGTTGCCTATTGCCACCAACGGCACGGCAACCAACGAAGACAATACGGATTTTAACGACATCCCGGATCATGAGTTGGTGGAAGCCGCGACCCCGGAAGATGACATCCCGACCGATACCACTCCCCAGTGGCAGGACTACAGGGTGCGCAACGGTGAAAACCTGACCACCATCTTCAACAACCTGGGGCTCTCGACCACCACTCTCTACAAGGTGCTGGATGCGGATGGCAAAAATAATCTGGCCCGCCTCAAACCCGGTCAGACCATAGAGCTGCTGATCGATCAGGACAACATACTGCAACAGATGAAGATTCGTCTGAACATCAAGCAGACCCTGATCCTGGAGCGCACCGATGACACCTACAGCGCCAGCATGCTCAATGAAGAGGTGCAGTGGCAGCAGAAGAGTTATGACGGTGTCATCAACGGCAGTTTCTATGTCAGTGCCCGCAATGCGGGGATCCCGGCCAGCCACATCCAGAAGATTGCCAACCTGTTCCAGTGGCGGCTCAATTTCGCCAAGGATCTGAAAAAGGGCGACAAGTTCAAGGTGCTGGTCCGTCAGGAGACGGTCGAGGGCAAGAGCACGGGCAACACTCAGCTGCTGGGGGTCGAAGTGTTCAATCAGGGGCAAGGCGTCTCGGCCTGGTTGTCGGAGGATGGTAACTATTATGACGGCCAGGGCAACAGCCTGGAGCGCGGCTTCCGCCGCTATCCGACCCACAGCCGTTATCGGGTCAGCTCCAGCTTCAACCCGAATCGCCGCCACCCGATCACCGGCCAGGTTCGTCCTCACGAGGGTACCGACTTTGCCCTGCCGGTGGGGACGCCCGTGATGGCGACCGGTGACGGTGTCGTGCTCAAGGCCACCAGCCACCCGCTGGCCGGTACCTATGTGGTGATCAAGCACGGCCGTACCCTGATGACTCGTTATCTGCACCTGAGCAAACTGCTGGTGAAAACCGGCCAGAAGGTGAAGATGGGTGACAAGATTGCGCTCTCCGGCAACACGGGTCGTTCCACCGGTGCCCACTTGCACTACGAGGTGCGGATCAACAACCGTCCGGTGGATGCCATGAAGGTCAAGTTGCCGATGGCAGAGCCGCTCTCCGGCAAGGAGAAGCGCCAGTTCCTCGCCAAGGTAAAAAGTTATCGCAAGGAGATGGAGGCAAGCTGAAACATGTCTTCACATTGATGAATAGAAAAAGGCCCCACCAAACTGGCGGGGCCTTTTTCATGGCTCTGTCCCAATTACGTGTTGAAAGGCTAATCTTGAAGTAGGCCATCTCCTTGAGGTCTACCATCATGGATACCCCTGCCTTTCAACGC
>NZ_JBSTYL010000028.1:0-56576 GCF_054052465.1 Aeromonas enterica | reverse complement strand
ACATGTTCCCCCGCCCGCGATTATTCCGCCATTGTTTTACCACCCCCCCCCCCCCCGCCCCGGGGGGGGGGGGCGTTTGCCGTTAAGGCTCTGCGGCAACCAAGGAAGAGCTCTTCTCTATACCTCTATACCGCCCTTGATCAGGAACACCTCTACGCCAGTCAGAAAACAGTCACAAAAAAACCAGAGCCAATCATAGCAGGCGTCAGCGCTCAATCTCGCCAGTGAACCCCGTGGCTCATGTGACAATATGAAGTTGGTAGCACGTCGATAACCAGAAATTAATATTGAGATAAAGTTTGCTTTAACGAAGAGAGCATGTTTTAATCTCTCTCGATGGTTCGGTAGTTCAGACCTGATTATGTTAGGCAGTCATTTTAGTAAAGCAGTGATTAGTATAAGAGTTATCTACGATAGTTCTTATTAAATAATTCTCCTTCTTTAGTGCTCCCCATACGTATTGCTGACGAAAAATCATAGATTGCCAAATCTTGGCACTTAAAACACTATTTTAGGAAATTATTATGTCTAACAAAATGACTGGTACCGTTAAGTTCTTCAACGCTGAGAAAGGTTTTGGTTTCATCTCCCCGGCTGACGGCAGCAAAGATGTGTTCGTACACTTCTCCGCTATCCAGTCCACCAGCTTCAAAACTCTGGACGAAGGTCAGCGCGTTGAGTTCACCATCGAGCAAGGCCAGAAAGGCCCGGCTGCTGCCAACGTAGTTGGTCTGTAATTCAAGCAAGGAAGCCTTCACGCTCGCTAACGCCTGCAGAGAAGACCTTCTGCAAGAATTAAAAAAACCCGCCCAGGCGGGTTTTTTGTTGCCTGTGATTCAGCATTTCCCCTCCTCCCAGACTCTTTTTCCCCTCTGCTTAGCCATTCCCTTTTCTTCCGTTACCCCTTCTGCATCTCCTGATTGCCTCTAGCATGGCACCACAACCTTAATGAGATTAATTATCGTTTACACATCATCTCATGATCATTACAATGCCAGCCGACAAACGGGAGGATTATCCAATTGAACCTGCCCGGTCCGGGTTTCACGCGGGATGCGGTGAAACCACCCCCATAGATTCACCCAAAGGATGAATGCATCTTCTTACTAAAAGAGTTCAGGCCAACATGATAAAAATGCACCGCAACAAGCTGACCACGCTCATTCTCGCCGCCCTCGCCTCTCACGCCTATGCCGCCGAACAGGAGGTCATGGTCGTGACCGCCTCCGGCTTCCAGCAGAAGATCGAGGATACCGCCGCCTCTATCTCGGTGGTGACCCGCGAACAATTGGAAAAACGTGCCTATCGCGACGTGACCGATGCCCTGAAAGACGTACCGGGCGTGGTGATCACCGGAGGTGGCAGCAGCAGCGACATCAGCATTCGTGGCATGGGCTCCAAATACACGCTGATGCTGGTGGATGGCAAGCGGGTCGACAGCCGTGGCACTCGCCCCAACAGCGATGGCCCTGGCATAGAGCAGGGCTGGTTGCCACCGTTGCAAGCCATCGAACGGATCGAGGTGGTGCGTGGCCCCATGTCCTCCCGTTACGGCTCGGATGCCATGGGGGGCGTCATCAACGTCATCACCCGCAAGACTGCCAACATGACGGCATGGCAGGGGTCGCTGCATGCCGACTCCACCTTCCAGGAGAACAAGGACTCCGGCGACATCTTCCAGACCGATGCTTACACGGCCGGCGCGCTGGTGGATGGGCTGTTGGGTGTGCGCCTGAACGGTCAACTCTCCCACCGTGGCGAGGATCAGTTCCAGAACGGTTTCGCCGAGCAGGAGATGCGCAGCGGTACCGCCGTCTTCAGCCTGACCCCGGACGAGCACAACCGCTTCGATTTCGAGGCCAGCCGCGGCCTGCAGGATCGCAACCGCACACCGGGCGAATCCCTCTCGGCCAAGTCAAAACCCAGCCTGAGTACTTACGAGCGCACCAACTACGCCATCACCCACGACGGCCGCTACGACTTCGGATCCTCCACCAGCTATCTGCAGCGGGAAGAAAACACCAACCCCGGCCGCCAGATGAAGATCATCAACACCATAGCCGATACCCATACCCAGTTTGAGCTCGGGGATCACTACCTGAGCGTGGGCGGCCAGTACCGCTACGAGGATCTGCAGGATCAGGGCAACCAGCTCAACGTGGCCAACCGCGCCAATCAGCTGACCCGCTGGAGCTGGGCGCTGTTCGTGGAAGATGAGTGGGCACTGACCGACACCTTCGCCCTGACCGGCGGCGTGCGCATGGACAGGGATCAGAACTACGGCACCCACTGGAGCCCGCGTCTGTACGGGGTCTGGCATCCGGCCGAATTCTGGACCTTGAAGGGCGGTGTTTCCACCGGCTACCGTTCACCGGATCTGCGTATGTCGGCCGCCAACTGGGGCCAGGCCACGGGGGGTGGCACCCAGGACGGCATGCTGGTCGGCAGCCCGGAACTCAAGCCGGAAACCAGCGTGAGCCAGGAAATCGCCCTGCTGTGGGATGGTCAGGAAGGACTGAGCACAGGGCTGACCCTGTTCAACACAGACTTCGAGGACAAGATCTCCGAGATCCGCCGTTGCAGCAGCAAGAGCGATCCCTCCTGCACCCTGAACGGTCACACCTATGACTTCATCAGCGACCGCATCAACGTCGACAAGGCGAACATGCGCGGGGTGGAAGGGACGGCCAACTGGACCATCAATGAAGATTGGTCGCTGGCCTCCAGTTATACCTTCACCCAGTCCGAGCAGAAGAGCGGCCCGATGGAAGGCAAGGCACTGAACCAGATGCCGCGCCACATGTTCAACACCACGGTCGACTGGCAGACCACAGAAGAGGTCGGCCTCTGGTCGCGGGTCAACTTCCGCAGCAAAACCTCTGATTACCTGAGCCGGGTCAAGATGGCAGAGGGCACGCCTTCATACACCTTCTTCGACACGGGTCTGGTCTACAAGGCCAACAAAAATCTGAATGTGACCGCCGGCATCTACAACCTGTTCGACAAGACGGTGGATTACACCAGCTTTGGCACAGTGCTGGACGGTCGTCGCTACAACCTGGGGATGACCTACAACTTCTGATGATAAGCCGCCGCCCACCCAGGGCGGCGGCCTACTCTTCTGTCGCGTTCTCCTTTTCCTCGGCATAACAGGCCGCCTGCCAGGTATTGCGCCCCAGCGATTTGGCGCCATACATCAGCCTGTCTGCCTGCAACAACACCTGTCGACCATCGGCTTTGACGCCATCCGGCACCCAGACCGCCCCGGTACTGATGGACAGTCCCAGCTCGCCGGCACTGGTCTGCAACTTGCGCAGACTCACTTCCCGACCTATCTGGCTGGCCCAGCCCTGCAGCGCAGCCATATCCGCCATCGGCAGGCTGATACAAAACTCCTCCCCCCCGATACGGGCAAACAGCGCCTCATCCGGCAATACCAGCCGTACCCGTTCGACCAGCGCCGAGAGCACCTCGTCACCGACGCCGTGACCGAAGTGATCGTTGATCCCCTTGAAGCGATCTATGTCGAACAACAGCAGGCCCGAGGCCTGTCCGCTGGCTAGCCGCAACTCAAACTCGGGCAGAAAGGCGCGCCGGTTCAGGATCCCCGTCATGGAGTCCGTGCCGGCGAGGCGCTCAAGCCGTGCATTGGCCTGGATCAGCTCGGCGGTACGGCTCGCCACCGCCCGTCGCAGTTGAACTATGTAGACCAGCAGCACCATGCCTCCCAGCGCCAGCAACCAGGGCCAGAGGTGGAGCGGATAGACGGTCTCGATATGCATCCATTTGCGGATGATCCGCTCCCGATCCGTCTCACTGATGCGAGCAAAACCCTGTTCCAGCGCCTGCAACAGGGCCTGATTGCCCTTGGCGACGGCAAAACGGATCTCGTCGCTGTAGAGGTGGCGCACCGGGATGAAACGGGTAGGATCCACCGAGGTGTAGATATAGAAGTTCGCCACCTGCAGGTCGGCGATGAAGGCATCAAGCTCGCCGCTGAAGGCAGCACGCAGCATGGCGTCGTTGTCATCGAAGGTGCGCAGGCGAGTGGTGGGGAAGTGCTTGCGGGCGTAGTACTCCTCATAGCCCCCCGTCACCACCCCCACACTCTCGTGCTGCAGGTAGTAGTTCACGTCCGACCCGCGCAGGGAGTTGGCGAAGAACAGTTGGGCATCGAGATTAGAGAGCGCCGGGCCATAGTCATAGAGCGGATTGCGCTCCGGCGACCAGAGCAGGCCGCCATGCACATCGGCTTTGCCGGTACGCACCAGGTCAAGCGAGGTCTGCCAATCCACCAGTTTGAACTGGACCGGGCGGCCAGTAACACGACTGTATTCGCGCCAGAGATCGATCAGCAGGCCATCCGGCTGCCCCTCCTCATTGAGGTAGGAGAAGGGTTGCCAGGCCTTGGAGTTGGTCACGATCAAGGGTTTGGGGGCTGGCGTCGCCCAGGCAGGCAGCCACAGCAAACAGAGCAGGAGGCAGCATCCACTGCGCACCCGCCATCCAGAACCAGAAGAGACCGCCATTCCTGCACCAACCTTGCTATTGGCCGTCTATGCGGCCATCAATTATCACCATCTTCAGCATAGAAGAACAAGCATGACCGAGTATGAAATTGGCGTGATTTCAGTCAGATAACAGCAAGATAAACATGGGGAGGGCACCTGGTCGGCGCCCTCCCCACATAGATGTCATGAGGTTCACAGCGGCAGGCTGATCCTTGCCTCCAACCCACCCTGCGCGCGGTTGTGCAGAGTCAACTCGCCACCGTGCTGATGCACCAGGGTACGGGCAATGGAGAGCCCCAACCCCACGCTGCCGGATTCGGTGTTGCGGGCCTCATCGAGCCGCACAAAGGGCTTGAACACATCCTCCAGCCGAGCCGGATCTATGCCAGGCCCCTCGTCACAGACCCGGATCAGCAACTCACTGTCGGTGCGCTCAAGCGACACCTCGGCGCTGCCGGCGTACTTGATGGCGTTGCCGATGAGGTTTTGCAGTACCCGGCGCAGGGTATTGGCGCGGCAGGCATAGACCTGCTTGCCCTCGGCCAGGCAGGTGACCGGCTGGCCGGTGTCGGCATAGTCATCGCACAGGCTCTCCAGCAGGCTGACCAGATCCAGCTCCCGGGTCGCCTCCTGCTGCCCCTCCTCCCTGGCAAAGCTGAGGGTCGCCGCCAGCATCTGCTCCATCTGTTGCAGGGTCTGCTGGATCCGCTCCTTGTCCTCTCCCTCGTCCAGAAACTCGGTGCGCAACCGCAGGCTGGTGATGGGGGTGCGCAGGTCGTGGGAGATGGCCGCCAGCATCCGGGTTCTGTCCTGCACGAAACGATCGAGCCGGGTGTGCATGCGGTTGAAGGCCTGGATGGATTCGCGCACCTCGGTCGGCCCCGCTTCCCGCAGCGGCTCTATGTCCTCGCCACGGCCGAGCCGATCCGCGTTGGCGGCCAGTTGCTTGAGCGGCAGGGTGGCGCGGCGGAACAGCCAGATCATCAGGCCGATCACCAGACTCGCCACCAGCATCAGGTTGAGGGTGGTCTGCCAGGACCAGCTGGCCGACTCTTTGTCCACCAGCGAGCTGAACTGCAGCCAGCCACCGCGCGGCAGCTGGATGGAGCCGTACAGCCGCATGTCCTGCGGTGGCGGCATCCCCTTGCGATCCTTCATCATCCGGCTGTGGTGCTGCCAGGCACGGCTGCGCTGGGCATCCTGCTTGAGTTCGGCGCTGATCTCCACCATCAGGGTCGAGGGGTAGCCCAGCCGGGAGCGCACCAGCTGCTCGAAGCGGGGGCTGCGGTTGTCCGGTTGCAGCGGCTCGTCCGCGATGCGCAGCAGCAGGGTCTCGCTGCGGCTCGCCTTGATGATCTCGTCATAGAGGGAGGGGGGCGAGAGGGCCAGCAGCCGCACCACGGAGACGATGCGCTGCATGGCGTTGCGGCTGTTGATGTAGCCGAGCGCCTCCTCCCGATCCGTACGGTAGATCTGGATGCTGAGCAGCTGGATCAACACCAGCCCGGCCAGCGCCACCAGGATGATCTGGCCGGTCAGCCCCTTGGGCCACAGTTTCGACCAGCCACGCTTGAGGATCCCCACGGCCTTATACCTGGGTCACATCGGCGGCGAACAGGTAACCGCCGCCCCAGATGGTCTTGATCAGCTCCGGGTTCTTGGGATCCCGCTCCAGCTTGCGCCGCAGCCGGCTCACCAAGGTGTCGATGGCCCGGTCGAACGCCACCGCCTCGCGGCCACGGGCCAGATCCAGCAGTTGATCCCGGCTCAGCACCCGCTGCGGCCGCTCCAGAAAGACCCGCAGCAGGTCGAATTCGGCGGTGGAGAGGCTCAGGCCCACCCCTTCCTCATCCACCAGCTCGCGCCGGTTGATGTCGAGCAGCCAGCGATCGAAGCGCAGATCCCGGGTCAAGGTCTCGGCCGCCGGCTGCGGCTCGACCTGGGTGCGGCGCATCACCGCCTTGATGCGGGCCAGCAGCTCGCGCGGATTGAACGGCTTGGCGAGGTAGTCGTCGGCCCCCATCTCCAGCCCTATGATGCGGTCGGTCTCCTCCCCCATGGCGGTGAGCATGATGATGGGCAGGCTGGACTTGGCCCGCAGCTCGCGGCAAAGGGTCAGGCCGTCTTCTCCCGGCATCATCAGATCCAGCACCAGCAGATCGAACTCCCGCTCCTCCAGCAGCCGCTTCATCTCCTTGCCATCCCGGGCACAACTGACCCGCAGGCCGTGTTGTTCCAGAAAACGCTTCAGCAGATCGCGGATCTCGCTGTGATCGTCGACCACCAGAATGTGGGTGCTGCTTTGGTTCATGAGGCCTCTCCTGTTAGAGCTGGCACGAGTATACGAAAATCTGCCGGACGGTTTGTGTCAAAGTGTGCCAGATCAGCAAGATGCCACACTCTGCTACAAAAAAGCGCCCGTTCGGCAAAGTTCAGACACAAGGCAGTTGTTTACTGTGGGTACCCCATAGCCCCACGAGGAGACAGGCCATGCTGGCCCTCACCACGCCCTTCATACTGGCCTATGCTGCCAGCGAAGCCCTTGCCAGAACCGCAACCGGCAAATCGCGCCAGCCGGATAACACCACCAGTCGGGTACAGGCACCACCATCGGATGCCAACAGCACCACATCGGCCGAGATCCCCCCGCCCGGCGGGAAACACTTCCCTTCCCCATGATGCGACACAGCGCTGCCTCTGAGCTGTGCCTGACACCATGGCATACCACGCCGGCATCCTTCGGCGAGCCATACCAAGGAGACAATGATGATGAAAAATACCCTGGCCCTGTTCATGCTGGCCGGACTGGCCCACGTCGGCATGGCACAAGCCGCCATTCCGGCTGACGTCAGCGCCGCCCCCGGCCTGCTGTTCGTCAATTGGCACGATGACGCCAGCAGCAGCAGCGCCAACCCGACCCTGATGATCCGCAACGATTCCGGCGATGTGCTCAAGCAAGTACCCGCCGAGCTGAAAGGGATGCAGCAAGTCCGTCTGCCGATGCGAGTTCAGGGCAACCTGACCCTCAGTCTGGACAACGAGAGCAGCAGCTATCGTATGCCTTATGGCATCGGCAGCGGCCGCCAGCGCTGACCAACTTATTAATTAACCTGGTAGTTTTACTACCACCATGATGCAGCCTGACTCGCAACATACAAATACTCCACCAGAGACACTCTCCGGTGGGGTATTTTTATTTTCTGCAACCACATGACATATATGTCGACTAATGGCCACTGATTATTTTACCAACCAGATTAATGCTGGCTTTTTATGGTAACGGGCCTATTCTCGATAACTGGCGCACATTATTACCGACCCGATTTTCGTTAACGCTGAATACAAGGTCCCCGTGTCACACTCTGCTACAAAATAGGCTCCAGCTGGCAAAGTTCAGACACCAGTCTGGTGTTTACTTAAGGTCAAGGCGAGCAAGCCGAACCCGAACTCAATCCGCAAGGAGATAGACCATGAAAACCCTGACCAAAACCCTGCTGACCGCTACCCTGATCCTTGGCCTGCCGCTCGGCGCCTATGCCGCCAGCGAAGCCGTCACCACCGCCCAGCCCGGCATGATGACCGACTGCCCGATGGACGGCAGCGGCATGATGGGCGGCAAGCACCATGGCGGCCGCCACGACAAGATGGCCCGCATGCAGAACATGACGCCGGAGCAGATCCAGAGCAACCTGCAACAGCGTTATGACAAAATCCAGGACCCGGCCAAGCAAGCCGAGTTTGTAAAGAACCTGACGCTGCGTGCCGATGGCATGACCAAACACGCCGAAGCGATGAAGCAGTTCGCCGAAGCGCACCAGTAAGCGTATCGCCAGCATGAAAAAGGGGCCCGAGGGCCCCTTTTTCATGCACGTCGTTCAGACTCAGGCCTTGGCTTTGTCGGCCAGGTTCAGGGTCTTGACGGTTTCGCCTTCAAACTTGATGACGACACTCTTCTGAGCGGCTTCGGCATCCTTGAACAGGGTCTTGGAGGTCTCTGCCAGCATGGGCGATACCTTGTTCAGGGCGCTCAGGTCATAGGTCCACACTTCCAGACCGGCTTCGGTCTTGGTGCTGGCCGGGGCGCCCAGCTTGTCCTTGATGGCCTGCTTGTTGGAACCGCCTTCCTTGATATCCAGTGCCTTCTTGATCGCTTCGTTGGAGGCGCTGTCCATGGCGGTACCGGCCATCTCTTTGGCACTGCTGGTGACGCTGCTGGTCACTGTATCAGTCAGGGAATCCATCAGGCCGGCGTGGGCGAACAGGGGCAGTGCAGTCAGGGCAATCAGGATGCGCTTTTTCATCGATTCATGTCTCGTGGGGATTAAAGAGCGCGCATCAGACCAGTGCCCTCAGGCGGAGTCAAGGCAATCGATCGGTCAATACGCATTCGGGGGGGAAAAGAGAAAAATCCGACGACAGGCAGACCGGGGGCAACCCGATGGCCCCACGGATCCGGCTATTCGCAGATCTGGTTTTTGCCCGCCAGCTTGGCCTGATAGAGCGCCCGATCCACCCGAACCATCAGCTGGTCCATGGGCTCGTCCGGCAGGTATTCGGCCAGCCCGAAACTCAGGGTAATGTCGAGGTGTTCGCAGACCCGTGACCGCACGATCAGCTCTCGCAGCTTGTCGGCAACCAGCCTGCCATCGACCAGACCCGTATTGGGCAGCACCACCATGAACTCGTCGCCGCCCCAGCGCGCTATGAGGTCAATCTCGCGAATGTGCGTCCGCACCAGCGCCACTATGTTGACCAGTGTCTGATCCCCGGCGCTGTGGCCGTGGTTGTCATTGATCTGCTTGAAGTCATCCACGTCCATGGCGATGACGGAGAAGGACTGATGAAAGCGCCTGGCGCGCTCGCACTCCAGCTTGATGACCCGCTCCAGCCGATAGCGGCTGGCTGCCCCGGTCAGGGTATCCGTCTCCGCCAGTTGGCGGTTCTCCTCCGCCTTCTGCTGCAACACCCCGTTGAGCCGCACCAGCTCGGCGGTACGCTCGGCAATCTGTTGTTCCAGCGACTGGTTGCGCGACTCAAGCTGTTCATACAGCAGCTTCTGGGCATGGATATTGCGATGGGCGCCTATCATGCGGGCCACAGAACCATCCGGGTTGCGGGCAATGACGCGGCCACAATCCTCAATCCAGATGAAGAGGCCCTCCCGGCTGCGGCAACGATACTCGACCCGATAGTCGGCTGCCGCGCCACTCAGATAGGCATCGAAGCAGGCCATCACCCGATCCATGTCATCCGGGTGGATCACGCTCTCCCAGGTGAAGACGTTGTTGCCAAGGGAGTGGGGCTCGTAACCCAGCATCTGATACCAGCCGGGGTTGCGATAGACAAAACCCGTGTTGGCGTTCCAGTCCCAGATCCCGTCGCTGACCACCTCCAGAATGCCGTGTACCACGGCTTCGCTGACGTCCGAGATCCTGATCGTGTCACTGTCTTGCAGCATAGAGACCATCCTTGCCCTCTAGCCCCGCCGACGCGGGGGATTCAAACCTGATTATTGGAAAACGACAACGAAGAGACGACAACCATGAAGCGCAACCCAATATCTGCTTGTCGGCACACGCCCCACCTCTGGTTAACAGAATTATCGGCCGCTATCAGGTTCGTATGAACAACAACAGTAGCAACCAGTGTGGCTCAGGATCTCACCCTTGTCCGGTTTTAAATCCGGGATGATGCAGGCTGCGATAATGGCTGGGAGCCAGGCCATGCTGGCGTTTGAAGGCGGTGGAGAAGTGGTACTCGTTCTTGAAGCCGCACAGCTGGGCCAGCTGCTTCACCGGCTCGCCGCGACTGGCCAGCAGCAGAGCCGCCCGCTGCAACCGCAGCCGTTGCAGCAAGGCCATGGGAGCCAGCGCGAAGTGCTGCTGGCAGAGGCGATAGAGCTGGCGCTGCGAGAGATGCAGCACATCGGCCATCCGCCCTATGTCCCAGCACTCGGCCAGCGATTCTTTCAGCATCAGCTCGAGACGCAGCGCCAGCCGCTCGCCGCGACTCTGCCCCTCCCCCTTTTGCAGCAGGCGGCGCAGATAAAAGCCGAGCTGTTCTACCAGCAGCGCACTGAGCAGCGGGTCCTGGTGGCGCTCCTGCTCCGCATAGAGGTTCTCCAGGGTGTGCAGCAAGCTGGCCTGCTGGGAGGTACAACCCAATCTGGAGTGGCTGGCGAAGGCATCCCAAGGGGAGTCCTTGTGCAGCAGCAGCCACACCAGATCCCAGCCGCCGCCCGGCGCTGACGACGATCTATCCGGCAACTGCGGCTCAGGCAATTGATAGCAGAGCGGTTCCCCCGCCGGGATCAGGGCCCACTCCCCAATCTTGAGTCGCTCGAGGCGATCGCCTATCAGCACTGCCCCCTCGCCCCCCAGAGTAAGCAGAAAACAGTGCACGTCCGTCAGGCGGCGCTCGATCCGGTAGTGGCTGCGCAGACATGAGTAACCCGCCAGCCACACCTGCTCTTGTGCAAGGGCGGGCAACAGGCTGTCACAGCAGATCTGCTCGCGGCAGTCAGGGGAGACGTCAATGACTTCAGGATTGGCAGTTTCAGACATCATCAGGACGGGCTCAGCCATGTCGAACATTCAAGGACCAGCATAGCATTTAGGGCATCAAGTCATAGGAGACCAGCCATGCACATACATCACGTCGCCATCTGGGCGCAGGATCTGGAAGCGCTCAAGGCATTCTACTGCACCCTGTTTGGCGGGCAGGCGAATGAGCGATACCACAACCCGACCAAACAGTTTTCATCCTACTTCGTGCGCTTCGAGGGGGGTGTCAGTCTGGAGCTGATGCACAGCCCTATCCTGTTTCCGGCAGATCTCAGTCTGCCGCACCCGTTGCAGGGGCTGGCCCATATCGCCTTCTCCCTCGGCAACGCGGAGGCGGTAGACAAGATGACGGCGCGCCTCAAGCTGCTCAAGGGCACCGAGGTCAAACACCTGGACGGCCCCCGCTGGACCGGCGACGGCTATTACGAGAGCACCTTCCTGGATCCCGAAGGCAACCGACTGGAGCTGACCATCTAGCCCCTTGATTGGCCCCTCACCCAAAAGGAGAGGGGCTAAAGCAGCATCGAAGATATTCTGACCAGCCACGCGAGTTAAATTAACGAAGCGTAAGCGGAGCTGGTAAAGGCGACCTTTATCCCCTTCTCCCGTTTATTAAAAAAGGAGGAGAAGGGCTGGGGATAAGGGGGCAGGTAAGTAGCGTATTTCTCGATAAACATTGGGCTGAGCCTGCGAAGCCCAATAGCAGAGTTTACTTTTCCAGTTCAAGTCGATAAAAATCCGTCTCTGCGTGTTTTGGATTGTGGCGAAAGAATACCCAGCCAAAGCGCAGGTAATGGTTCAGCGCCCGCAAGTTGGTACGACTCACTGAGAGCACGACCCATTTACAACCCGCCCCCAGCAACTGCTGGCGGATATAGGCCTGCAACTCGGCGGCCAGACCGCTGCCACGATATTCGGGGAGCAGATAAATCAGCTGCACATAGCCGGTCTCGGCTTCATCGGAAAAGCTGCGAAACTCCAGCTGGCCCACCAGCTGTTCACCCGCCCAGACATGAATGTAGTGCCATTGCGCTTGCCCCAGCCTTTCGCGGATCCGCTCCCGATAGCCGTCGATAAAGTCGGCAAATCCATCATGGGTATGAAAGCTGCAAAAATAGGCATCCCTGCGTGCCTGCACACAGAGCTCGTAATCCCGCTCCAGATCGATGGTGTTAAATTCAAGTCTCAAGCAATGACATCCTGTCGTGTGTAGGTAGGGTGTAATAAGCGAAGCGCATTACATCTTTTGGCAGAGAAATATGGACGGTGCAATTCACTTCGTTCATTGCACCCTACCCGATTGTACGAAGCGGGAGAAATGGGCTGTGTGGCAGTCCGCGCCCCTCACCTTGGCCCTCTCCCAAAGGGAAAGGAGATCATCCAGTATCGGAGATACAGCGCTGGCAATGGCGTGTGAATTCTGGATATAGCCACGGAGCCAAATCTCCCTTCTCCTCTTGCGGGAGAAGAGTTGGGGATGAGGGGTAGGAAAATAATATCTTTCACGGTAAACATTGGGCTTCGCTACGCTCAGCCACAACCTACATAATCGGTAGATTGTGGCTGAGCCTGCGAAGCCCAACATAAGAGAGAACCTACAAGCCATGAAAAATCAGAATGGAATATCATCATCCCATACATAAAATTTATTTCTAACATCAGATATTTCATTTCTAATCTTTTCTATTTCATCAAACTTTGCATCACTTACAATTTTATTTTCCAGTGAGTTCAATGCTTTATCGAGATTGGTAACAACCCTCCCAATATAATCTCTTTGTTCTGAATCTTGCGCTGACAAGCGTTTATTGGAATGTTCCAATTGTGTAATAGAAAGACTTAACTTATTGTTCTCAGCGCGGAACTCTTTCGATTTAAGTTCGAAGTCAGAAAGCAATTTAGAATACTTGCCCTTAAGGTTTATTATTTCACGAATGAGCTCTAATTTTTGCTCTGCCCATAGTTCTAGCTCCTTGTCCTTTAACTTAACAACATATTCATCTGTTGACTCAATTTTTGCACACACCGTCTCCTTTCTTCTAATAAAGGCGTCTTTCTGTGCTTTATTGCTATTTCTATCTCTAACTTTATCAATGCAATTATCATGTATAAAGCTGTAGATCGTATTTAAAAAAGGAAGTATTACTAAATATCCGACAGATACTGAAAATGGGATTAATAGATCATCTGTAAACCCCCAACTTTTGCTCTTTATAATGTCAAGCTTCCCTTGGTTACTTTCCAATATAAACCTAGCCACTCCATTTATATTCAAAAACATCCAAGACAAGACGAAAGCGCCGATAATAGGATTGTTTAGTCTAGATGTTGCATTATCTTTCAATGATTTAAGTAAATCCTTCATCAATAACCTCTAATCTGAATCGATTCATGATAATGAGTAGCAAACTTAATTTCCCATGGCGGTAAATCCCTTTACCTCTGCCATCAATCACTCCCCCAACCTCTCCGCCAATCCGGAATAACGCTCGGTTTTTTTCCGAACCGCTTGGGCCAGCAGGGCGCGATCGCCGTAGAGATCAAGGCGGGCCTTGGCGCGGGTGATGCCGGTATAGACCAGCTCGCGGGTCAACAGCGGGCTGGGGCTGTCGGGCAGCACCAGCACGGTATGGGCAAATTCCGAGCCCTGGGATTTGTGGATGGTCATGGCGTAAACCGTCTCGTGGGG
Source organism: Aeromonas enterica (assembly GCF_054052465.1). Lineage (NCBI taxonomy): Bacteria > Pseudomonadati > Pseudomonadota > Gammaproteobacteria > Aeromonadales > Aeromonadaceae > Aeromonas > Aeromonas enterica. Next base: position 42,813 of record NZ_JBSTYL010000028.1, on the reverse strand, counting down.
GGGCAATCGGCTGGGCAACAGGGCGCGCAGGGTGCCGTCCGGCTGCTCAAACCATACCTTGAGCCGCCCGGTTTCATCGGGCAGGCAAAGCCCCATATCGCCGTTATAGAGGCCGACCCCGTGGTCGTTGCGCACCACCATCACCGGGCGACCGGCATACCAGTCCCCATCGCGGGCAATCAGCCCGGCCCGTGACAGGGCCAGTTCGAGCCGCTCGTTTAGCCCCAGCACCCCGAACGGGCCATCGCGCAGGGCGCAGAGGATCTGGAAGCTGTTGAATGCCTTGAACACGGCGGCGGGCTCTTCCCCCGCGCGGGCCGCCTTCAGATAGCTGCCGTAACCGGCCACCCCCTGGGCAATCAGGGCATCGTAGGCCTCTCCGGCCCAGGGGTGCAGGCTGATATCGGCAAAGCCCATGCCCCAAACTGCCTCCACCGCCGTGGCATCGCCGCTGTTGCAGGCGCGCGCCAGCTGGCCGATGCCGGAGTGTTGATCAAAGCGCCAGCTCTTGGAAAGCAAACAGAGGCTGTCGCGCACCGGTGCCCCAGCGGGCGTACCCTGCAAGCGGTAGCCGGTCTGGCGGGAGAGCCAATCCGCCTGCGCCGGGCTGATGCCCTGTTCGATAAAGCTGCAGATATCGCCGAGCACGGCCCCCGCCTCCACCGAGGCGAGCTGATCCTTGTCGCCGAGCAGGATCAGGCGGGCGTGGCTCGGCAGTGCATCGAGCAGGCGCGCCATCATCGGCAAGTCGACCATGGAGGCCTCATCCACCACCAGCAAGTCGAGGTGCAGCGGGTTGCCCGCGTGGTGGCGGAACTGGCTGCGCCCCGGGATCACCCCGAGCAACCGGTGCAAAGTGCCCGCTTCGGTGGGGATCGCCTCCACCCACTCGGGGGGCAGATCGAGGGCCTGCAGGGCAGAGCCGATACTCTCGGTGAGGCGCGCCGCCGCCTTGCCGGTGGGGGCCACCAGCCGGATCGCCGGTGCCTTGCCTGCTTGCAGGCCGGTCTCCACCAGAATGGCGAGCAATTTGGCGACCGTGGTGGTCTTGCCGGTACCGGGGCCACCCGAGATCACCGCAAAAGGGCGCGCCGCCGCGGTGGCCGCCGCCAGCTTCTGGCCGTTGCAGCAGAGCGCCTCGGGCACCAGCGCATCCAGCTTGCCAAGATCGCTCGCCGCCTGGGCGCTGGTCAGCAGCCCTTCGATGGCGGGCCAGTCCACCTCGCTCGGGAACACCAGATCGAGATACTTCTCGATAAAGTGGCGGGCCGAGAAGTCGGGGGCGAGACGGGCCTTGAGCAGCGCTCCAAACACCAGCCCGTAGTCGCGGGCAAACAGCCGCGACAGGGCCGGGGCTATCTCCGGCCATTCGGCGCGTTCACTCAAGGCGCGCAGATGACGGGCCACCCCTTGCTCGTGATCGTGGTAGCGGGTGAGGTAGAGGCGCCCGTGCCACAGCCGCAGCGGCCAGCGCGGGGCGAGCCCCTCATCCTGTTCGGTACCAACCAGCGGGCTTGCCGCAAACAGGGCTGGCCAGCGGGCAGGATCCGCCAGATCCAGCAGCAGATCCCGACTCTGCTGGGGATCCAGCCCGAACGGGCGCAGGGATCCGGCTGCCAGCATCTCAAGCGGCAGGCAGACATGGCCGCGCCCCAGCTCGAAGCAGGCGAGCGCCGCCCCCAACACCAGCTCGGGGCTGCTGCCAAGATCGGCCACCAGCTTGGCAAATTGCAGATCCAGCTGGCGAATGCGCCCCGTCAGTGCCAATGCTTTCAACCGTTCGATCATGATGGCGCTGGTCGCTGTGCTGATCATGGTGTCGCTCATGCCTCTACCTCACTCAATGCTTGGGATCCCGCTGCTGGCGGCTCACTGCCTTCGCTAAACAACCGATCCAGCCCCAGCACCAGTTCACGGCTCGGGCGGGTATGGAAAATGCCCCCCTGCGGCATGCCACGCAGGAACAGATAGAAGACGCCGCCAAAATGCTGCTCGAAGTCGTAGCCCGGCAGGCGCAGGGTGAGCAGCCGGTGCAGCGCCAGCGAGTAGAGCTGGTATTGCAGGTCGTAGCGGTGCTCCGCCATCGCCCGCTCCAGCGCCGGACGGCTGTAATCGGCGGGGCTCATGCCGAGGTGGTTCGATTTGTAGTCGAGCAGATACCAGCGCCCCTGCCACTCGAACACCAGGTCGATAAAACCCTTGAGCATCCCCTGCACGGTGGCAAAGCCGAGCGGCTTGTTGCCCCGCGACAGAGGGTCGTGCTGCTGGCAGAGGGCGGTCAGCGTCGGTGCCGTCACCCGCCCCATGGGCAGGAAGAACTCCAGCTCCACCTGTTTGCGCTCGGGGGCCAGATCCCGCAGCCGCACCGGCTCACCAAAGCCGGTTTCCAGCGGGGTATCCAGCACCGCCTCCACCTGCTGTTGCAGCACGGAGGCCCAGCTTTCGTCGAAGCCATCCTGCGCCAGCAGGGCGGCGATATGCTGCGCCAGCGAGTCGCCAGCGGCGTTCTGAAAATCGATGGTCTCGAACAGGCTGTGCAGCAGGGTGCCGGGGCGCGCGCCCTTCGGGAAGGTGAAGATGGAGGGCTGGGGCGCCTCCTCAGGTTGTTCCGCAGCCAGTGCGGCCGCCTCGGTCACTACCTCGTCATCGAAACCGGGATTGGCGAGCACGCCCTTGCTGTGACCGTGACCCTGCGCCGCCAGACCGGAGTAGGAGCTGATCCACCAGTCCCGCTCAAGAGAACCGGTAAAGCGGCGCACCTGCGGCTCGCCCAGCTGCTCCTCCTCTGGCGGCAGCGGGGCCGGACGGGTGAGCGAGGGCTCACAGACGGCCACCCCGGGCAGCGCCTGCGCCAGCTCGGTCAGGGCTGTCGCCAGCGTGGCGGCATCCCCCTCTTCGCCCTTTTGCAGCAGGTAACCGATGGCGGTGTGGTGCAGCTCTGTCTTCTCCGACTTGCCGTTGCCCGAGCGCACCGGCGCCAGCCCCAGCCAAGTGGCGTAAACGCCCCGGGTCAGCGCCACGTAAAGCAGCCGCAAATCTTCGGCAAGGCGCTCCTTGTCCGCTTCGGCCAGCGAATGGTCGGCGCCGGTCAGGTCGAGAATGGTGCGATTGCCCGCCTCGTCAGCCTCGTGATAGAGCGGGGTCTCGGCGGTTCTGTGGCTGCAGATGAAGGGCAGGAACACCAGCGGGTACTCCAGCCCCTTGGATTTGTGGATGGTGACGATCTGCACCAGCTTGCGCTCGGATTCGAGGCGCAGTACCTGCTCCGCATCCTGACCGTTGGGGCGGCTCACCGCCTCCCCCAACCAGCGCAGCAGGGCATATTCCCCGTCCAGCTCGCTGCTCACCTGTTGCAGCAACTCACCGAGATGGAGGAAGTTGGTCAGCCGCCGCTCGCCGTAGGGGCTCGCCAGCAGGGAGGAGGCGAGATTGCGCCGGTGCAACAGGGCCCGCAGCATCGCCAGCACGCCACGGCGATGCCAGATCTTGCGGTACTCCATAAACTCCTGCACCGCGCTCTCCCACGCCCGCTCGTCCGATGCCAGCGCATCAAGCGCCCTGGCATCCAGATCAAACAGGCCAGTCGCCAGCGCCGCTCGCAGACTGCGCTCCTCGCTCGGGTTCTGGCAGGCGTGCAAAATCAGCAGGATCTCCCGCGCCTCCACCTGCTCCAGCACGCTCTCGCGGTTCGACAGATAGACGGAGGCGATGGCGAGCCGCGCCAACTCTTGCTGCACCAGCTTGCCCTCGGCGCCAGTGCGCACCAGCACGGCGATATCTCCGGCCTTGACCGCCTTGTCCCCGATCAGCGCCTTGCCCTCGCGAGCGAGCGTCAGCAGGCGGTGGATCTCGGCGGCGGTGGCCCGGGCCATCTTGCTCTGGTAATCCCCCCGATTGAAGGTGGGCTGGCCGGTCAGCTGCCAGCAGTGGAGCACAGGCGCGGGGGCGCCATCGAGCAGCAGCGCCTTGCTCTTGCCCTGCGCCTCCACCGGCAGGAAGGGGATATCCGCCTCGTAGATAAAGGGATCCTTGGCCCGTTCGAACAGGCCGTTGACCGCCCCCACCAGCGCACTGCTGGAGCGCCAGTTGCGCCCGAGGGTGTAGTGGGCGCTCACATTTCGCCGCGCCTGAATGTAGGTAAAGATGTCGGCGCCGCGAAAGCCGTAGATGGCCTGCTTGGGGTCACCGATCATCAGCAGCGCCGTGTCTGTGTGGCCGCCGTAAAGACGGTGGAAGATGCGGTACTGCTGGGGGTCGGTATCCTGAAATTCATCGATCATCGCCACCCGATAGGTGGCGCGGATCCGCTCACAGAGCCGCTCGCCCAGGCTGGAGCCAAGCGCACCATCGAGATCTTTCAGCAGGTCATCGAACGAGAGTTGATGGGCTTGGCGCTTGCTGGCCTGCATCCGGCTGCGCACTACCTTGGCCGCCCGTTGCAGGATAAGGTCGCGAATACCGGGTCGGCTCGCCAGCAGCTCGTCGATCTGGCTGAACAGTGGCAGGGTTGGTAACTCCTTCCCCTTGCTCAGCTTGGCTTCCAGGGTTTCCTGGCCGAAGCGCTCCAGCTCCTTGGGCAGCGCGTAGCCGCTCCCCTCGTCCTGCGCCCAGTCGCTTATCTTGGCGAGCCAGCCCTCGTAGTTTTTGCCGGTATAGAGCTTTATCTGCCCCTCGGTCTGGCGGCGGATCTCGTCTCCCTGTGCCAGCCAGGCATCTTTCACCGCCCCGATGCGGGCCATGGCCGCCTGATGGCGAGCGGCGAGGGTTTCATTCCCCAGCGTGGGGTGGATCTCCAGCTCGCTGTTGTCGAGCCAGCTGCCCATCTCCCGCAGCAGGGCGGCGGGGCTCGGCCAGAGCGCGCGCACCGAGCTGGCGAGGGTCTTGTCCACCGGATAAAACTCGGCGCGCCAGTAGTCGCTCACCGCCTGCAGCCTGAGCTGGCTGTCGTCGGTGAGAAATTCGGTTTCAAAGAGGGCGCCCGACTCGAAGGCGTTCTGCTTGAGCATCCGCTGGCAGAAGCCGTGGATGGTAAAGACCGCCGCCTCGTCCATCTGCCGTTCGGCGGCCAGCAGGCGACGGGCCGCCAGCTCATGATCCTCCACCTCGTCCAGCAGCTGGGCCAGCAGGGTGTCACTGCTATGGCCGCGCATAAAGGCGAGCCGCGCCTCGTGGATGCGGCCGCGGATCCGCCCGCGCAGCTCGGCGGTGGCTGCTTCGGTAAAGGTCACCACCAGGATCTCGGTTACCGACAGCGGCCGTTCGTGGGCACTGGGCTGGCCCACATCGGCGCCCTCCTCGATCAGCGGGCCGTGGCCCAGCAGCAGGCGCAGGTAGAGACCAGCGATAGTGTAGGTCTTGCCGGTACCGGCGGAGGCTTCGATCAGTCGTTCACCATGGAGGGGAAAACGCAGGGTATTGAGTGAGTTAGCCATGATTACATCATCTCCATGGTAGTCAGCAGCGGGGTCAGGTGTTCACGGGCCAGCGCCTGCAACTGCCCCAGCACGGCGTCGTCGAGTTCGGGGAAGCAGCGGGCAACGTAAGCGTCTTGCCCTTCCCCATTGATCATCCAGCCACCGTTGAAACGGGTGAGCGCCGCCTTGTCGGCCGCCTCCGGCTTGTCCGGATCCTTCTCGATCGCCCTGAGCCACTCCCAGGCGGTGTTGGGGAAAAACGGCAGCGGCCGCTTCATCCCCTGCGCCCAGAGCGCCACCAGCGCCGCCAGCTTGGGCCGCGCCTCGTCGGCAGCGAGCTTGGCTAACCGCAGACTCTGTTTGGCATCGAACAGCAGGGTGTCGCCGGGGGCGCCGCTCAATGAGAGACAGAGGTGCTGGATCCAGCCCAACAGCAGATCCTTGCCGTTGAAGCTGCCGGGTTTGACCACCAGCAAGCGCCCTTTCTGGGTGTCGATCCACCCTTGCAGCTGGCCCTGGGTCAGGGAGATGTCGATCTCCACTGCCTGCTTCTCGGCAACCCAGGGGCGCAACCGATCCGCCAGCTTGCCCATCTCGGCATCCAGATCGTCCAGCAGCAGGCTGCCGAACCACCCTTGCGGCAGTAGGCCGGTAAGCTGCAACCGCTCGCGCCGCACTGAACTGTCTCCCTCAACCAGATGGGAATCGAGCAGCAGCGCCTTGAGCTGGTAGTGCTGCAGGCCATCCAGCTCGAACGGCTCGCTGTCCTCGATGTTGGCCTCGTTGAGTTCAAACCACACCTTGAGGCGGCGGTTGAGAAAATACTTGGTGGGCTGACGATAGAAGCGCAGCAGCTCCGCCAGCTCCAGCCCCTGCTCCTTGCCCCATTCGGGGGGCAGCGGCAGCTCGCCGCTTTGGAAATTGGCGGCGCCGCGCACCGGATTGAGGGCGGGCAGCCAGTCGGCGGCATAGGTAAAGAGGCGTGAGCCCGCTTCCGGGTAGAAATAGTTGCGACTGTAGGGGGTGAGCGGGTGCGCCACCATCAGGTGCTTGAGCAGCCGCTTGCCGGAGGTCTCGTCATCGAGGCTCTCATCCCCCGCCAGCACGAAGCCCTGCCGCACATAGTCGATCAGTTCCGCCAGCAGTACCGACGGCACTTTGTCGCTGTTGTCCTGAGCGCTGAAGCCCTGATAGCTGATATAGAGCCCCTGCTGGGCGCTCAGCAGCGCCTCAAGGAACAGGTAGCGGTCATCATCACGACGGGAGCGATCCCCGCGCCGCGACGCCACCGCCATCAAGTCAAACCCCATGGGGGCCAATGTGCGCGGATAGACGCCATCGTTCATGCCAAGCAGGCAGACCTGCTTGAAGGGGATGGAGCGCATCGGCATCAGGGTGCAGAAGTTGACCTGACCGGCGAGGAAGCGCTGGCTGGAGCGGGACTCTCCCAGCACGCTGCCGAGGTAATCCTGTAACAAGTCGGCGGTAATGGGCTGCTCGAAGCGGGCCTCGCCAAGCTGGCTCTGCCAGTCTGCCAGCTGGCTGCGAATAAGCTGAAGCTGACGCTCTTCATCCTCGTCGGCCAGATAGAAGCGCTCCAGCAGCGCCAGCAGGCAGGCATTCCACTGTGCCAGCGGCTGCGCCTGTTGCAGGCGGGGCAGGAATTCGGCCAGCGAGTCGACAAACCAGGCGAGCTTGCCGAGCGCCAAGCCCTGCTGACCCTCGATATCGGCGTAGGGCAGGATACCCGCCACCGGCTCGCCATCCCCCATGGCAAAGCCGAGCAGCATGCGGCGCAGGCCGAACAGCCAGCTGTTGCCGGACATGGGCGGCAGCTCGAAACGGACGGGGTAGCCGTCATCCAGCCCCCAGCGGATACCGGTCTCCTGCACCCAGACCCGCAGCTGGTTGAACTCGTCGTCATCCAGCTCGAAGCGGCGCAGCACGGCGGGCACCTCGAGAATGGCGAGCAGTTCCCCCGCCCCGAAGCGAGCGTTGGGCAGTCTCAGCAGGGCGAGGAAGCTTTGCAGCAGCGGGCTCTCCTGACTGGCAGCACGATCCGAGACCGCGAACGGGATCTGGCCCCGCGCGCCAAACACCGCCTGAATATAGGGGCCGTAGCTGTTCACATCCGGCATCATCACCACCACATCTTTCGGGGTGAGGGACGAGTCCTGCTCGAACAGTGCCAGCAGCCGGTCGTGCAGCACTTCCAGCTCGCGCATCGGGCCATGGCAGGCGTGGATCTGCAAGGATCCATCCGCCGGATCGAGCGGGCTCTTGTGGTGGCTGCTGTCGAGATCAAACTGACCCTCGCCCCGCGAACCTAGCTCCAGCACATCCTTCTGGATGGCGCGCAGCAGGCTGACATTGCCCTTGGCATCCACCTCGTCGATATCGACGAAGGCCTCTATTTGAGGCACCTCCAATTCCATCAGCTGATGCAGGTAGTCGCGCCCCAGCTTGCCCATGGAGGCGAGCAGCGGGTTGGCGGGCCCCTGCAATGTCTCGATATCGGTGCCGGGTTTGAGCTTGTTCTCCAGGCGCGCCAGCGTCTTGCGATCCAGCAGATCTCCCCAGTAGTAGCGGCAGGGGTTGGTAACGAACAGGTGCACCTCCACCTCCGGCCGGCTGCCGAGGGCCAGCAGCGCCTCCACATAGCGCGGCGGCAGCGCCGAGATGCCAAACACGAACACCCGCTGCGGCAGCTTGCCCGGCAGATCGGCGGTGCGCGCCAGCTCGTGGATAAACTCCTCGTAGAGGTTGGCGCGATGGTAGCCGCTCGGGGAGAGCGCCAGGGTGCGGGCCACCAGCTCGCGCCACAGCTCCGGCTGCCAATCCTGACCGCTCACCCCGGCCAGCTCCTGACTCCCTGTACCGACCAGTCCCTCCCCCTCTTCCCAGCGGGCGATCCAGTCCGGCCGGTACACCAGATACTGGTCGAACAGATCCGCTACCTTCTGGCAGAGCTGCCACAGCCGCACCTGTTCTGGATCCCCGGCAGGATCGTGCTCATCCCCGCCCAGATAGGCGGCGAGCGGTGCAAAAGTGGGACGATCGAGCAGGGCGGGCAAAATGGTCATCAGCTGCCAGCTCATGGATCCCTTGTTGTAGGGGCTCTGGCGCGGGACGTCCGCCAGCACCTGGGTGAACATATCCCAGATGAAACTGGCGGGCAGCGGAAAGTCAATATTGGCGGCGATGCCGAAGGCCTTGGCCAGCTCCAGCTTGAGCCACTGGGCCATGCCCGGACTCTGCACCAGGATCTGCTCCCGATCGAAGGGGTGAGAGAGAGGGGCCTGCCGGATATGGTTGACCAGCAGCTCCTTGAGCAGATCCAGCTGATTGGAGTGGTAGAGGGTAAACATGGACGACTCCCGCCAATTCACAAGAGGGGATGAGCGCCGGAAAAGACGAGCCATTTCCGTCACTTCACAGGAGTGGGAATTGTCGGGGATCGGGGGGGAAGATGCAAAAGGCGCTTGCGGCCAGCGACAGGCAAGGAACGGAATCATGAGGGGCGCCGCAGATTTGGCTTCCCCTTTCTCACAGATAGAAAAAAGCCGGTGCAGTTGCACCGGCCAAAAGGCGTTGGAAAACTTGAATCTTCAGGGCATTACCAGTTCTTGCCGAGACGGGCATCCAGACTGAAGGCCCCTGCACCGGCTGCCGCCAGGGCCAGAAAACCACCGGCCACGGAGACGTTCTTCATAAACATCAGCATCTGCATCTGATCCGCAGGCTGATAGTGGAAAATAAAGGCGGCCATCAGGGTGAAACCGGCCATCAGCACAGAGATGCTGCGGCTGAACAGACCCAGCATGATGGCGAGGCCACCACCCAGCTCCAGCAGTATCACCAGCGGCAGAATGAATCCGGGCACGCCCATGGCTTCCATGTAACCCTGGGTACCGGCATAACCGCCGATCTTGCCCCAGCCCGCAATCACAAACATCAGTGCCAGCAGTACGCGACCCACCAGCAGTGCCACATCTTTCATCTTGTCCATTTCAAACTCCTCGTTTTGTGTCACATCACCGCTGACTGCTTCAGGGTAGGTCAAATAACAGGGCTTGGCTGGCACTCATTGCCACCAGATCCCATTTGGGTTCATCACGACTCAGTACCCCGTCGCCGGGTCGGGCAGCCAGACCGTTGGCGGTCAACTCCCCTGAAATCATCTGCAGGTAACCGTGTCGGCCGGCCAGCGCCCAGGCGAGGCTCTCGCCGGGTTCAAGCTGCAACCGCCATACGCGGGCCTGCTGGCGGATCCTGAAGGACCCCGCTTCGCCGTCCGGTGACGCTACCAGCGTCATGCCCGGTTGGGCTTCAATCTTCTTCTGCTGATAGCCGGGTGGCGTGCCGAACTCGTTCGGCTCGATCCAGATTTGCAACAGGGAGAGCGGCTCGGTCTGCGAGGGGTTGTACTCGCTGTGCCGGATGCCGGACCCTGCGCTCATCAGCTGGAAATCCCCCGCCGGGATCTGCTCGGCGTGGCCGAGGCTGTCCTTGTGCTCTATGGAGCCTTGCAGCACGCAAGTCAGGATTTCCATGTTGGCGTGAGGGTGGGTCGCGAAACCGCCACCCGGTGCCACCAGATCCTGATTGATGACCCGCAGCACCGAGTGCCCCATCCAGTCCGGGTCGTAGTAGTGCCCGAAGGAGAAACTGTGGCGCGCATCCAGCCAGCCGAAGTTGGCTTTGCCGCGCGCTTCTGCGGCTCTCAATGTCATCATGATGTGCTCCTCACGTACCGATACGGTTGATTAACGCTGCTTGCCGCTACCGATGCCGAACGGAATGCGGTAGTCGCTGCTCTGATCCCCGAGGCTCACGGTCAGTGTGCCCTGAGTGCGGCTCGGGATCTGCACCTGCTGGCTGCCAATCAGGTTGGCATGGACCGATGCCAGCACATCGCCAGACTCGTCACGCACTTCCAGCATGGGGTTGGCTTTGCCATCCACGGCGGCGGTCGCGTTCCAGTTCACAAACAGCACACCCGGGGCGGCGTTGATGTCGGCTGGCACGGCAGCCTGGGCGAAACCGGCGGTCATCAGGCCTGCAACGGCCAGCATCTTGATTACGTTTTTCATGTTCATTCACTCTCTTGGTTTTTATGTCATTGCCAAGGCCGGTTCGGCCAGAATCAATGCATCCATGCAAGAGGTTATTCAAATAGTGTGTTGTTCTTTCACCGACATCAGACATCACTCTTTGTGATGTCATAGCCCGGAACTACTGTTTATTTGGCCGCTTGACCTTCCTGCCTAAGCGTTGATTGAATATTAAAGACACTTGGCCTAACTTGTTAGCGAGATAAACTGGCAAACATGTTCAAAAAAATTGAAGGTATGAAATGGCCAAGGAATCGAACAAGGAAAGGGCGCTGACCCTGGAAGCCATCCGGGTGCTGGATGCCATCGATCGCCGTGGCAGCTTCGCGGCGGCGGCCGACGAGCTGGGCAAGGTGCCCTCGGCGCTGAGCTACACGGTGCAGAAGCTGGAAGACGAACTGGACGCCATGCTGTTTGATCGCAGCGGCCACAGAACAAAGTTTACCCCGGCCGGTCGCATGCTGCTGGAGCGTGGCCGGTTGCTGCTGGAAGCGGCCGAGCACCTGGTGGGCGAAACCCGGGCACTGGCCCGCGGCTGGGAGACCGACATCACAATAGCCGTCGATGCCCTGGTGCCGCTGCAGGCCCTCTATCCCCTGGTCGAAAGGCTGGCCGAGCTGACGGACACCCGGCTGAGGTTTCGCGCCGAGGTACTGGCAGGCAGCTGGGAGTGTCTGGAAGATGGCCGGGCCGACCTGCTCATCTCCTCCCTCAATCCCGACATCATGATGACCGGCATCAAACATCAGGCGCTGCAGGAAGAGGTGATGCTCTATGTCGCCCACCCGGATCACCCGCTGCACCAGGAGCCAGAGCCCTTGGCGGACGAAACCCTGCGCCGTTACCGCGCCATAGCGGTAGCCGACTCTGCACTGCGCAAGCCGGTGCTCACCTATCGCCTGCTCGACAAGCAGCCGCGTCTCACCGTCAGCACCATGGCGGAGAAACGCGATGCCCTGCTGGCGGGGATAGGGGTCGGCACCATGCCGCTGAGCTGGATAGAAGAGGACATCAAGGCGGGCCGCCTCAAGGTGATCAGCCCAGAGTATCGTCACCAGATCCAGGTCGTGCTGGCCTGGCGGCGCGATACCATGGGCAAGGCCAAGAGCTGGCTGGTGCGGGAGATACCCAAGCTGTTTCCCTGCAAAGGGGAGTAAGGCCGGGGAGCCTCAGGCATGACGGATGGAGGCGGCGCTCGCCTCCGCTTGACGGCGGGCGCAAATTCGGGGAAAAGAAAAAGCGGCCCTCTTGCGAGTTCCGCTCAATGCCAGGAAAGAATAAAAACCTTTCGGTTTAAAAAACCCTTAAATTGGAAGCAAACAATCGATTTCTCAACCAGGAAGGTCTTGAATCCGATTCGTTTTGAATTATGCGCGATGTTTTATGCGCCACCAGCAAAATGTTGAATGGTTGAAGGATATGCACCGCAGAGTATCACTATCTGCACCCTTAACCCTTGACTGGTCTGGCCATTTCAACCGATTACGCCGGGTTTATTTCCTCTGGTTTTTTTAAGTGTCAGTATCTGAGCCCGCAACGACAAAAACTCTCAGTTTCTGACACAACATAAAGATGCAGATAAAGGAATAGTTGCATGACCTACAGCCAGACCCTGGCCAACAATATTCTCGACACCCTGAAGAAGACCCTGACCGACAAGGGGATCCGCTACCAGACCCTGGCAGAGGCCATGGGGGTCTCCATCGCCACCGTCAAGCGGATGATGAACAAGCCCTCCCTGCCGTTCGATACCCTGCTGGAGATCTGCCATCTGGTGGGACTCTCGTTCGAGGAGCTGCTGGACCGCACCCAGGATGCCCAGAGCCGCCGCGCCGTCTTCACTCAGGAGCAGGACGAGGCATTCCACAAGGAGCCCGGCCTCTACGCCTTTCTCGCCAACATCTTCTGGCGCGACAAGACCCTGATCGATCTGAAGCGGGAGTACGGCCTGACCGATGCCTCCTGCTACCTCTATCTGCGCAAGCTGGAGAAGCTCGGCATACTGCAGCTCGGCATAGACAACAGCTACCACTTCCTCATCAGCGAGCGCATCAGCTTCGAGCAGCACAGCCGCTTCGCCCGTCAGCAGGCGCGCCAGGCCATGTCCGTGCTGGGGGACTACCTGGTGGAGAACATGCACAAGTCCAACAACTACATGGCGCTGTGCCAGCTCCATCTGGACGAGCCCGAGGCGATGGCGCTGATCGAGCGGATGAAGGAGTACTGGCACCAGGAGCTCAAGCTCAACCGCCCCGCCATCGGCCAGCGCGAGGGCAGCAAGACCTACACCATGTCGCTGCAGCTCGCGGACTGCGGCTACCAGAGCTTCGATGACCTGATCCCCAATATCGACAACTGATCCCGGCGGATCCTGCAGGATCCGCCCATTTTTGTTGGCCCGAACGTTAGCTTGACACCGGCCATTCCGACCGTCTTGCAGCCATCGGATGCTGCGCCCGTGTATCGAGACAGATACGGATCGCCACTGTGCCCGCCAGAGCGCTGGATATTCCCTAATCGGCGAGCGGGGTTTGCTGCAGTTTGCCTGCGACCGGCTGCAATACTCGTGTATCCAGACAGATGCGGATCGCATCCGGCCGCCAGTGCTCGATATCGCAATCCACCAGCGCCCCCCGTTCGTCATAGTTGACCCGCACCAGCCGCAGCACGGCGCTCCCCTGTGCCAGGTTGAGGGCGCGGGCGATGGCACCCCGTGCCGCCGAGGGGGTGATCTCGATGCTCGCCCCGCCCTGGCCTATGCCATAGCACTGCTGATAGAGCTCGGTGAGGGAGCTGGCCAGCGGCGCGTTAGCGATATCGGGGAAACGGCTGGCCAGCAGGTGGTGGCTGACATGCAGCACCGGGCGGCCATCGATCAGCCGCAGGCGGCAGATCTCATAGAGCGGAGTAAAAGGATCCAGCCCCATCCAGCGGCACAGCTCGCTGCTGGCAAGCTCGCTGCCATGGGCCAGTACCCGGGTTTCGGCGGTGCGTTGCTGCTCGCCGATCCACTGGTGAAAGTGGGTATGGATGGCGGGATCGTAGGTGAGGCGGGGCGGTGCCACGAACCAGCCGCGCCGCTCGGCCCGGTAGATAAGGCCATCCGCTTCGAGGCTGGAGAGCGCCTCCTTGATGGTGATACGGGTGGTAGCGAAACGCTCGCTCAGCGCCCGCTCGGCGGGCAACTGCTGTCCGGCCCCCAACTGGCCGCTGCCGATATAACGGCGCAGGGTCTGGCAAATCTGTTCGCACTTGGAGGAGATGCGGCCATCGGCCACCCCCTGCTCGCTCAACCTCGGCTCGGTCACGCTCTTATCCCTGTTGCTTATTCAGAAGACGGGTGGCTGGCGTCGCCCTTGTTGGCTCAGTCCGTATTGGAATAGTCCAGCCTCACTCGGGTTCAGAGTTGTAACCGCTCAGGATGACAGCGGCGTGACAGGATGACTGTCATCAAACTGCCATCAAAGTGCCCCGCCACCGTCATATTTCCCCTCTAGCATCCCTTTCGAACCTTAACTGACCTAGTCCAGAGGGATGGGATGATGAAAAGCGTGATCGCAAGTGCACTGGCCCTGGTGGCCATCAGCCAGCCACTGTTTGCCGCCGAGAACATTGCGGATCTTGAGAAAGCCGCCCGTGGCGAAGGGCAGCTCAACAGCATCGGCATGCCCGACAGCTGGGCCAACTGGAAGGATACCTGGCAGCAGCTCGGCAGCATCTACGGCATCAAGCATCAGGATACCGACATGAGCTCGGCGCAGGAAATCGCCAAGTTCGCCGCCGAGAAAGCCAATGCCACCGCCGACATCGGTGACGTGGGCGGCGCCTTCGGCCCCGTAGCGGTCAAGCAGGGGGTCACCCAGCCCTACAAACCCTCCACTTGGGCCGATATTCCCAACTGGGCCAAGGATGCAGACGGTCACTGGATGCTGGCCTATACCGGCACCATCGCCTTCCTGATCAACAAGGATCTGGTCAAGACCGCCCCCACCAGCTGGCAATCCCTGCTGGGCGGTGACTACAAGGTGACCCTGGGTGACGTCGGCGTCGCCTCCCAGGCCAACAACGGCGTGCTGGCGGCGGCTTATGCCACCGGCGGCAGCGAGAAAAACCTCAAGCCCGCATTGGAGCTGTTCGGCCAGCTGGCCAAGCAGGGCCGCCTGTCGCTGAACGACCCCACCATCGCCAATATCGAGAAAGGCGAGGTGGAAGTGGGCGTGCTGTGGGACTTCAACGCGCTGAACTATCGCGACCAGATAGACCCCAAGAAGTTTGACGTGGTGATCCCGAGCGACGGCTCCATCATCGCCGGCTACACCACCATCATCAACAAGTGGGCCAAGAACCCCAACGCCGCCAAGCTGGCGCGGGAGTACATTCTCTCCGATGCCGGCCAGATCAACCTGGCTCGTGGCTACGCCCGCCCCATCCGCAGCAATGTGGTGCTGCCGGATGACGTCAAGGCCAAACTGCTGCCAGCCGAACAGTATGCCAACGCCAAACCGGTCAGTGACAACGCAGCCTGGGAGCAGAGCTCCAAGGCCCTGCCGCGCCAGTGGCAGGAAACCGTCATGATCAACATGCAGTAAGGGAATCCAGTGCAACACAAGGTGATAGTGGTACTTGTGGATGGCCTCTCTGCCGAGGTAGCCCATTGCATGGGCTACCTCGCAGGCATGGTGGAGGCGGGACAGGGTCTGCATGCAACCCTGAGCTGTGCCCTCCCCTCCCTCTCCAGGCCCCTCTACGAGTGCATCCTGACTGGCATGTCACCAGTGATGAGCGGCATCACCCACAACGGGGTTAGTCGACTCAGTCAGCATGACTCCATCTTCCACCTGGCTCGGACGGGCGGCAAACGTACTGCAGCGGCGGCCTACCACTGGGTGAGCGAGCTCTACAATCGCAGCCCCTGGCTCGCACCACGGGATCGCTTCACCCACGACGAGCAACTGCCGATACAGCATGGCTGCTTCTACTGGGATGACGGCTACCCCGACAGCCATCTGCTGATGGATGGCGAGTGGCTGCGAACCCAATATGACCCCGATTTTCTGCTGATCCACCCGATGGGGGTGGACGATGCGGGTCACCGCTTTGGCCTCGATTCTCACCAGTACCGCAATCAGGCGCGCCGGATGGACAGTCTGCTGGCCGACCTGCTGCCCCAGTGGCTGGCACAGGGCTATCAGGTGCTGATCACCTCGGATCACGGCATGAACAACGACCTGAGCCACGGCGGTACTTTGCCGGAAGAGCGCACTGTGCCGCTCTGGCTGTTTGGCGATGCCTTCATCAGCCAGTGGCCGGCCGGCCCCGCGATGCAGCAGACCCAGCTCTGCGCCCTGATGGCCGATCTGCTGGGCGTGCCCCACGACAAGCCGATCAGCCCTCCCCTGCTCAAGGCAGCCTTCTTGCGCGAGGTACACTGATGATGCCTGCAACGACCCGGACCCCGACGGCTCAACCCACGGCACCCCTGCGCAGGATCCGCCGCCACTGGTTGCCCGTGCTGGTGCTGCTGCCCTTTGCTCTCTTGATGATCCTGTTTCAGCTCGCCCCCATGGTGTGGGTACTGGTGGGCAGTTTTCAAACCCCGGAGGGCTGGGGGTTCGATTACTATCGGGAGATCCTGGGTTCCCCCTTCTACCTGCAATCCTTCACCAACTCGCTGCGTATCGCCGGCATCGCCAGCCTGGCGGGGCTCGCCATCGGCGCCCTGGGGGCGGCCGCGCTGCGCCAGAGCGGCGAGCGGGTAAAACGGCTGTTGCTGGCGTTTGTTACCATGACCAGCAACTTCAGCGGGGTACCGCTGGCATTCGCCTTCATCATCATTCTCGGCATCAACGGCGCCGTCACCCTGTTGCTCAAATCCTGGGGCTGGATCGACGGCTTCAACCTCTATTCGGGGTCGGGTCTTATCCTCATCTACACCTACTTCCAGATCCCGCTCGCCCTGCTGCTGCTCTACCCGGCGTTCGATGCATTGCAGGATGACTGGCCCCAAGCCGCCGCCCTGCTGGGGGCCAGCAGAGGGCAATATGTATGGCACGTGGCGCTGCCGGTACTGACTCCGGCGCTGCTCGGCACCCTCATCATATTGTTTGCCAACGCGGTGGGCGCCTATGCCTCTGCCTACGCCCTCACCACCGGCAACTTCAATCTGGTGACCATACGAGTGGCCAGTCTGGTCTCCGGCGACATCTTCCTCGAGCCCAACATGGCAGCGGCGCTGGCGGTGATCCTGATGGTGCTGCTGGGGGTAGTGACAGCCGCCAACCAGTGGCTGCTGAAAAAGAGCTATCTGAACAAGGGGCAATCCCATGCATGACCTGACGCCGCGCTGGCCCAAGTGGGTGCTGGGGGCGCTGGTCGCCACCCTGCTGCTGCCGCTGCTGGCTACTTTTCTCTACTCCATCTCCACCCGCTGGGGGGCGACCCTGCTGCCGGACGGCTTGACCCTCGACTGGTATCTGCAACTGTGGGGCGACCCGCGCTTTCTCGCCGCCTTCGGCCGCAGCCTGTTTGTCTGTTTCGCCACCCTGTTGCTGGGGACGCTGGTGCTGGTGCCCACCGTGCTGGTGGTGGCCTACTACTTCCCCAAGCTGGATCCCTGGATGAACCTGCTGATCCTGCTCCCCTTCGCGGTGCCGCCGGTGGTCTCCTCGGTGGGGCTGCTGCAGATCTACGCCGACGGCCCTCTGCCCATCGTCGGCACGCCGTGGATCCTGGCGGGTGCCTGGTTCACCATAGTGCTCCCCTTCATGTACCGGGCGCTGGCCAACAGCCTGCAGGGTGTGCCGCTGAAAGATCTGATGGATGCCGCCCATCTGCTGGGGGCCAGCAGTGCCCGCGCCTTCGCCCTAGTGGTAGTGCCCTGTCTGCGCAAGGGGTTGCTGGCGGCGCTGTTTCTGTCGCTCTCCTTCCTGCTCGGCGAGTTCGTGTTCGCCAACATGCTGGTGGGCACCCGTTATGAGACCCTGCAGGTCTACCTCTACAACATGCGCGCCACCTCGGGCCACTTCACCAGCGCGCTGGTGATGAGCTACTTCCTGCTGACCCTGCTGCTCACCTGGGCGGCCAACAGATTTCATCGGTGATCCAGATGTTTCATTTAGAAGTCAATCAGTTGCACAAATCCTACGGTGACACCAAGGTGTTCGAGGGGATTGAATTCGGCATCCGCAAGGGGGAGCTGGTGACCCTGCTCGGCCCCTCCGGCTGCGGCAAATCCACCCTGTTGCGAGCGTTGGCCGGGCTCACCGCGGTGGATGGTGGTCAGGTGCGGGTGGCCGGTGAGGACATCACCTGGCAGGCGCCCCAGAAGCGGGGCATCGGCATGGTATTTCAGAGCTACGCCCTCTTCCCCAACATGACGGTATGGGACAACGTGGCCTTCGGCCTCAAGATGAAGCCTCAGCCGGGACGGGAGCTCGCCACCAGCGTGCAGGAAGCGCTGGAACTGGTGGAGCTGACCGGCTTTGAGCGCCGCTACCCGGCCGAACTCTCCGGCGGCCAGCGCCAGCGGGTCGCCCTGGCCCGCGCTCTGGTGGTGCGGCCAAGGATCCTGTTGCTGGACGAGCCGCTTTCGGCCCTTGATGCCCGCATCCGCCGCAGCCTGCGCTTGCAGATCCGCGAGATCCAGCAGCGACTTGAGCTCACCACCATCTTCGTCACCCACGATCAGGAAGAAGCGCTGACCATGTCGGACCGGGTATTCCTGATGAACAAGGGATCCATAGTGCAGAGCGGCACACCGGAGCAGATCTACACCCGCCCCGCCAGCGAGTTTGTGGCAAGCTTTATCGGCAACTACAACCTGCTGAGCGCGGAGCAGAGCAAGTCACTGTTTGGCCCGCACGCCCATGCCAGGCTGGCGCTGCGGCCGGAGTCCATTGCCTTGCTGCCGGCTGGGGTGCAGAGCCTTGATCCCAGCCTGCCGGGCGTCATAGCCCAGCAGCAGTTGCTCGGCAACGTCATTCGCTATCAGGTGACATGCGAGGCGGGGCTCTTGACGGTGGACTGTCTCAATCGCTCGGCCCGCGATCTGCTGCCGGTAGGCACGGCTGTCACCCTGGTGGTGGCCCGGGATCAGCTGTGTGAGGTAGCATAAAACCATGAACGACTTTCTTTTTTCACCCGGTATCACGATGCCGGTAGCCCACGCAAGGAGCAAGCATGGCACTGGCACTGTTTGATTTGGACGAGACCCTTATCGCGGGGGATTCTGCCAGTCTCTGGCTGGAGTACATGGTGGCCGAGGAGCTGGCTCCGGCAGACATGATTGCCGAGGAGCAGGCCCTGATGTCCCTCTACCATCAAGGCAAGATGGACATGCATCAGTACATGGCCTTCACTCTGCAACCGTTGGCAGGCAAGTCGCGCCAGTGGCTCGACCCGCTCTGTATGCGCTTTGCCGAGCAGGTGCTGCGCGATCGTATCTACCCCGAGGGGTTGGAGCGTATCGAGTGGCACCGCCAGCGTGGCGACGAGCTGGTGCTCATCTCCGCCTCCGGCGAGCATCTGGTGGCGCCGATGGCGCAGATGCTGGGGATGGATCACTGCGTCGCCATCCTGCTGGATGAGGAGGAGGGAATGCTGACCGGTCAGACTCGCGGCACTCTCAGCTTTCGCGAGGGCAAGGTAGCCCGCATCAATCAGCTCTTTGCCGGAGACGACGACCTCTGGCAGGAGAGTCATGGTTACAGCGACTCCCACAACGACCTGCCGCTGCTGCGAGCCGTGACTCATCCCCATGCGGTCAACCCGGCTCCCGGTCTGCGGCAGGTCGCTGCCGAACACGACTGGCCTACCCTCGACTGGCAGCTGACCGGCTGAATGAAGAAGAGGCCCTCAGGCCTCTTCGTTACTTAACCGGCTGCCTGTTGGCAATATTGCCTCTTCAGCCATCGGCGCCTGCGGGTTGCCCAGGTAGATGCGGTTCTTGCCATCACGCTTGGCGCGATAGACCTCGGCATCGGCCACCTCCAGCAGCGTCTTGCCGTGCGCCACCCCATGGCTGGCCACCAGCCCGCCACTCAAGGTGAGTTTGAGGCCAGGCTCGCGCCAGTCCAGTGACTCCACCCCCTTGCGGAACTGCTCCAGCAGCATCAGGCAGAAGTGGGTGTCCGGATTGACCATCAGCACCACCAGCTCCTCCCCGCCGTAACGGCAGACCCAACCATGATCTCCCAGTAACCGCATAGCCAGCTTGGCCACCCGCTTGAGCACCACATCCCCTGTCTGGTGACCATAGTTGTCGTTGACCCGCTTGAAGTCATCGAGATCGACCATGGCCAGACAGAAGGGCTGCTGTTCGAGCAACAACCGGGTCAGGCGTTCGTCGAAGAAACGGCGGTTGTAGAGACCGGTCAGCTTGTCCAGATTGGCCTGCTGGCGGGCCTCGTGATAATCCTTGCTCGCCTCGGCCAGCTCGGCGTAAACGTGCTGGAGCTCCCGCATTCCGCCCTGGGGCACATCATCGGGTTGGGTCCGGCTGGCCCGGATCATGGAGGCAATCTCGTCAAGCATGCGGCGGAAATAACGAGACCACACCAGCGCCAGCACGAAATAGAGCACACAGGCCAGCGCCACCAGCAACTGCACGTTGAGGGAGACCCTGTCGATCGCGGCCTGCACGCTGGCCGCCGGTTGCACGCTGATCAGCACCCAGTTGCGCTCGGGCAACTGGCTGTAGGCCACAAACAGCTGGGAGGCCTTGTCCAGAAAGATGCCGTCTTCCAGGCTGAAACGGGAGAGCCACTCAGGATGGGCCATGGGCTTGAGCAACTGGGCGGGATCCGGGTGCACCAGCACCTCGCCGGAGTGGTTGACGATCATCTGGTAACCGTTGTCGGCCTGGCGGTTCAGCTGGGCCGAAAAGGGCGCCAGAATGGCATCGACCGCAAACACTCCCTGCACCTTGCCGCTGGCATCGGTCAAGGCCCGCGCCAGGGCGATCACCAGATTGCCATTGGTGTAGTCGTAGTAGGGCTCGGTCCAGACCATCTTGCCCACGTGCTGATTGGCCAGCTGATACCAGGGGCGCACTCTGGGATCGAAACTGGCATCTGCCTCCCACTTGGGATAGATCAGCATCTGGCGCTCGGCCGTGCCGACATAGATGTAGATCAGGTCGGCCATCATCCCTTTGTAGAGCCGCCACTCCTTCAGATAGGTCTCGGTATTGTGCAGCCGGGGACCGCTGATATCTTCCACCTTCACTTGGTCGTAGATAAGCGTAAACTGCCGTTCCATCTCGTGGAGATAGGGTTCAATGAAGACGTGACGCAACTGGTGATTGGTGGCGAGCAGACGCTGCTGCAACTCGTTTTGCAGGCTGCGTTCCATGTGCAGATAGTAGATGGCGCCCAGCATCAGTACGGGAATAAACAGCAGCAGCAACCCCAGCCGCATCCGGGCAACCAGGGACCAGGTTTTCTTGGAGACAACACGCTTATCCAACCCGGACTCCTGCTACCGTCAGACATGATGTAGTGTCAGAATATCAGCACCACAGGATGGCGTCCAAACGGAAGCTGGTTATGTGCTCAATAAGAGGTAATCGACACGGATGTTGAACCCGGATCTGCTGATGGCGCTGCACTATTGCGCCGTGATCACCCTGACCGGGGCCATCACCTCGGAGTATTTCCTGTTCAGACGTGGCATGTCCATCGAACAGGTGCGCAAGCTGCTGCTGGCCGATGGCCTGGCGGCGCTGGCCCTGCTGCTCATTTTCATCACGGGCGTGTTGCAGGTACTTGCCCACCCCGAGCAGCCCGCCGTGCTGCTCGCCAACCCCGGCTATCGCACCAAGCTGCTGCTGTTTTTCCTGATGGCTATCAGCTTTGGCTACCCTAGTCGTCTCTTCTATCGCTGGCGCCGCTCCCTGCGCCAGGGCCGGGCCCCCATGGTCTCCACCCAGCAGCAGTTCTGGGTGATCTGGATCCTGCGCGGCAACCTCTTGCTGCTCGCCCTGATCCCCCTGCTGGCCAAACTCGCCAGTAGCTGAAGGCCATCGCCACTGAACCGCAATAACGGCTGTTTCTCAGCCGGGCGTGCTGCTCGCCCTCCCCTCCCTTGCTGGCCAAACTCGCCGGCGCTAAAGACAAATCCCCCTGCACACGGTTATCTTGAAGGCTGGCGCTTTGCGGAACGGTCCTGCCCGTCCGTCTTTCAGGGATGAATCTATGCGTTCGAACATGATGTTATTGATGGCCGCCGCCATCTGGGGACTGGGCTTCGTCGCCCAGCGGCTCGGAATGGACCACATGGGGCCCTACACCTTCAACGGCCTGCGCTTTCTGCTGGGGGCCCTCTCTCTGCTGCCGCTCTTGTGGTGGCTCAAGTCACGACAGCCCACGGGTCAGTCCGGTGATCGGCGCCTGCTGCTGACCGGAGGCCTGCTCGCCGGGGTCGTGCTGTTCAGCGCCGCCTCCCTGCAGCAGGTGGGGCTGCTCTATACCACGGCCGCCAAGGCGGGCTTCATCACGGGTCTCTACATCATTCTGGTGCCCGTCATCGGCCTGGCCCTGCGCCACAAGACCGGGGCCAATACCTGGATCGGCGCCCTCATCGCCATGGCGGGGCTCTATTACCTGAGCGTGACCGAGGAGTTCACCATAGGCTACGGCGACCTGTTGCAGGTGATCGGTGCCCTGTTCTGGGCCATCCATCTGCTGGTGCTGGATCACTACTCGAGCCGGGTCGCACCGATCCGCCTGGCTGGCGTCCAGTTCCTGGTGTGCGGCCTGCTCAGCCTGGGGGTCGCCTTCACCATGGAGACGCCGACCATGAGCGGCGCCATGGCGGGTTGGCAGGCACTGCTCTATGCCGGTCTGGTCTCGGTCGGTATCGGCTACACACTGCAGGTGGTGGGGCAGCGCGGTGCCCATCCGGCCCACGCCGCCATCATCCTCAGCCTGGAGACAGTCTTCGCCGCCATCGGCGGTGTGCTGCTGCTCGGCGAGACTCTGGATGAACGCGCCATGGTGGGCTGCGCCCTGATGCTGGCAGGCATGTTGATCTCCCAGATCCGCCTGCGCTGGTGGTGGAAATCGCGTCGGGACAAGGTGCCGAGCCAGCCCTGATGCGGCGGGCATGCCGGAACGCCAGTGACTCCAAACAAAACGAGGCGCCCAGGGCGCCTCGTTTTATTGCCGCACGCCTAGCGCACGCTGGAGCAGAAGCTCACGTCGTCGCGCAGGGGATCGTTGCTCACGCTGTGGTAGAGCTCGAAGCAGGGGCCGCTGCCAAACTCCAGCCCGGCAGCCACTATGTCACCCACATGCTCCTGCCAGCGCGGCCCGTACTGGTTGCGATCGGTGATGAGGTAACGGGACTGGGCATAACGGCCAGCCGGGATGAGCTGGGTCTCCACCTCGCCCTCGCCCCGGGTCTGGGGTGGCACAGTGATGCCGATGTCGGTGCGGCACTGGGCCGGCGGCGTCACCTCCGGGTTGTCGTGGTAGATGAAGATCCACTCCCCGCCCTCCAGCCCGCGCGCAGCGGCCCACTGGTGCAGGCGGCCGCAGACGGCATCATAACCCTCGCCATAGGGACCGGTGACCCGCACATAGGCCAGAGTGCGGGCGTCCATCTCGACAGTTTTCATGGTGTTGCTCCTTGCTGATGAGTGGCCTTCAGCATAAGGGGACGAGCCTTCCCATGCGTGTCCATCCTTGCTCTCCAGGTGTCCATTCTTGCTCTTGTCACTGCGAAACGCGCCCGGTGTGCAGCCATAGTAGCGACGAAAGGCCTTGGCAAACGCCTGGGAGCTGCCTAGCCCCGCCCCCAGCGCGATGGCGGTGATGCTGGCATCGGTGTAGCAGAGCTGCCAGGCCGCCCGCTGCATGCGCAAGCGCCGGCACATCTCCCCCGGCGCCTCGCCCGCCACGGCGGTGAACACCCGGTGAAAATGGTAGAGGGAAAGACAGGCCCGCTCCGCCAGCGCCTCGATGGAGAGATCCGGATCCTGCTCCAGCGCCCGCAGCACCGGGATGAGCCGGCGGCGGTAGTCGATCATGGCCGGATCCTCGCCATGTAGAGGGCATCCACGTACTCACCCTGGCGAAAGGCGTAGCCACGGGCCAGCCCCTCCTCGACGAAACCGAACTTGCGATAGAGCGCCAGCGCCCCCTGATTGTCGGTGTAGACGGTGAGTTCGACGCGTTGCAGGTTGAGCCAGTTGTCGGCCATCTCCAGCGCGGCTCCCAGCAGAGCCGAACCAATCCCCTTGCCAGCCCAGTCATCCCGCACCCCCATGCCAATGCCGGCCACATGCTTGCGTCTGGGGTTGGGCTCCACATGCAATGAGATCTGGCCTACCAGCAGGCTGTCGACCTCGGCCACCAGCGCCACCACGCTGCCGTTCTCCAACCGCGTCTGCCAGACGCCCAGAGTCGGATAAGGCAGTTGCAAGGTGCCCGCCTGGGCATTGGGCATGGCGTAGAGATCCCGCAAGGCGGGGGCATCGGCGGGTTCGGCATGACGGATCTGGATCTGCATAGGGGCTCCTTTGGCAAACCCTCATCATGCCGTATCACCGGGGGCCGGTCATCCCCCCGTCACACTCATTTGCGATGACTATCAAAGGGCGAGGGAAGACCCATTGGTCTCGGGGTTTTTCCTTGTTATAGAATCAAGGCTCACCAACAAGGAGAAGCACCATGAACGACAAGACCCTGCACAGTGCCAATGGAGCCCCCGTTGTCGACAACAACAACAGCCTCACCGCCGGTCCCCGCGGCCCGGTGCTGATGCAAGACATCTGGTTGATGGAAAAGTTGGCTCACTTCGATCGGGAACGGATCCCGGAGCGGGTGGTTCACGCTAAAGGCTCGGGCGCTTACGGCACCTTTACCGTGACCCATGACATCAGCCAGTTCAGCAAGGCGGATCTGTTCAACGCCATCGGCAAACAGACCCCCGTCTTCCTGCGCTTCTCCACCGTGGCCGGTGAGAAGGGCGCAGCCGATGCCGAGCGCGACGTGCGCGGCTTCGCCCTCAAGTTCTACACGGAGCAGGGCAACTGGGATCTGGTGGGTAACAACACCCCTGTCTTCTTCATTCGCGATCCGCTGAAATTCCCGGACTTCATCCATACCCAGAAACGGGATCCGCGCACCAACCTGCGCAGCGCCACCGCCGCCTGGGATTTCTGGTCCCGCCATCCGGAATCCCTGCACCAGGTCACCATCCTCTTCAGTGATCGCGGCATCCCCAAGAGCCTGCGCGAGATGAACGGCTATGGCAGCCATACCTTCAGCTTCATCAATGACGCCAACGAGCGCTTCTGGGTCAAGTTCCACTTCAAGACCGAGCAGGGCCACAGCTTCTATACCGATGAAGAGGCCGCCAACGTCGTCGGTCAGGATCGGGAGACCAGCCAGGCCGATCTGTTCAATGCCATCGAGCAGGGCGACTTCCCGCGCTGGAAGGTCTATGTGCAGGTGATGCCAGAGGCCGACGCCCAGACCTACCAGATCCACCCGTTCGATCTCACCAAGGTATGGCCGCACAGCGACTACCCGCTGATCCCGGTCGGCGTGCTGGAGCTCAACCAGAACCCGGACAACTACTTCGCCCATGTGGAACAGGCGGCGTTCACCCCGGCCAACG
The DNA here is from genome assembly GCF_054052465.1 of Aeromonas enterica. Lineage (NCBI taxonomy): Bacteria > Pseudomonadati > Pseudomonadota > Gammaproteobacteria > Aeromonadales > Aeromonadaceae > Aeromonas > Aeromonas enterica. Next base: position 17,663 of record NZ_JBSTYL010000028.1, on the reverse strand, counting down.
TGGTGCCCGGTATCGGCTTCTCGCCGGATCGCATGCTGCAGGGACGACTCTTCTCCTACGGCGACACCCAGCGCTACCGCCTCGGCGTCAACCACGGTCTGCTGCCGGTCAACGCGCCGCGCTGCCCGTTCCACCATGGCGCCCATCGTGACGGCGCCATGCGAGCCGACAGCAACGGCGGCGCCAGCCCCAACTACCAGCCGAACCGCTTCGGCACCCAGCAGCCGAGCGAGCAGCACGAACCTGCACTGAGTCTGGAAGGCGCCGCCCTGCACTACGATTTTCGCGACTACGATAGCGACTATTACAGCCAGCCGGGCAACCTGTTCCGCATCATGGACGAGGGCCAGCGTTCGCGCCTCGCCGCCAACCTGGCGCGCTCCCTCGTCAATGTGGAGGATGACGCCATAGTCGCGGCCCAGCTCAAGCACTTCGAGCAGGCCGACCCCGAGTACGCCAAGCGGGTCGAGCTGGCACTGGCCGCCTTGCAGCGCTAAGCCGCAAACACACAATAAAACGGGGGCCTGGGGCCCCCGTTTTCGTTATGGTTGTGCGTGATGAATAAAAAACGGAGCCCAAGGCTCCGTTTTCACTGCTGTATCAATCCCGGACGGAACGCGCTTCGCGCTCTTCCCGCTCCCTTGCCAACAGGCGTTTGTACCACCAGCTACTGCGACGACGTTGTGCATTGGAAGAGCGACGAGCCATTTCTTAGGTTCCAGCCAAGAGAGGAAAAGAGCCGCATTATGCGATAGAGATCACGCCCATGTCTTTAGCTGGATCAAGAAAAGCCTCACTGGCCCACGGTAATGGTACTGCTCGTCGCCGCTTTGCCGGCTACATCCGACGCCCTTTCAGATTCACGCCAGGCCAGTGGCCCGTTGCTCTCCAGCGCGTTTTGCGGGGCGCACTCCAGCCAGCTGTCGCCCTGCTGGATCCTGGCCCCCAGCGAATATTTCTGATCCTGATACCAGCAGACTCGCTCCGGCAGCGAGCCCAGTGGCAGCACCAGTTCGGCTCCCACTTCCGCCCGCTTCGGCTCTGCCGCCACGCCAATGCCGGTCGCCCCGCCCAGCAGTGCCAGCAACAGCCAGCCACCTACCCTCTTGCCCAGATACATGATGTCACTCCTTGCTAGATAGAAGGTTCAGGCGACCGGAAACGGCGCAAACTTGATTAATAAACCGCACGCCGACTGGCATTCCCAAGCCAATATGATAGCCTGCCAGCGCCTGCTCACGCCCATCAAAAACGGCGCAGGAAAACCCCGGTGGATTTGTCGGTTCTCGACGAATATAACCTTATTAATCAAATCGTTATTTGGATGTTATCCCAATGCGTATCATGCCGTTGCTCCAGGCGGCCTGCCTGAGCCTGATGTTGTCCGCCTGCGTCGCCCCCCTCTTGATGATGAGTCCCACCAGTCAGTTGATGTGGGCCCTGCTCAAGCCGCTGGTCGGTTTCGACCCCAACGAAGCCAATCTGTTCGAACAGCCGATGATCAAGGATCGGATGACCAGCATTCTGGGTCCCAATTACGACAGCACCATGCAGTTGCTCAAGACAGCCAACGAGCTGCAGCAGGAGGGTCCGCTGTTCTACGTGGTCTCCCGCTACGCCCCCGTGCCGGACGTGGCCAAGCAGGCCGGCATGGTGTGGAACTCACAGACCAACCAGATGTCCGTCATGCTGCTCAAGGGCGATGGCACACCCCAGGTCTTTGGCGAAAACCTGGCCGCGAGCGCACCGACCTGGCCAAGCGAGATGCAGAACTGGCAGGCTCAGGCCAACCCGACGGCCACCGCACTCTCCGACGCCAACAAGACGTTGGCCGGAGCCGGTGCCACTACCTCGGTACTCGACAGTGTGCTGGGCTCGATCCAGCAAGGTGCCAGCAAGACCATGACAGATACCACCAAGCAGGTGGTCGGCAGCGCCACCGCCTCGGCCCAACAGCAAGCCAGCAAGACCGTGACAGATACCACCAAGCAGGTGGTCGGCAGCGCCAGTGCGACCGTGCAGCAGCAGGCGACCAAGGCCGTGACCGAACCCGCCAAACAGACGGTCAGCAGCGCCAGTGCGACCGTGCAGCAGCAGGCGACCAAGGCCGTGACCGAACCCGCCAAGCAGGCGGTCAGCAGCGCCAGCACCACAGTGCAGCAACAGGCCACCAAGGCCGTGACCGAACCGGCCAAGCAGGCGGCCAGCAGCGCCAGTGCGACCGCAACGATGGCGGCAGATTCGGCCGCCAAGGCCGAGGCCGCACGCGCCGCCGCCGAAGCCGAGATGGAAGCCCTGCTCAAGTAAGCCACACCGCCACAGGCCATCGCAGGATGGCCTGTTTTCCCTCCCCCATTGCTCACCGCCCAGCCACACATCCTATCCGCACAGCGGAAACCATGAACTTCTCGGCATAGCCCCCTAAACTGGAAGGACGCTTTGTTGCAAGGAGTGCTGCCATGTCGCGTCTGCTCAGCCTGATGCTCTGCTGTTGTCTCGGTGCGGCCCTGCCCGCCTCGGCATTCACCTATTACTCCGAGCAGAACATGCCGTTCAACGGCCAGGATGAGAAGGGCAACAGCACCGGCCTGGCGGTGGAGTTGCTGAGACTGATGTGGCAGGAGATGGGCGAGCCGGAGCAGCCCATTCACTTCATGCCCTGGGCCAAGGCCTGGTACCTGCTGACCCAGCAGCCGGATGCGGTGCTGTTCACCACAGCCCACACCCAGGCGCGGGATCCCCACTTCCTCTGGGTTTGCCCCATCAGCCACTCGCGGGTCTCTCTGGTAGGCCGCAAGCGGGATGCCCCCAAGGTGACCGGCAAGGCGGACCTGGCCAAGCTGCAGATCGGGGTCATGCAGGCGGACGTGGGGGAGCAGCTGCTGCTCAACCGGGGCATCAGCCCCGCCAACCTGATGTCGGTGGAGCGGATGGATCAGGTGGTGCGCCAGCTCATCATGGCCCGCACCGATCTGGTGGCCGGCAACGAGGTGATGCTGTTCCATCAGGCCAGACAACTGGGCTTTCCATCGGACACCTTCGTCACGGTCGCCACCCTGGCGGATCAGGACAACTGCTTCGCCTTCAACCCGGCGGCCGACAGACAGCAGGTCGCCCGCCTGCAGCAAGCGCTCGACAAGGTACGAAAAGGAGATGCCTTCAAACGGCTGCTCGCCCGCTATCAGGATGTGGTGCAGTCCCCGCCGGCGGACCAGCTGCCACTGATCGAGTAAGTAAAGATTCAATGCAAACAGGCCACCCCGGGGTGGCCTGTTTCATGGCGTCGTCTGCTTACTGGAAGTGGTTGTCGTGCTCGGACTTCTTGGTCTGGGCGCTCTCGCTGTGCTCGATGGCGGTACGGATGAGATCCACCCCGGCACGGATGATCAGCACGCCCATGTTGACCAGCTTGACGCAGACCCACATGAAGGTGATGAGCAGTATCAGCTTGAGTACCGTCTGGAACGCCTCCAGGAAGTTCTGCTCCAGCTGACCGGTGAGGCCGCTGGCGCTGGTCATCAACCAGGTGTAGACCTCGCGCACGAACGGGATGCGACTCGGCATCTCCAGCACGTCCAGGGCGGCGGGCAGGGCCTGGAAGATGACTATGCTGCCGAACAGGATCAGGATGACGCCGATGGCGATGCCCAGAAAAAAACCAAACTGTTTCATGGAAGGTCCCAAGGTTTGCTGCATGAAAATAACATAGCTGCCAATACTAGGGACTGCCTCACCACAGGGCAATCCTTGTCCGCAGGCTGGGCCAGAGCCAACCCCGCCATCCGGTGGACCCCAGGCAGGAAACCATTGCCCAACTATCTGATTTCTGTGACCCTTGCGCCCATAGTCCTCCAACTCTCAGGCACCATGTTCCGCTCCTGTTTTTTACTGCTTTGCACCCTGCTGCTGACATTGCCGGTCGCGGCCGCCCCCACGGCGGCCGTCTGCGTGGTCAAGCATCAGCAACAGCTGCTGCTGGTGCAGGACAGGGTTTCCTCCCGCTACAGCCTGACCGGCGGTTACATAGATGCAGGAGAGACCCCCCGACAGGCAGCGCTGCGCGAGCTGTTTGAAGAGACCGGCCTGCGAGGCCGGATCATCGCCGAGCTGGGGCCATGGCAGCGCGCCGTCCTGTTTGCCTGCCAGACCCTGGAGCCCATCCGGGCGCAGACAGACTCGGGCTTCGTCTCCCTGCTGCAGGCGCCCAATCTGGGCGGCGAGATCCTCAACGCCAGGCTGATAGCACCATCCCGGCTGCCTGATGCACAGCGCCGCTTTCCGGCGCAGCTCGACTGGCTGGCCCCCCGGCTGGCCGACATCCCCGACAGCCCAGTGCTGTGGCTGCCGGATTTCAGCGGCGAAGGCCATGCCCTGCACCGGATGGAAGTCCCGCTGATACAACGCTTGCAGGGCTGGATCGGGACCAGTGCGCCCTGGCTCGACGCCAGCAATCTGTTTGGTTCAGCCGCCTTTCAGCTTGCCCTGCTACCTTTGCTGCTGCCACTGCTGGGCTGGCCCCGTCTGCGTCAACTGTTGCTGGCCATGCTGACTCTCACCCTGCTGGTCCAGCTAGTCAAAGAGGGCTTCGGCTGGCCCAGACCCTTTCATCTCGATCCCGCGCTGGCGCAAGGGAGTGCACAGGGGTTTGGCATGCCAAGCGGTCACGCCGCCTCGGCGTTGCTGTTTTGGGGCCTGCTGCTCAGGTGGTACTGGCCCTCCGGCGTCTGGCGCGGCGCCGTGCTGGCACTGCTGCTGGCGGCTCTGACCGGGTTGGCCCGGGTCTGGCTCGGCGTCCACTTCCTGTCTGATGTGGCGGCGGGACTGCTGCTGGGCGGTCTGATGCTGGCGATCCATCCCAGCTTCTCCGGCATGGCGATCAGGACGTGGAGCTGGGCCGGACTTACCCTCGCCTACGCACTGGCCGCCTGGTGGAACCAATCCTCGGTGCTGGCAGGCCTGGCCATGTTCAGTCTGGGTTTGACCCTCGGCATGCCGCTGCCATTGTCGAGGGAGCGGCGAAAACCCTGGCACACCCTGGCGATCACCCTGTTCGGCGGCCTGCTCCTCGGGGTACTGCTGTGGGCGCTGCCATTCTGGCTGACCAGCTCCTGGCTCATCCTGCTCGGCCAGTGGCTACTCTATTGTTGCCTGGGGCTCTGGTTGAGCGCCGGCCTCTGGTGGATACTCTCACTCATGAACTCTGACCCGCTACCCAAGGGCTCCGGCCCCGACAAGGGATTGCTATGAATATGAAAAAAGTGGATTTGGCCAAGATAACTCTGGGGGTACTGTTTCTCAGCATCCTCATCATCTCGTGCTTTATGGTACTGCGCCCCTTCCTGCCCGCACTGGTGTGGGCCACCATGATCACCATCGCCACCTGGCCGCTGATGCGGATGGCCCAGCGCCTGTTGTGGGGCAAGCGCGCCCTGGCCGCACTGTTGATGACCAGCATTCTGCTGCTGATCTTCGTCATCCCGCTGTTCATGGCGCTGGCCAACCTGGCAGAGAAGGCGCCCATGCTGATCGATCTCGGCACCACCATCAGCCATTCACCGCCGCCCGAGTTGCTCTGGCTGCAGCAGATCCCGCTGGTAGGCACCAAGCTGTATGAGTTCTGGCAGCAGATCCTGGCGAGCGGTGGTCAGGTGCTGTTTACCAAGCTGGCCCCCTATTTTGGCCAGACCGCCCGCTGGCTCGCCTCCCAGGCCGGCAATCTGGGTTTGCTGTTCGTCCACTTCTTGCTGACCGTTGCCATTTGCGGCCTGCTCTACCACTCGGGTGAGAAGGCAGCTGACGGGATCCGCCGCTTCGCCCACCGCCTGGCGGGGGAGCGCGGTGACAACGCGACCGTGCTGGCCTCCCAGGCGATCCGCGCCGTGGCCATGGGGGTGGTGGTGACCGCCCTGGTGCAATCCTCGGTAGCCGGGGTCGGCCTGCTGATTGCCGGCATCCCCTACACCATGATCCTGGTGGTGGTGATGTTCCTGCTGATCGTGGCCCAGATCGGTCCCTTTCCCGTGCTGCTGGCCTGTGTCGGCTACCTCTACTGGAGCGGCGACACCACCTGGGGCACCTTCCTGCTGGTCTGGTCGCTGCTGGCGGGCACCATGGACAACTTCCTGCGCCCCTTCCTCATCAAGCGTGGTGCCGATCTGCCGCTGATCCTCATTCTGGTGGGGGTTATCGGCGGCTTGCTGGCGATGGGGATCATCGGTCTCTTCATCGGCCCGGTCGTACTGGCGGTGGGGTATACCCTGCTGGATGCCTGGATCCGGGAGGGCGAGCAAGTTGCCGTCATAACGCCGGCCACGATCCTCAAGGCCGATTGAACCACTTCATCCGCCAAAAACGCCGCCCACCGGGCGGCGTTTTTATTGGCTTCAGTCAGTGGATCGTCTCCATGCCTCAGCCATGAGCGGCAGCGAGGCCATGGCTGACAAGGCGCCGGCCGCGGCACCATCCCCATCATCGAACCAGGGTTCGAATCTGAACGCCAAAATCCGAACCAAGGTACGAATCCGCCGCCTCCCTCCTCTACTCTCCCCTGGCTCATACCGACACAATGCGGGTTCACTCAGGAGGTACACGACATGAACGAATTGAGAGCAAAACGCGCCCTGATCAGCGGTGGCGCCAGTGGCATAGGGCTGGCTATCGCCGAGGCGCTGGCCGCGCAGGGGATCGAACTGGTGCTGGCTTCTCGTCGCCAGCCCTTGCTGGAGCGAGAAGCGGCACGCCTCAGCGCACAGTACGGTGTGAGAGTCCTGCCGCTGGTGCTGGATATCTGCGACAGCGCCCAGGTACGAGCCCAGCACGCCCAGGCCAAGGCCCTGCTCGGCCCCATCGATCTGCTGATCAACAACAGCGGGGTCGGCAGCGACCATCTGGTGCAGGACCTGCCGGAATCCGAATGGGACAGGGTGATGAACACCTGCGCCAAGGGCAGCTTTCTGCTGACCCAGTCCTGCCTGCCGGACATGCTGGCCCATCAGCACGGTACCATCATCAACATCGCCTCCCAGGCCGCCAAAAATGGCTATGCCAGGGCCAGCGTCTACTGCGCCGCCAAGTTTGCCGTGCTGGGGTTTGCCAAGGCGCTGCGGGAAGAGGTCCAGCACCAGGGCATTCGGGTGCACACCCTCTGTCCCGGTCTGGTGCAGGTGCCGCCACCAACCTGCCCGGGCGATCGCAAACCCGGCTGGTTGCAGGTCGAGGATCTGGCCGAGGCCGTGCTCTACACCCTGCGCCAGGGTGCCCATGTCCAGCTCGACGAGATCGGCATGACAGGGATCTGAGGTTATCGGCGGCCTGACCATCTCGCCACCCGGGCGGACACGCTTGTTGACATGGGGCGTCGCAACGCCCCGGGTCATGAGTCGATAGAGGAGGTTCAGGCTGGTTGGTGCAGAGTGATGCAGTGAATGCCGCCGCCCCCGGCGGCCACCGGATCAATGTTTATCTGTACGATTTTTCGGCCGGGGTAGAGACGGGCCAGCAGATCATGGCAGTAGCGATCTGCCGCCTTGTCGCCAAACTCGGGGACGATCACGGCGTCATTGATGGGCAGATAGTTGATATAACCGGCGGCAAAATCCCGGCTGCGGCTGAAGCGGTTGTCCCGTCCATCGAGCGGTGGTGGCAGGATATGCAGCTCCAGCTTGTTGCCGTCCGCATCGGTGGCCTGCTTGAGGATGGCCAGGTGCCGGCGAGTCACCTCGTAGTCGTGGGATTCCGGGTCGTTGTCCAGATTGACCACCACCACCCCGGGGCGCACGAAGCGGGCGTAAAAGTCGACGTGGGCATCCGTGATGTCCTTGCCCCTGACGCCCGGCAGCCAGATGATTTTGCGCACGCCCAGATTGGCTTTGAGCTCCGCCTCCAGTTGCACCTTGCTCACCCCTGGGTTGCGGTTGCTGTTGAGCCAGCAGCTCTCGGTCATGATGGCGGTGCCGTTGCCATCCACCTCGATGCCGCCTCCTTCGCCAGTCAGCTTGCTTTGCAGATAGTGAGCATCCGCCTGCCGGCTCACCAGTTCGGCCACGCCAGCATCCTGCTGGTGCTCCTGCTTGTCGCCCCAGCCGTTGAAGTTGAAATTCACCAGCCCCAGCTCCCCCTCCTCGTTCTGGACGAAGACGCCGCCGGTATCCCGCAGCCAGATGTCGTCCAGCGCGGCAATGACGAAGCGGGTGTTCTGCTCGCCGCAGAGCTGGCGGGCCAGCGCCTCTTCCTCCTTCCGGCAAAGCACGCTCACCTCGGTATAGGGCGTCATGGCCTGAACCAGCCGCCCTATGGTGGCCTGCACCTCCTTGTAATCACGGCCCCAGATATCGGCGCTGGCGGCAAAAGCGACCCAGACCCGGGTCTGAAATGTCGACTCCTCCGGCATGTAGAAGCGGGCATCGGCCGGGCTGGCGACGGTTGCGGCGGCATTGGCCCTTGGCAGCGCGCCCAGCCCGGCCAATGCGCCGAGGGCGGCCAGCTGTTTCAGAACATGGCGACGGGATGACATGAGATAACTCCTGTGAAAACGGGCTCCCACCTGAGAGGCCGGGGGAACAGAAAGAGGAACAAAACAAACGCTGTTAATCAGATCACGCTGAGTAATAGACTAGCCGCCGCGAGGATGGCGGACAAACGATCGATTTTCGGCATAAGTGATAAGCGGAGCTAATCAATGATGTTCAAACACTGGCCCCCGCTCAATGTGCTGCGGGGCTTTGAGGCAGCGGCCAGACTGGGCAGTTTTCATCAGGCGGCGCAGGAACTGCACCTGACCCAATCCGCCATCAGCCAGCAGATCCGCTCGCTGGAGGAACTGCTCGGCCAGCCGCTGTTTCACCGGCAGGGGCGCTCGGTCGTTCTGACCGATGCGGGGCAGGATCTGCTGGAGACCATCCAGAGCGTGCTGTTGCAGCTGGCGGTGGGGATCCAGCGGCTGGAGCAGTACCGCAAACCGAACCAGCTGGTGCTCAACACCAGCACCGCCATCGCCCGCCACTGGCTGCTGCCCCGACTGGGGGAGTTTCATCGCCAGCATCCCGACATCGATCTCTGGCTGTTCACCAGCGACGAAGAGCCCGATATGGTCGAGCAGAGCATCGATCTCGCCCTGCGCTGGGATCTCGGGCCGCAGGCCGAGTGTCGCCATCAGCAAATGGTGGCGGATCGCTTGCTGCCGGTCGCCACCTCCACCGTGCTGGCGCAGCCTGTGACGGAGCGCACCACGCTGCACGGTGAGCGGGAACTGGATTGGCATCACTGGACGCTAAAAGGAGGAGAGGATCTGCAGCTGCAAACTCGGGGACTCAATTTCTCCGATCCCGGTCTGCTGCTGGAGGCGGCCAGTGCCGGACTCGGCGTAGCGCTGGTGAGCGAACTGCTCTCCCGTCCCGCTCGCCAGCAGGGGCAGCTGTTGCCGCTCTCCGCCCGTCGGGTCAAGGGACCGCAGTGGAATCTGCTGGTGCATCAGGAGAGCGAGGCGATGCCTGAGTGCCGCGCCTTCTGCCACTGGCTCGATCAGCAATTTGCCGATGGTGAACCTGACCGGGATGAAGACGGGGTTGCCACCCTCTGAGGCAGGTCACTGAATCTGCGGGGGGAGCATGGTTAAATGACGGCTTCTCCTTTTGCCGGACATAGCTGTGACCACGCCATCTCACCTCCAGCCGCTCCAGCCCTGGCCCGATTATCTGCAGGCCTCCTGGCTGCGCTGTGCCCACCAGACCAGCCAGATCCTCTGGCATCCACCCCATAGCGCCAAGGGGCAGACCCTGCAGAGCCTGCGCCAACGCAAGCGGGATCTGCTCACCACCGGCGAGATGGCCCTCGAAGATCTCTACGAATTTATGGAGGGGCGCCCTTGCGCCCTGCTGCTCACCGATGAGAGCGGCTGCCTGCTGGCCCGCACCGGCCATCGCGAGACACTGGCAGAACTGGAGGCGCTGGGCTTTGGGCTCGGCGCCTTCTTCAGCGAGGGGCGCATCGGCACCAATGCCATCAATCTGGCGGCGCTGGAAGGGATACCCCTCTGCATCAGCGGCGCCCAGCACTTCAACCAGACCCTCCACCCCTGGCACAGCTGCGCCAGTCCGGTCTACAACAGCAATGGCCGTCAGGTCGCCATCATGGCGCTGGTCTGCAAGGTGGAAGAGGCAACGACGGGGGATCTGGCGCTCACCGTCAGCGCCGGTCGCGAGCTGGCCCATCTGCTGCAGATGGAGACCCTGATGCAGGAGTCCCAGCACCATCTGAGCGAGCTCTACGCCCTGCTCGATGGCATGGATGACGGTGTGCTGGCCTGGGATCCGCAGGGCAGGCTGCGCTACCTCAACGGGCTCGCGGCCAGTCGGCTGCGACTCGATCCCGCTCTCTGCCTCGGCCAGCCGCTGGAACAGCATCTGCTGTTGCCCCAACGCTTGCAACTTGCCATCCGGGGCCAAACACCACTGAGTCACGTGGAAGTGACGCTGGAGCGTGCCGGCGAGTTCATCAATGCGCTGATAAGCCTCAAGCCACTGCCCGGCCCGGACGGGGTCGGCTTCATCGCCCTGCTGCACCCGCTGGACAGGCTCAGGGCCATCAATCAGCTGCGCCAGGCGGTGCCCGACCTCTCCGCCCTGGTGGGCGAATCGAGCGCCATGCGCAAGCTGCTGCGCCATGCCCGCCAGGCGGCACGCAGCCAGGGCCCCATGTTGCTGCGTGGAGAGGAGGAGGTAGGCAAGGCCCAGCTGGCGGAGGCCATTCACTTCGCCAGCGAACAGGCTGCCGGGCCGCTTATTACCCTCAACTGTCAGGCGCTGCCGAACGATCGGATGGCGCTGGAGCTGATGGGTTCCGACGAGGCGGGACAGGAGCGAGCAGGCAAGTTCGAACTGGCTCACGGCGGCACACTCGTGCTGGAGCAGGTGGAGTGTCTCTGTGCCCCTATGCAGGCGGCGCTGCTGCAACTGCTAAAGACAGGCCGCATCCAGCGCTTCGACTCGGCCCGCATCCTGCCGCTGAAGGTGCGGATCATAGCGACCAGCAGCGCGGCGCTGGAGCAACGGGTGCAGGAGGGACAGTTTGGGCGCCAGCTGCTCTACGCCCTGCAGGCATGCGAGCTCTGGCTGCCGGGACTGCGGGAGCGCGGCGCCGACTTGCCAGCCCTCATCAGCCAGCAGCTGGCGGCGCAGGGACGCGAGCCGGTGCGCCAGTTCAGTCCGGCGGCCCTCGACTGCCTGCTCGCCTACCCCTGGCCCGGCAATCTGGGGGAACTGCGCAGCGCGGTTGAATATGCCCTGCTTCACTCGAGTCATGAGCTGATCCCGCCGGAGGCACTGCCCGCCGCCATTCGGCACGGTTATCGGCTGGTGGAAAACGAGGTGGTGGGGCAACCGCTGCTCACCCTGGCCGAGCTGGAGCGTCAAGCCATCTTGCGCTGCGCTCACGCCTGCAAGGGGCAGGTGAGCCAGATGGCCCAGCATCTGGGCATCAGCCGCACCACCCTCTGGCGACGGCTGAAGCTGCTTGGTATAGATCCCGCCGACTATCACGGCTGACGCTGACCCGAATTGTCGCCAACCGGCCCGCGAAAATGAAACGGCCCCGCAGTTGCGGGGCCGTTTTATATGCAAAGTAATGAGCGATGCGGTTACAACCCTAGCTGGTGGGCGGTGACGATGGCCGCCAGCACATCCTCGGCGGTGACCCTGAACGGCATGTTGTGGATGGTCTCCCCCTCGGCGGTGGAAGCCTTGGCCACCTCCATCAGACGCGCCATGTCCAGCTCCTTGACTCCCATCATGTGCAGGTTGGTCGGCAGGCCGATCGCGCGGCAGAAGGCCAGCACGGTGTCGATCTCCGCCATGGGCGCATTCTCCAACACCAGCTGCACCAGGGTACCGAACGCCACTTTCTCGCCGTGATAGAGGTGATGACACTCGGTGAGCTGAGTCAAGCCGTTGTGAACGGCGTGGGCGGCAGCCAGCCCGCTGCTCTCGAAGCCGATACCGCTCAGATAGGTGTTGGCCTCGATGATGTTCTCCACCGCCTTGGTGCAGAGCCCCTGCTCCACCGCCAGCTTGGCCTTGTAGCCATCGGCCAGCAGAGTCTTGTAGCAGAGTTCGGCGATGGCCTGGGCCGCCAGGGTAGAGGCGCCACCGGCCATGGTCTTGCAGCCGGAGACTTTGTTGGCACGCGCTTCGAAATAGGTGGAGAGCGCATCCCCCATGCCGGAAACCAGCAGCCGCACCGGTGCACGGGCGACCACGCCGGTATCCATGATGACCATATCGGGGTTGGTCGGGATCATCAGGTATTCACTGAATTGCCCTTCCGGGGTGTAGATGACCGCCAGCGCACTGGTGGGAGCATCGGTGGAGGCAATGGTCGGCACTATGACCACAGGCACCTTCTGATAGAAGGCAACCGACTTGGCGGTATCCAGCGTCTTGCCGCCGCCGATGCCGATGACGACGTCAAACGGCGTCTGGTTGCAGCGAGCCCGCAGCCGGTCGATCTCGGGACGAGAACACTCGCCATTGAAGCAGTCAAATTCGGGCTGGATACCTGCCTCATGGAAGCTGGTAGCCACGGTGTCACCGACCAGCTTGGTGACGAAGGCGTCCGCCAGGACGAGCGGCTTGGCGCCGAGTGCCTTGACGTAGTTGCCTATGTTGGCGAGGGCCCCGTTCCCTTGTACATATTTGCTGGGGCTGATGATGATACGGTCCATTTTCTATCCCTCTCTTTTCTTTAAGAATGGGGCGAAGGGGCGGCCATGCCGGGGAACCCTTCGTCTTGAGTGGCACGTCAACCTGCCCATCGAGCCGGTGCCGCGCCTTGAAACAGGCTGGCGAGCGGCGATCAGTCGCCGAAGCGCTCAAGGGCCAGCTGTTTGAAACAGGTCAGGGCGGCGTCGGCATCCACGCCACGGGCCAGCAGGGTGAGACTCTCCCCGTGACGCACGTTGAGCATGGCGAGCCGGGTCAGGCTGCGGGGATTGGCCTCTTTATCTCCCTTTTGCAGTTTCAGTTCGGCGGCAAAGGGCTTGAGGGCCGCCACCAGCCGGGCGGCGGGGCGCACATGCAGGCCATGGGGGTTGTCGACCACCACCTCGCAGCGCAACCAGCCCTCGTCGGCTACCGGTGCGGTGTCAGTGGCTGCCAGCTCTGCGGTGGCAGGCAGCATCGCCTGCTTCAGGCCCAGGGAGCTGAGCGCTTCGGCTGCCACCTCGTCGAGGCTCATACCGGAACCGGCCGCCACCACGGCGGCCAGAGTACCCTCGACCAGCGGGGCCGGGCAGAGCCGCACCCGGGCACTCAGCTCGGGGGGCAGCAGTTCGAGGGCGGTTTCGGCGCTGAGCAGGGCACTGCCCAAATCCATCAGTACCAGCACGCCGCTGCCGTCGTCCGCTTCTTCAATCGCACTCATCACGGCGATGGCATCTGTGCCGATGGGGTGGTCGGGGTCATCGACCCCGGCCGCCAGCAGCAGGCGAGCCTGGCTACCCAGCTGGTCGGCCAGCGCTTTCAATCCGGCCGCCAACATGGCGCTGTGAGAGACAACTACGATTCCGATCATGTCATAACCTCGCTCTGTCACGCAGGGCGGTCAGTAGCAACAGGGTCGAGGTGGCCCCGGCATCCTGATGGCCGATGCTGCGCTCGCCCAGATAGCTGGCCCGCCCCTTGCGGGCCTGCATCTGTATGGTGGCCTCGGTGCCAGCCGCAGCGGCTGCCACCGCCTTGTCCAGCGCCTCGGGCAACGGCAGCGCCTGCTGCTGCGCCTGTTGCAGGGCGGTCAGCGCGGGCCACCAGGCGTCGCACATGGTCTTGTCGCCTGGCTCGGCTCGACCGCGAGAGACGATCCCCTCAATGCCATCACTCAACATTTTGCCAAGCTGTTCCAGAGACAAACTCTGGCAGGCGTCCGTGCTGGCTGCAGCCCGAATGAAGAAGGTGCCGTAGAGCGGGCCGCTGGCACCGCCAACCGAGGAGAGCAGTGTCATGCCGGTGGTTTTCAGCACCTGGCCAATATCCTTGTCCGCCACCGCTGGCAGCTTCTCGGCAACTTTGACGAAGCCACGCTGCATGTTGAGACCATGGTCGCCATCGCCGATGTCGGTATCCAGCGCAGTGAGATAGTCACGCTGCTCGGTGAAGATGTGCTCGCAGTCGAGCAGCCAGTTGACGATTTGATGTTTGCTTAGCATGAGAATGAGGGCTCCTTAGCAGCCACGACGCAGGGCAGGTGTATGAACGGGAGCATCCCACAGGGTCATCAATTCATCATCAACCTTGAGCAGGGTGATGGAGATGCCAGTCATGTCGAGGGAGGTGCAGTAGGGACCAATCAGGTTGCGCACCAGATGGATGCCTGCCTCTTCACACAGGACCGCGAGGCGACCATAGACACCGTACAGTTCTGAAATCGGGGTGCCACCCAGGCTGTTGACCAGCGCGATAACCCTATCACCCTTGTTGAGCTGCTCGATAAAGGTGTGCTCTTCCTGCCAGCTGCCGGAGGCTCTGTCCCAGTGGCGCAGGGTGCGGCCATAGGGGGTGTTGTCAGCCAGTTCGCTGAACATGTCGCCCACCAGGGTATCGAGATCGGTGAAGGGGCGGCGCGCTATGCCGGGCTCACCGTGGATGCCCACACCAAACTCCATCTCGTTATCCGCCAGGGTGAAGGAGGGTTTGCCGGCAGCAGGCACGGTACAAGCGTGCATGGCGACACCTATGGTGCGGCTCTGGTTGTTGATACGACGGGCCAGCGCCTCGCAACGAGCCAGGTCGTAGCCGGCTTCGGCTGCGGCGCCCACCAGTTTTTCGCACAGCACTGTGGTGGCGACGCCACGGCGACCCGCGGTATAGAGGCTGTCTTTGACCGCCACGTCGTCATCGATCAGCGAGAAGCCTACTTTGATCCCGTCGCCATGCAGCAGCTCGACTGCGGTCTCGAAGTTGAGCACGTCGCCGGTGTAGTTCTTCACCAGAAACAGCACGCCCGCACCGCCATCAACGGCCTGACCGCACTCGTACATCTGATCCGGGGTTGGGGAGGTAAAAATCTCGCCGGGGCAGGCGCCATCCAGCATTCCTTTGCCCACCAGACCGCCGTGCATCGGCTCGTGGCCGCTGCCACCGCCGGAGACCAGCGCCACCTTGCCCATCACGGGGGCGTCGGCGCGGGTGATGTAGTGGGGCTCGATACGGACCTTGAGCTCAGGGTGGGCGGCAGCCATCCCCATCAGTTGTTCACGGACCACCGCATCGACGGCATTGATCAGTTTCTTCATGGCTCACTCCTTGGCTTGCCACCGCACGGGTGGGCAAATGGTTGATGGAGCCAGTCTAACGGGATAAAGCGGGAGAAAAATGACGGCCTGTTCGGTTCGGATTTGAAACAGGAGAAGAGTCATTGATGTTTCAATATGAAACCGTGCAAGGCAAACGAGAGGAAAACTGCAGGCGGCCTCACAGCCATGAAAAGGGCCCCCGCAGGAGCCCTTCTCGTTAACCGGCAGCCTTAGATGGCCCAGCCCCCGGCATAGAAGACCACCAGTGCCACGGCAATGATGACAGTGCCGACGTTGAGTTTCTTCCATTCGGCGGCAAACAGACGACCCACGACCAGCGCCACGAAGCCCAGCATGATGCCGGTCACTATGTTGCAGGTGAGTACGATGAAGACGGCACACAGCATGCCGGCCAGCGCATCGACCGAATCGCTGAAGTCCAGCTTGGTGACGTTGCCCAGCATCAGCAGGCCGACGTACATCAGCGCCGGCGCAGTGGCGTAAGCCGGCACCAGATAGCTGAGCGGGGAGAGGAAGATCATCAGCAAGAACAGCAGGCCGACCAGGGCTGCGGTCAGACCCGTCTTGCCACCGGCTGCGGTGCCGGCGGCGGATTCGATATAGACGGCAGCCGGAGCCCCGCCCACGACGCCAGCCACCATGCTGCTGACGGAGTCGGCAGTCAGCGCCTTGCCACCGCTGATGATGTGGCCACGCTCATTGATGAGCCCGGCCTGGCCCGCCACGGCACGGATTGTGCCGGTGGCGTCAAAGACGGCTGTCATTACCAGCGCCAGCACTGTGGGGATGACCACAGGGTTGAGGGCGCCTAGCAGATCCATGCTGCCAACCAGAGAGCCCTTCTCGCCGGTCAGGCTCGGCATGGCAAAGAAGCCCTGCCAGGTCACTTTCGGGTCGAACATGAGGCCGAGGATGGAGATGGCAATGATCACCATCAGGATGCCGCCCGGCACTTTGCGGCGCTCCAGACCGAAGATGGCGGCCAGACCCAGCACCGTCATGATGACGGGGAAGGAGGTCACGTCACCCAGTTGAACCAGCAGACCGGCCCCTTCGTTCTTGATCACCATGCCGACGCCGTTGGTGGCGATCAGCAGCAGGAACAGACCGATACCAATGCCGGTGCCGTGGGCGATACCGGAGGGCAGGTTGTCCAGGATCCACTGGCGCACGCCTGTGATACTGATAAGGGTAAACAGTACCCCCATCAGGAAGATGGCGCCGAGGGCGACTGGTATGCTCAGCCCCTGACCCAGTACCAGGCTGAAGGCAGTAAAGGCGGTGAGGGAGATGGCGCAACCAATGGCCATCGGCAACTTGGCCCAGAGCCCCATCAGCAGGGAGCCAAAGGCGGCGATCAAACAGGTGGCCACGAAGACGGGCCCCTGCTCAAAGCCGGCAGCGCCCAGCATGTTCGGCACCACTATGATGCTGTAGACCATGGCCAAAAAGGTGGTCAACCCGGCCAACAGCTCCTGGCGCACACTACTGCCGCGCGCGGAAATGGAAAAATAAGAGTCCAAAAAGCCGCCGTTCCCTGATTGGGCGGCCATATCTTGCTTTGCCATAACTTGTCCTGAAAGTGTGAAGGAAATCGTTTGCTTTCGTGGCGCGCAAAATAGCAAGAATTTGTCGAAATTGCAGTGAATTCCCTGATTTTTTCATCAAAATGGCAGGAATTGTTCTCGTTCGGGCACGAATTTACATACCAGCTTGCTGCTGATCTCACCTGCATCCACGGGGCACGCCTCTATACTGCAGAGAACCATTCGCACTGCAAGACGGGAGATGACCCATGCACACGCGCAATCTGTTGAACGATATTCCCTCGCCACTGCCTACCGAACTCTTTCAGGATCTGGTCAGCACCAACCACCTACGGATCGAGCGCATTCTCTCCCACGGCCATCAGACAGCACCGGGAGAGTGGTACGATCAGGATGAACATGAGTGGATCCTAGTCGTGCAAGGAGAGGCCAGCCTGTTGTTCATCGATCCACAGACTCAGGAGCAACAATCGGTACAACTGGGCCCAGGCGATCACATCAATATTCCCGCCCGTCAGAAACACAGGGTAGAGTGGACTCATCCCGACGTGACCACAGTCTGGCTCTGCGTGTTTTATTGAGGTTGATAAGAAAGGGACGGCAAGGGCCCTTGAACGAGGTTGAATTGATACAGCAAAGGGAAAATGGGCATAGTTGAGCAGGTGAACTTGAGGTATCAGAAAAGCAAAAAGGCCTTCCCGGTTGGGAAGGCCTTTCAATTTACTGGCGGAGCGGACGGGACTCGAACCCGCGACCCCCGGCGTGACAGGCCGGTATTCTAACCAACTGAACTACCGCTCCGCTGTCTGGTTAGC
>NZ_JBSTYL010000027.1:0-56863 GCF_054052465.1 Aeromonas enterica | reverse complement strand
CTGGAGCGTTACGGAAGGGGAGTAAATATCAAAGCGTGTTTGCATGAGGCGCTGGGGCACCCCATGCAACACGTAATTGGGACATAGCCTTATTTAAGTCCATAGCCAGTTCTTGTACCTTGTTCATATATATACCCTCAGAAAAGTGATTTAATTAAATTACTTAGTCAGTGCGAGCCAACGACTGCCATATTGATTCAGCGTAATTCATATTGCAAGCCCTTTTATATCAGCCTAGTGAAAATGTAAAGTGGCTTACTCGATTTTATCCCATTTATATATTTCACCTAATACAAAATTCTTTAATTCAATTAATAAGTATTGGATTATTTATTTAAAATATTTCCAAAAACCTCATCCACCGCCGCCTTTTTACTCTCAACGGAGTGGTGGACATATCTTTGAGTAGTGACAATGGTCTTGTGGCCCAGTACCTCTTTAATCACTGACAGAGGTTGTCCACTCATAGCCAGGTAGCTGCCGGTTGTGTGTCTCAGACCGTGGAACACCAAGCCGGTGATCTCTGCCTGTGCCAATGCGGCGTACCAATGCTTATCGAAGTGCTTGAAAGGGAATAGGGAATCATCAGGATGTGGGAACAACCAGCCATTCCCTATTTCACGAAAGGCGGCCAGCTCGTTCAGACAGTCGCCAGTGAGCGGCAAAACACGGTCTGTGCCGTTCTTAGTGTCGCTTAGGTATGCTGTCTTGTCTTGGAAGTTGATCGCGCTCCAGCGTAGCCCCAGGAGCTCAGAACGGCGAGCCCCAGTGCTGACGGCCATCAGCACAAGCAGGTGCAGACGCTCCCACTGACTTACCTTGCAGGCTGCTAATAGTCGCTCCAGTTCCTCACGGGATGCGAATCGCTCACGCTGGCGGGCTTCTTTGATTTGTTTGATCTGGCGGGCGGGGTTGTGCTGGCAGTCGTAGCGGTCGTTTATGAACTCGAACACGGAGGACAGTGCGGACTTGTACCTATTATGGGTAGCCGTAGCCATGCCATCGTCAAGCATCGCCTGAAGGCATTTTTTAACGTCTTGTTTTGTGATTTTGCCGATTAACTTGTCTGCACCAATCGCACAGGCCCACCAGTTGAGACGCCCTTTCACGTTGGGGTCTTTGCCGGTGTGCTGGTCGAGGTACTCAGCTATAGCACTTTGGAGGGATAGAGTATTGAGCGTAACGTTAGCCAGTGTTCCAGCCAAGTCAGCATTGAGGGTGATTAAAGCGGCGAATTTTTCCGCCTCTTTTTTAAGGCGAAATGTTTTAGATACGCGAGAACCCTCCCGCATGAATTCCACACGGTAGGTTTTACCTTTTGCGCCTTGTCGTTCTTGTACTTTTGCCATTTTCAACATCCTTACGCCTGATTGCGCCTAATGGGATGTTGACTCGCACTGACAGAGTTAGAGCTTTTATTTTAAAATCATCAACTTAATGGTGCCGAGGCCGGAATCGAAGATGGCACACCAAAGCCTTTAAAATCAACAAATGCACATTGTAAAAATTTCATCATATACCTACCCGTATACCAATAATATTTTAGTGCTACCGTCCTGCATGTATCGACACCCAGTACCGATCTGGTTCAATTGGCCAAGGCCAAGCAGCAAAGAAGCTACATGCTGAGGGACAAGGCCGCCCTCTTTGTAAGGGGTTGCCAACTCTCAGAGCGAGAACCTACTACAACAACCAGATATCGAGCAGGCTGCAGACACCCGTGAACTGCTTGCACAGGTGGAGCCACTGCTGAGCAGCATCTTGCGTGATGATGACCGTTATATGAAGAGGGGCATCATACTGGCTGATTTAGCCTGGGCAAGCATGCATCACTGAAACGGTAATCCCCCCGCAAATATTATCGGTACCAGATGTAGCAAAGCTCGTAGCGATGCAGCCCTTGTCTATTCTCACTTTTGAGCAACACCAGGCCAACCATAAACCAACTTCCAATGACAACCGCTCACTTTCCGGGGGATTTTGATAGCGATTTACACGTTCATCCCCCACTTTATTTACCATTCAGAGAACATACCTTCCATTTACCAAAGTCCTAATCCCTGGTAAAACTGCCGCTTAGATTCCAACTCCACCGAATTATTGATGATGCGCAAAGCATGCTTTAGATAGCCAGCAGCAGCGGAATAGTCTCGCATCTGTTCACAAACTTGGATCAAGCGGATTAGAACGTGAGATTTACTCGGACACTTTCTATTTATTACCTCAAGCGCTTCGCGTGCCTCCGAGAAATTAGCCTCCAATCCAAACAACGTTGCACGCAGAAAATCAAGCTCTAGCGACTCACCATCCAGCCTTTCTGCCTCCTGAATAAGAGCTTTTGCTGGATTAGTTTTTCGAAGCGTAAGAAACGCCTTTATGCCAATCAATCGGATTGATTGTTGATCACTCCCCTGTAGGCCGCTTTTGTATTCTCGGAGGAATACCTCTTCAAAATCAAACAGTCTATTTGCACGATAGAGCGCATTCAGTTGCTGTACCAAAGCAGTAAAATCATGGTTGCGAGTAAACTCACTCCCAGCTACTTTTGCGGCCTTTAGGTAGTCTTTTTCCTCCAAGGCCGTAACAACCGATGTTGACCAATCCGTAGAGACCTGCCCGCCTGATGGCGTTACGGTGTATTGTGGAGCGCTTAATTGCTTTTGCCTTGCCAGCTCAAAATCGGATCGAAGAGATTCAATATCGCAGTATCGCTCAGACGGTAATTTCCTCATGCACCTCAGGATCAGTGCATCCACAGCAGGAACAATGTTGGTGTTGATTTCACTGGGGCGCTTGAAGGGTGCATGGCGGCGCACCTGAGAAGGTGTGTCATGCGGGAGCTGTCCAGTTAACAATTGATATAAAAGAACACCGAGGCTGTAGATATCACCTCTCAATAAATCCTCAAATGTTCCTTTGCGAGAAACACTATCGGAAAACTCTGGTGCAGCATACAGAACTGTACCCCCATTTTCCCGAGTTCGGACATAAATTTCTTCGGGAAGAGCGGAGCTTCCAAAGTCAGTCAACTTCACCAAATCTCCCGCACCCACAAGAATATTATGTGGTTTGATGTCGCCATGCGAAATAGGGGTTGGTAAAGTTGCCAAAAAACCAACAGCGTCAAGCACCTGCGCATATATGCCGAACAGCCACTCAAACGTGTTACCGAAATGTTTATCTCTTTGCTCCAGTTTTTGAGCAAGGCTTTGACTCGGAAAGTACTCCATTTCTATGAAGAACCATTCGTTCTCTGGAGGAATTCTCCCCATATCACAAATCCGAACGATATTAGGATGTTGATCTACTGTTAGAAGCTCTTTTCCTTCGGCAAGTAGACGATCATCTTTAGTCAGGTCTTTAGGTATCTTCACCGCGACAATGGTGTTGTCTGACAGTCTCTCCGCCCGCCATACCCAACCATGACTGCCGTCACCGAGACATTCGAGCAAGAGATACCTATTGCCTAAGCGTTTATTGGTACCTGGCAGAAAGTGTGCAGACTTAATTTTCACATCAACCTCTCACTACGAATCTGTTTGAGAAGTAGAGTTCCACTGGGCTCAATCTCAAAAATAAACCGGTTAAAAATAACAGCTGTATTTCGTATTGCCGGGACCAGCACACCAACCGACGATTTGAAACCTTGTCGACATCTCTGTAGAAGCACATCTTTATTTGGCGCAGAGACAACCCCCTTGCTCCAGGCCGAAAGAATCAGCACTGAAGGAGCATCACCCCACCTCATGGATGCCTCGAGTAAATTGCAAAGCTTCTCGTCGAGCTTTTTTTTCCCCCGAGCGGTTCCATCGAAGCGTTCAAACTCAATCAAGACATCAGGCGTCCGTTTCGTTCGGCAAAACCAGGTTGAGTCAGAACGAATATCAGCACCATGCGTCATCGGCACCGGATACTCGGTTACCGCCATAAAACCAAGTTCATATCCTAGCTGATTCCAAGCACTGCAACCTAAGCTGTGAATTAAGACATCCTCGTCACGAACCCCCCAGCTAGACAGCATGGGGTAACTGCGACCGACAAACTCGAGTGAGGACATTTCTGCGCAAATACGCCCTACGAGATCAGTCACCAAAGCTTCCCCAAACTCGCAGCACTTCAGGCGATTCTCCGCCGTGTATCAGAGCCTTGCCACCCACTTTAACCAAGAGTGGAGCAGGAATAGATCGCCCACATACCAAAGCCTCACCCGTTGACAAATTAGGCAACTCGTCCAAGTCGGCCTTACTTACCATGTCAGACGCTTTTGCGATAAAGCGCTGGTCGTCCGGGTTTTTCAGTCGCATGGTAATCAGGGTGTTGCACTGTGATGTCACATCTGCGTCCAATTTTGATGGACGCTGGCTAACAATGGCAAAGCCAACGCCAAATTTGCGCCCTTCACCAGCAATTTTCTTGATGATCCGGTGACTGACCGCATTTCCGCCGGCAGGAGCAAAATTATGTCCTTCTTCATAAACCAGGAAACAAGGTCGCAGTGGATCTGTTTTGCTGGACGCAGCACGTAAAATCTCACTGGAAAGTAGCGCGCAGATCACCTGTTTGGCCGTATCACTCAGCCCTTGCAGATCGATCACAACGAGACGCCCCTGTTTATTCGAAGGGCGGCCGACCATTTTGTAAACATCGGTCGGGGCGGCCATAGCCGCAGAGTAGAAACTTTGCGCTTCGTTGAGTACTCGAGACAACTTCATCGAAGTCACAGCCGCACTGCGGCCGTTTAATGCTTTGCCTTCTGCTTCAGAAAGATCATCCCATTCTCGTAACTCTTCAATGCCATCACCGAGAAGATATCGAAGGCGATTGATATCTCTTGGCTCAGTCTTGTCTGCTGTTCGCCAGTAGCGCAACGCCACATCAAGAACACGTTGCTGCGGCTCGGTCAGTCCTGGCAGAATCTCTGCCACATCATCCATTTCAAAGTGATCGAACTGCAGCGCAAGCTGGGTGTTTTTGCCTGCGTATTTGTGCTTGAACGAATCATTTTGTGGTGTGTAAACATGGATTCCCGCTCCAGCTTGCTGTAATCGTTCCAAGGTCTCGCGGATTTTCGGAAGCGTAGTGCGATCGCGTCCATCTTCGCTTTCTGACAGGCCTTCTGAGAAGTTCAATTGCCCTTTTGCCAAGGCTTTTCCATATTCACCATGCGGGTCGAAAACAACAACAGTTCCATTGTTCAGTGCCACCAAGCGTTCAATGATACGGCCAACTGTGTAGGACTTACCTGAACCAGTCATCGCCAAAACGGCCATATGCTCAGTGACCAGTTTGTTTACGTCTAAAAAGACGGGCACTGTGTTATCGCCGCGCTCATACCCAACGAGATTTCCTAGGTGCAAACTCGAGTGTTCGTTGAATTCGTAGAAGTCGCTTAAAAATTGAAAATCCACCGTTTCAACGGCAGCGCCGGGATCGAGCGGGCGGCGCGGAATTTTTATCTGACGAGACACCGGATCGCGGTAACCAACCAGTTCAACATTTGCATAGAGATTCTCGCCAGTAACGCTGGCGCCCGGGAGTAATTCGAGCTCAGTCACGCCATCGCCAAAGCCAGCATTGAACAGCATATTAGTTCGAGTAATTCTGGTAACTCGTCCGAGCACAGGCACAACGCCTTCATCGGCGCGTTCCTGATGCATGATGCGGACAAACTCCCCTCGGCGTACGGAAAAGGAATCCTGAACCACCATCGTCAGTTGCGCTGCGTCACCGGTATTGCCAACCAGCTTTCCAAGTACCTTGTGTTTCATGATTCAAACCCTTCATCGAGACCGGATAACCACGTACTTTCAACATCATTACTACGCAGAGCTTCATTTAACCCTTGCTGATAGTAGGCAGTGAATTTTTCGAGAATATTGAGTTGCTGCCGACTTAACAGCTGCGGCAATGGCATTGCTTGCTTCCTGCTTTGCATATCCAGAATCATCAATCGGGATGCCACTGTATCCAGCAAGGTGGAATTCCAATCGGATTCTTCTCCAGCCAACTGGGCCAGTTTTATTTGACTTGAGCGCGCACTGCGAAAGTGAAAGCCAATGACTCCTTGTCCCACCTCACCAGCAGGCTCCATTCGTGATCGATTCTCGGTCATCCGAAAAGCGATAGTTCGGGTGAAGTTACCCAATATGCCATTGATAAAACGAGTATCGCCAATGCCGCTAAGACGCTCTTCCAATCCTTCGAGCAAGGCAGCCGTGTTCGGCGCAAAACCGTCGCTGGTTAAAATATGCTTACGGCCTTCTTCTGTGCGCAAATCTTGCCGAGCGATACTGACAATGGCAGAGAATCGCTCAGCCAGAATGCTGGTGAGGACAGGGCCTTCCGGATTCCATGGAAACAGGGATGCTCGGTTATTCTGCCAAAACCGCTCGATTGTATCCCTAGTCTTTTCAAATTCAGCCCAGTGCCGCACGTTCCGTTTCAATGGGACCATGTCACGATCAATGAACAACGGGGTATCAATAAGAATCAGGTTGGCAGAACCCTTCTGTTGCAGCAGCCGCTCCACTAGGGCATAGCTGTGCCGCATCTCCACCAAATCGAGGCGCTTTCTCTGTGCTTCGAAATCAATATCATCAAGCTCAGATACAGAATCAGATCCAGCAGTGCTGACCTTATTATCCTGTATCGTCAGATCTGTTCTTACCGCAGCGGAGGCATAGATAAATCCCCCCAAAGCACGGTGAATACATGAATGACTCGCTATACCGGAGACCGCGAGATTGACGACTGATGGTCGCTTTACCGACTTAATTAAGCCTGCATCCCGAAATAGGGGCGCCATTTGCTCAATATCCCGAATCTGTTTGAGTAAGCGACCAGCACTGCCAGGCAATCTCAACTGACTATCAATAGCCAGTGCTTGTGCAAGATTGGTTGTTTTCATCAACTAGGCCTCTTTTCTCAAATTTTCGGCAAATCCCCAGTACTTAGATTCCATCAAGTGAGTAACGCCCAGCTCGGTCACTCCGCGATCATTGAGCAATCCAGCATTTCTCAGGCGCGACATATTTTCAGGCAGATCGAAGCTGGCTAAATTCAATAGTGGCACTCCATTTGTCTTCAATCTGCTCAGCAATTCCTCAGTCGTAGCAACATTAAACCCGTAGCAACACACCAATACAGTGGCATCCTGAGGACGTATAGCATCTTCTTGAGGCTTCTTTTCTTCAACCTCAGTAGTAACAGACTGCACCCCACAATGTCGCTCGACCTTAGCCAGAAAGTCGTTCACTAGTGCAGCCTGATCCAATAAACTAATCGACCAAAGCGGTAGTGTTGTTGCTGCGATCAAGCCGCTATTGGAATGGGTTTTCCAATATCGAGTATGGCTAGCCAGTTCACTCGCAGAGGCTTGCTCTATGCATTCGCCCTCAATACCACGCAGCCGGTACGAGACCTCATCCTTAAGCAAGTTCTCCAACGATGGCTGTTGATCCGCAACCAGAAATAACGGTACCAACTCAATCTCCCAGTCGAGAAAATGGGAAATACGCCCCTCCTTGTAGGGTGGGAGCAGCAGTAATGAACAACCAGGTTGGCGTACCCAAGCTGCACACTCTTCCTGCAAATCTGGCGATGCCTGCAACTGCTCACCAGTCATCAGAACAAAACCTGTCTGCGGTAAGCCATGCTCGGGCGACAAGTTAATATCCAACAAGCTGGCTAAAAAGCGGCCTCTGCGGTGCGCCTGCAATTCCGGGGTCAAATAAAGCTTCACGTATTCCCCCCGAAATAGAGTTTCATTTTCAGGATGCCCTTGGCCACCAAAGCCTCTTGCGCGGTTTGTGAAAGTACTGGGCTTTTGCCCTCGGCTATCACCTTCGCCAATTCTTCCCAGCCTTTGAAGTCAAGCCCCGTCCCGCTTAACAACTGAGTTGCTTTGGCTTCCCACTGCGCTTGCTGCACATCTATCGTCACATGCAGGTCATGCAAGGAAAGTGGAGATAAGCTACTCAGGCTAATTGCCGTTGGTGCAGCTTCGTTACAAGCAGCGAACAGTGGCATTAGCACCGGAAGGTAACGATCATTGGTCTGACGGACCAAAGTCTCACGATGAGACAGAATCGTATTGTCAATCTTCGTGATAGCGCCGCCAATAACATTCAACTGAGTTTGGATGGGATTCAATAAACGATCCGGAACATCACGGATGGCGCTGAACTGCCCCTTGCGTGCTTGCTCTCGGAATTTCTCACGTTCGCTCTTCGCCGTGTCAGCCAAGTCTTCAAACGCATCGCCAATCAACACCAATTTTTGTGTGAGTGCTGCTAGCTCTTGTCCGTGTGCCGGTGTCGCGTAATCTGCAGGCATGGGCTCCAAAACTCGCGCAGCCTCTGCACATCGCCCTTGCAACTGTGCAAGGTATTCGGTGATCTCGACAAATTTTTTCTTGCCTGCTCTGTAGCTACTGGCAATGCAGCCAAGGTTCTCAGCCAGACCCAAAGCAGTTCCATTGTCGATATTGACGCCCGCTTCTTCAGCGAGCAGGCGCAGGCGATCCGCCGCCTTGTCCAGTTGAAGTGAGCGCAGAAAATGCAACAAGGTGTCTGAGCTCGCCGTGCCCTCTGCCGTTGCGGTACCGCTGGCGTTGTGTTGCTGCAACGCCCCATCAAGAATGTTGGTCACCGTCTGTAGCGATAGGGTGAATAGGCTACGCGGGAACAAAGGCAGATGTTGTGCTTCAGCCTCAATGTCGGTGATCAGATGATCAATGCCTTGTTTGATGTGAGATGCTGCCTTCTCAACATAATCCGCAAACAACCGGGCCTGTTCGATGCGCTGATAGAGCGATTGGCCCTTATCGTCGAGGCGTAGGGTATTGATATTACCCAAGGTAATCTCAGGCACGCTCTCCGGTTTGACACCTGCAACGCGCTGCAACACTTCATAACGTCCGGCGAGTAGAGTGGGCATTTTCTCAGCAATAGCAGACAAATCAGCGGCACCTTGCAAGGCGAGCGCTTCTTCACCGACCTTCAGTGCGTCAAAGGCGCAGCGGGCCGCCTTGAGCAATTCGTGCGCTTCCACCGTTTCAGTACCGGTGGGTGACTTACCCAAGGGTGCGAAAAGGCCAGGGATCCGGTCATAACCGAAAACACGTTCCAACTTGGCAACCACAGCCTTGTAGCCGTCAGCCCCGTCGCCATTAAACCAGTTCTGCGCCTCGTTGATGGCGTTATCCAGCTTGGCACGCGGCAGGCTTTGCCATTTGGCGGTTGCAGCAGTTGCATCTTGTAGCTGCAACAAATACAGCTCCCCGCACCACCACATCCAGTCGTCAAACACGTTCTTGGCTGTCACGTTGGCATGTTGCAAATAGCCCCAATACCAATCGCGCTTGGCCTTATCCAACGTCCATTCCTGAATACTGGCTGGATTCGCTATACGAGCCAAAAAGTAGGGAAATATTGCTTGCGCCTGCTGCGGGTTAGCCAGATCGCTAAACAAGCCTGCGTGATCTTCCTTAGTGAACCCTAAGCTCAAGAGTTTGTTTGGCAGCGTCAGACGTTGCATCAGTGATGCGATAGCTTCGGCA
This sequence comes from Aeromonas enterica, assembly GCF_054052465.1. NCBI lineage: Bacteria > Pseudomonadati > Pseudomonadota > Gammaproteobacteria > Aeromonadales > Aeromonadaceae > Aeromonas > Aeromonas enterica. The sequence goes on along the minus strand of NZ_JBSTYL010000027.1, from coordinate 47,304 downwards.
TCAATGCCGTGCCGAGTTTCCAAATCATGCAAGCCCGAGAGCTTTGGCTCCTTGAACATAAATAGCGTCCAAGCTCGCAGTAAAAGATCGCGCTCTTGAGCATTGACCTTTCCAGTCGGTTTGAATGGCCACGCAATCAAACCGCGCTCATTCAAGCGGGCACGCCATTGGTGGATCGCTTGATAGGCAAAGTCGCGCAGGGCATTGAGTTTGTTCTTGAACTTACTGGTCAGTCGTGACTCATCCAGTACCAGGCCCTTGCACTGCTCGGGCGAGAGACCGATGCGTTCCAACTGGTCCACTTCGCTAGGGTTCAGGTAATAGAGCAGCAAATCGTCTTTAAGCTTTTCGCTGACATCGCCTCGGTTGTACTGTTCCATCAAGTGCGTCGATGCTGTGAATGCCATCACCGGGAAGCGGCCTTCATCCGAGTGGCGCGTGGCCGCCAATTGATGCAGGCGATCCAGCTCCTCACGGTTGTTCACCCAGACAAACCACGCCAGATTGTCCGGGTGCAGCTTCAATCCCTCGCAATACAACAAGCCTCCACGCTGACCTGCCCCTTGCCCACGCAAACTGGTTTGAATGTGCAAATTCTCTTTGTTGGCGAGGCTGGCCTGTGCGTATTGCCAGTTCTTGTCTAACAAACGCATTAACCCGATCAGGCGAGCAGTCCAGCGCAAACCCGGGTTGTGGCTACTGGCCTGCAAGAAGGTCTTTATCGCCGCCTCGTGCAGATCCGCATCCACTGGGTCGCGGAAGATCATCGAGTTGTGTTGCTGGTTACGGTAGCGCAAATCCAGTCGCAACAGCATTGCCACGCTGGGGCCAATATGGGTGGCTTCATCATTCGGAATGAACTGATCGCCGCCAATCAGCTTTTGCCAAAGAGCATCAGCGGCGAACTCTACGGCCGGGTGGTCATAGAGCAAACTCAATAGATGCTTGAACTCTCCGCGTGACAGCGGCATCAGCAGCACATCTTTCTCTGCCTCATTGATGGCAAAGGTACGCAGGTTTTGCAGCAGGGCCGTGAGGCTGAGTGCCTGCTCGACAGCAGGGTACAGCCATTCATCCTTTTCACGTTTGAACTTGGCATCGATCAGCGCCTGGCGGCATTGGATCGCGTCAAATGGCATCTTGCGATACAGGCTAGCGACCGGTTCGCCATCTTCATTGACCAACTGCAACAGCTCTTTGCTACGCGTTGGTGTGGCCCCCAGCGCCACGGGTAGTTGGCCGTACAGCAACTCCTGCGCAACGGCACGCAAATCGTGGTCGCCGGTTTTGATGCCCTCTATGGCGTGCTTGTCCAACACATGCTCGGCCACACGCCCTGAACTCTCGATCACGGCATCGAACAGCTCACCAATATTGGTCAGTGGCTTGCCCGCTGCCTCATACTGAGCCAGCACCGCATCCACGTTGGCCATGATCACGTTGAACCAACCAAAGTTGGCACCGCTCATCGCATAGGCAGCTTCCACCAGCCCGGTCGGGTAATCGTGGGCCAGCTTACGCTCTGCCTGAAGTTGCGCCACATAGTCAGATACATCGGCAAACGCATTGTGCTCCAGCTCCACCAGTTCAAAACGGCGGGCGACAGACTGGATCTCGCGCAGCTGCTGGCCCAGCAAAGGCGAGCACAACGCCACATACCGTAGCCAAGGCAGCTTGCGTCGTGGGTCCTCTTCCTTGATGGCTTTGCCGATCAGGCGGATGGCTTGGCCGTCGAGTCGCTTGGCATCGTCTTGCTCCAAGCCAAAGGTGGCCGCCTCTGCCACGGTTTCCAGCTCGTCCAGCACCACCAATACATAGCCAATGCCAAACTTTTGCAAATAGCTGTAGGCTGCCTGCACCAGGCGCACAACCAAGCCCTCTTCTTCGTAGAGTGCCTCCTCAGAATGGGCCTGATCCAACTCCAGGCATTGCGCCAGTTGCTGAGGGTCGAAGCCTGCCGGATTCAACCGATGTAGCGCCTGTTCGGCGATCTTGCTCTGAATAGAGCCATCGAACGACCCCGTTGCCAACGGCAGTAGCGCCTTATAAAGACCATAGCCGAACCAGTTATCCGAGTTCTGGTAGTCAGAAGCCACCTGCGAATAGCGGATATACAGCGCCAGGTACTTATCTTGCGTGGCCTGATCAAACAGCTTTTTATCTTCCAGCTGCACACCGTCTTCGCGCACAAACCAGCCTTTGGAGCAATCATTGATCTGGGCGATCAGCTCATGTCCCAGACGCGATTTACCGCGCCCCCATTCCGCCTCCACCGCAAACACATGGGCAAAATTATCTGCATCCTGATCCACGGTATGAATAAACGTGCGGTAGCGCTTAAAGAAGCGACTTTGACCCACCAGCGGATCACGGGGTGGGTAGTCGGAAACACCGGTAGCCGCCCAACTGTGGCGACGAGCCATACCAGCAATATCCGCAGCGGTAAATTGATCGCTTTTATTCATCTGTAACTTCCCCCTGAACCGCGTACTCTGCCTCTGGTTCGCGGACAGAACGGTGTTGATAGACTTGTTTGTGTGCTTGATACAGGGCCTCGGCACTGAGACGTACGGCCTGCCACAGCAGTTTGCCAGTTCGGTTAAAGACTTTGCTTGCAGGTAGGCTGTAACACTGATCAGAGAATTGCGGATGGATCTGGTACTGACCCAACTGACTACTTGCTCCGTCCTGATAACGCCAGACGGCGTGCTTGAGCAACAAACCCACCAGCGGCGAGAGCTGGGTATTTAATTCTGCCGGGCTCGGCTGAGCGGGAAAGCAGGCCACCCCCAAACGGTCCAGGGTATAGAGAAGCAGATCGGCCAGCGTGCCACAGCGCACCTCGTCGCCTTCAGGGCCAATCACATTAACTGCAATTGCAGCCGGGGCAAACGCGTCTTGACTTGCGGGCAGCTCCAATAGCAAACCACCCCGGTTTTCTGCACGCCAGGCATCCTGCGCATAACTCAACATGGTCAGCAGCAAAACCCAAGGATGCGCGAGTACCCAAGCCATGGTATTGCCTTCAGCCAATTGGGGGGAGGCATCACCGGATAACAGCGCACGAGTGTCAATCTTAAGCCTTGATGTGGGTAAGGCCAGCAGCCGTCCCTTGACCCAATTCTGCTCTGCCTGGATACCGCAGACATCCACGGCCAGCAGGGCTGGCAACGCATCCTGATGCTCAGCCAATTCTGCTGCCACAGCCAAAATACGGAGCAGCGCAGGCGTTGCTGCCGCCTGCTCAAAACTCATTCCCAACAATTCACGTTCTTGTGCGGCATAAGGGCTGGCATCGATCGCCGCATTAGACAAGGCAGCTTCAACCCAGGCTGCGGATTTACCCAGCCCTGACACCAGCTCGATCAGGATTGCGCCCTCCGCCATCTGCCCAGCCTCCTTACACCGGGCTGCGGCAATGGTCAGCCAAGCAGCCCGAAGCTCGGAGTATTGGGCAAGGAGAGCGCAAAGCAGTTCAGCATCGCTGGCCAAGGCAGGTCGTGCCGCCAGCAGGCGCTGACTGATGACCCAACCGATGAGCTTGCCCTCCTCTCCATCCCCCGCGACACTTGCTACCAGCGGATGAACCAAACCATGCAGCGGCAGATCGGTATCGCGCTTGTTGGCAGCCATCAACCCCGTGGCCAGCAAAGTACCCAAACGCGGGATTAAGACGGTCAAGGCGCAATTCATCATTCCACCTCAGCCAGCGCCAGCAGACTGTAAAGCTCATCCAGATCGCTAAATAGCGCGGCACCTTCACCATCGATACCGTCCGTCTTCAAACGGCCCAGAATATTGCGATCCAGCCCATCGTTACCGGCTTGTAGCGCTTGCTCAGCCGCGATCAATTGCGCTTCGGTAATTTGGCCTTCAATAAGATCTTCAACAAGTAGTTTTGCTGCGTTGGTTAATCTCTTAGCAAGTTTTGTAGCCTTGTCAGAAACCCGAATCTGCTCTCCAAGAACTCTTTGAAAACGGATATCAAAATCGGCAATTGGTAGGTTTCTAAGTGATGTACTAGATAAGTTCAGCTGCCCGGTGGAGCCATATACCCCTTTCTCAATTAGCCTCTGGCCAGTGTAAGTCCGGAGGTATGCGACAACGAATCCAGGATCAGCCTTTGAGGAATCAATACGCACAAGGAATAATGAGTCCGTAATATATGTCTCTTCCAGATCAAGAAAAATTGATGCTCGCCCAACCGTTCCTGCGCCTTGGCGTGTAACTAAAACATCATTTTCTTGCAGCCTGATGATCCTTTCATTCTTTTCGTGAGATGGATCAACAGTCTCGTACCCCTCCTCTTCAATATAGATATCCCTAGTCTGCTTTGACTTGATACATTTCCTTCCGGCCTCAGAGAAGTGAGGAGTTGCACCTTGCCGAATTGACTCAGTGCATAAGTTTTGTAACTTGCAATGATTAATCGCGGTTACCGCAGAATATGCCGATATGATGGGAGGACGATAAGTCTGGGCTGATAAAAAATCATCTACATCATCGATATTTACCACACTAACATGAAAATTTTCTCTATCGATGTCTACTGACCCCATTGTATTACGCCCAATGGCAGCGGCAAGACTTGCTGAAAAATCACCTTCCAAATAACCTTCTGCCAGCACTTGCCTCACAGATGAAAGTCCCTCATCTGCGTCTCTAGTTGCGGCCTCAACTATTTCCAAAACAACACGTTCAGGAATTTCACCAACTAGGATTGCATCGATAAACGCAGGGACTCTTGAGCCAACTTTCGCCCAAGTACGCAGCCGCTCAGCTTGGCGGACTTTGTCGCCGATGTATTTTTGAACGAAACTTTCAGGTTTGAAAACCATCAATTCCCTGATGGCATCTGTCGATGTGGTCGGTTGGGCAACCGTTTTAAGCTGGCGCTTTAATTGTTGCAAACCAAAACTTGATGCAGCGAAAGAATAAATGTAATACGGATCCGCCAAGTCGCCTTTGGTGCAAGCAATTATGATATTCGGGGAAATGCTGGACTCTCCCTCAATTATTGCGATACATGGATCACCAACGCGCCCAAAATAAATATTGGTACCTTGATAAATTTTTAGCCCATTTGCTGCAAGATTTTTCTTTGGTACCCGAACCAAGGAGCTGTCGTCAAACACATGGGAAGAGATATTGACTGGCCGAATAAACGCCACGCCATCTTTTGCGTAGAGTTCATCGGCAATAGCATTTCCGCCAAACGGCCCACAAGCAACCGAGTCAACAAGAGTGTCAAGTTTAACCGCTCCTTTTTTCTTCAAGGCCTTTTCCATGGACAGAAAGGCAGGCCGATAAAAACCGGCATCAAGGCGCTCTCCTAGCAAACTGTTACTGACAGATACTGCAAACATCACTCACCCCGCTTATAAGCGCCAACAATCTTGTCGAGATCATTGGGCACGCCTGCCGAGTAGTCCTCGATATTGTTTTTCACCACATAACCCAGCGTCTCCGCGACCGCCATAAACACGTCGCCTTGCGGCTCGGGCAGAAACTGCTCGGGCTGATCTTTGCTGGCATGGCGTTTTTGCAGATAGAGCACCGAGGTCTTAGCGCCGGTCCCTGACAATTTGAAGGTATCGCCAGGCAGCGAGATGACCGCCTTGACGATGGCCTTACCGCCTACAAACTGGCCGGTTTTTTCGTCCTTGCTGCCCATGATGTACTCGCGCACATAGCGGTCGCCGGAGTTACACAAGACCCCATCAGGCAACACAATCAGCAAGCGACCACCGGGTTTGAGCATCTGCAGGCAACGGTCGATAAACAGCACTGCCGGGTCGATAGATCCCCCTTTAACAGGGGTCCATTCACCTTTATTGTTTGGCGAACTCCCCAAAGCCAATCCACTCACAGTAGGGAACAGTGAAAACTTCTCTTTTTTCCCTGTGGAAACGTTTCTAAGGTCAGTTCGGTAATTCTCCAGGATCTTGTCCATGTTTTTGGCATATAACGCTTTTGACTCTTGCCCCTTTTTGTCGGAGCTGAACTTAGGCGTGCCAAACGGCGGGTTGGTGCAGATCAAATCAAAGCTGTTGGGCTTGAACGCCTTGGTTGTAAGCGAGTTGTCGGTATAGAAAATTTTGGCTTTGGGCGCCCCTTGCAACGCCATATTGACCCGGGCCAGCATCACCATACGTGGCGCAGCGTCAGCACCGGTAAACGCGGTATCGCGCAGGGTTTGTTTGAGGTTCTGTTTCTGGGCATCACTCATACCACCCAGGTGGTCAACCACGCTTTCGATATGGCTGAGGGCCACTGAGCCAAAGCCAAAAGAGCCGCAAGTGGGATCGCAAAACCGGAAGGCACCAGAGGTGAGTTGCTCCATCGCGGCGTTATCTTGCTGGATATCGTACATGGCAATTTCCAGCATGGCCTGTTTGACCGGATTAGGGGTGAGATACACCCCCAGGCCACCTTTGGATTCAAAGTTGGCACGCAAAAACACATCAAACACCCGCCCCAGCAAATCGCCCGCCACATCGGCCAGAGTGCCAACCTCTTTGCCTGCGATGACGCGGCCCTGGTTATCGGTTACCGGCCCCAGATCTTGCATTGCCTCCAGCAAGGTGCGGTAGTTTTCTGGTTTCGCCAAGCGCAAATGAGCATCTTCCGGGAAGATAGCATTACGGCTACCGTCATCGCTGACCACCACATAATCTTCGTGGGCCTTGAACGCTTCGAATGCGGCCCTGATTTGCTCGACGGCCTTATCCCCGTGCTTGGCTACATAGCGGTGGTCAAACACTTCGCGAAAACGCAGAGTTTGGCCTTCATGGTCGGTAAAGCTGAGTTCATCGCCATGATGGACACGGAAGGTTTCAAGGAACAGCAGCTTGGCCACTTCTTCGATGATGTCGTTCTTGTCATTGACACGGTCTTTAACTGTTTGGAACACCTGCTCGTGGAAGGCATCAAAGCGGTGCATCAAACGGGTGTAGATGCGCATCGACCAACGGAAGGTCGGGTCTTTCTCCAACTTTTCATAGTTGCGGATCAGCTCAATTGACGGCACTTCATCCACCGAGTGAGTCCCATCACTGCCATCGACACCAAACAGGCTGAAGCAGCGCTTGTTTTTGTCATCTTGTAGATGGGCAAAGACTGGCCAATCACCTTGCACACTGCCCAACAGCTCGTAGGCAAGCAGATCCAGCTTATCCTCGCGAGAGTAGTCCCAATGACCTGACTCCAGAGCGATCAATAATACCGGTGGCGTTTGGTTACCCTGATCAATGCCCCAGACCAGGCCTGCTTGCAGGAAATCATGGTCGCTCTTGAGCGGGGTATGTTCTGTATATTCTCGATATTGGGTACGGATGGTTTGATACAGCTGATCCAGTGTCGGTGTTGTCATGGGTCTTCAATTCCTAGTTAGTCTGTTGAAGCCAGCTTCAGCAGCGGGCCTTTTAATTCGAGTCGGTTATCTTGTTGCGCGGCACTTCGCAGCATGGGCTCTGTCGCCAACATGCCTGTAGGCAATTTGCTGATAAGTTGCACCAATGGCATGGGACGCCCCGCTTTTTGCAACAGTGCGACCAATTCATCAGCCAAGGTTGGTGTGGAAAGGCTTTGATGTTCACGTAACGTCCAAGCCCTCTCTCCACCGGGCAACTCACATTGCTGCAGTAGCGAAACACAAGAGAGCCAGAGCCTCAGCTGGGCGGTACTCCACCCCAGCTGATGCCATTGAGGACCATACTCCATCCAGAGTTGTTCTGACGTGACGGCCCCCCCCTTCAAGCTGGGCAAAATAAGCTGGAATACATCTGTCGTGTTCATGCGCCACCCTCGCCCATGTCATGGAATGAAGAGGGTGCAGGAGCGCGGTAGCCGGGCGCAAGGGTGGCATTAACTACACCGTACAAAGCAAGGGGATCTCGAAGCCACAAGCGATATTCATCGCCTCGCAGGGAGTGATCTGGCGAGCAATCCACACTCCATTTACGCAATATATAGCCGACAGTCGCAGCACGTAGTTTGACCTTTAGGATGCCCCCTTGCATGGCATAGTCCATTGCAGTGATCTCGGGTCTAGGCTGATCTGGATGAGGTACCAGCTCCAGTTCAACAACACGGTTCCATTGAATATCTTGCTCGCTACGTTCATGAGCAACCACCGCCTGCCCTTCAAGCACGCTCGGATGCCGAATGCGGGTGATGACGAAATCACGAAATTCTTGAGTCTTACGGTCAAAAGCCCGGACATGCCAGCGCAAGCCATTGTCGATCAAGGCAAAAGGAACGATTTCCCGCACTGTTTTTCCACTGGAAATCGAGTGATAGTCAATGCGAAGTGGTACCGCTTTATGAATTGCCCGCGTCACACAGGCAAGGACATCCAAGTCAGGGTGAGTCAATCGTGATGGGTTATCACTGACAACCCATGCCATAAGGATACTTGGTTCCCCATCACCAAATCCCTGGGTCAACCACGACAACACCCGCGCCACCGGAAAGTCAAAAACCGGCCTGAATGCAGGACCTAGCACATAAGACTTGCCCTTGATGTCGTAGTCGATATTGCCAGGCGCCAGCTCTTTATAAAGGGCCAGGTCACGGGATGCTGCCGCTGACTGAATACCAAATCGCGATACCAGATCTTGGCGACGCATTTCCCCAAGGAAGCGTATGCGCAGCTCTACAAACGCGAGTCGGTCTCGTTGTGGCTGAGTCAGTGCTGCCAGTTGATCTTTCAGCATTAATAAAGGCTCATTTGAATTTACTTACCCTATCTATTGGGTGCAGTATATCGACAGCCATAGAATGAGTCCAACGCATCTCAATGGTACCAATATGTGTTGCATTATGATCACTATTTAATTGTGTATCTGAGTCATGTCTTGCCTCAAGTGACTGATATGTAATCATTATCAATATGGTTTGTGCATCACCAGCACTTGAAAATTTACAGGATACTAGATGGACCTACCGACCCTAGAGCGCAAGCGTGGCTCGTACACCGCGAACCTGCTTGGAAACATCAGAAGCCACCTGGCGGGACTTCAGGGCTATGACGTCATGGCCCTTGAGCTAATTCAGAACGCGGACGACGCAAAAGCGGAATCTGTGGTTTTTGACGTCACAGATCAGGGTCTTATTGTCTTCAATAGCGGGTTGTTCACTTACTGTGGCGATCTGGACAAACCGTGCGCGTTTCTTGCCGAAGATAATTACAAGTGTGACTACCACCGAATCACGGATGTCGGCAGTGGCGGTAAACTCTCTCGCGGCGAGAACATTGGCCGATTCGGTATTGGTTTTGTTTCGACATACCAGGTTACGGATCACCCAGAGATCCGATCCGCTGGAATCAAATTGCAACTGCATCCCGAAAAAGGACAATGGTTCGTCGAGTCATTCGAGCAACCTGAGGGCACCACGTTCTTCTTGCCTTGGGCAGACGATCCAAATACTCAGGCACGCTTGGCGCTCGGAGTGTCGCATGTCAGCACTGCACACATTGATCAGCTTGTCGCAGATTTTCAAAAGGTCCTGCGTAAGAGCTTGTTGTTCTTGAGGCATGTCCGAACTGCAGAGTTGTGCAGAAATGGGAAGTTGTTGCTGGCCTGCGATTTAGATCGCACGGATGGGTCGGATCTGAGCGCTAGTTTTCGCCCGAGTGGTGAAGTAGAGCATTGGCATATCTTGCGGACTGATGCGGCTTATTCTGCAGCGCGGCTGTATGCCACACACCCTCAACTAAAGTCCCTTGGTCGGGGCACCAAGATCAGCATTGGCTTGAGGATCAATCCAGAGCCGCTTGCAGAGGGACTGCTCTACGCGTTCCTGCCAACCGAACAGTCGACCGGTCTGCCTCTGCATATCAATGCAGACTTCTTTCCAGAGTCAGATCGAAAGGCCGTGATTTTTGCTGGGCACCAGCATGAACAGGCCTGGAATGAGATGCTCATTGATGTCGCAGCAACAGCGCTGGCCAGAGACCCTGAGGGTCTTCTCAAGATGCTCGGCGACGTTCAGTTTTGGCAGATTATGGCGCGAGCGTTTGATTTGTCGAGACCATCAAATCACCCGGCCTGCTTCAAGCGATTTTGGGAGCGAATACTGACCACAGCCTCTCAAGCGCGCATTGCTCCTGCACAAGATGGGAGTGTTCATATTCCCAGTGACGTATTCTTCCCTGATAAAGCACTGAACTCTACTCAAGTCAGTGCATTGAAGGAGGTTGGCGGACAAGTCATCACCGAGGATTTGCGGCCATTCAGAACAGCAGTCAATCAATTGGGCGCACCATTTCTGACGTTTGAACGCCTTGTTGGGCTGCTGGAGCAAGCTATGCCACCGCAGACGGCTGGCACACTGCAGGTGGAAGAAGATCGGCTTGAAGGGTTCTATCGTCCGCTATGGGGAATGATCAACGAGCTGTTCCCCGAGGCAATAACGCCCCCTCCCGCCACGAAGGCTGCCATTCAGCGGTTGCTGGCGATTCCTTTTGTTGTCACTGAAGACCTGTACGCCGTTACGATCAGCCAGTCTTTTGTCGCGCCCGCAGCGTTGGAAGCTGGGCGGGTGGCGTCACTATTGCCAAGGCTGGCCATTGCATCGCGCCACGTCCTTGGATTCCCCAAGATCGCACGACAAATTCGCCAACTAGAGCTTGGCGCAGTCGTCAGCCACCTCAGTTCGATGTGCGCTACCGATGCCATCGAAGATGTCATCGGCGTTGAGCAAGAAGAGTTGCGTGACCTGTATGCGATGTTTGCTGATCTGGACTACAACGGCAATGGCGACGCAGCGGTGTATCAATCACTTCGAAATCTGCCAATTTGGCTCTCAGGCCGAGGTCTGATCAAAGCGTCACAAGCGCTATTACCGGGAAATTTCACCGACCCTACTGGCCAGGCCGATCTTTTAGAAATCTCTGTTTTCTCTGCGTCCGCCAGAGAGTTCGTGTCGAGCAAACTCGACGTTCAAACGCAGACCATTGAAGCATTCGTGCAAAACGTCTTACCGAGATTCTTCAATGAAGAAGGACCTCTGGATGCATCCAAATATGTCCGCCTTATTGGCGAAATAGCCAACTATCCGGCGCTCGTGAATGATGAAAACATTCGTAGGATATTGGGGGCACTGCCGATCATCCCCACGCAGGACGGGAATTGGTCGCTCCCCACGAAAACCTACAGACGCACCGATGATTTGGTGAGGGTTCTTGGCGATGCTACGAGCCTTTGGCTCGATACCAGTCGTGTGCCAAACACGCATTCAGTTCACTCTTTCATTGACAGCATTGGACTTCGTCGATCCCCCATGGCAGAGCATCTGGTTCAGCGGATGCTTTTTATCGCAGAAAAATACCTTCCGACCGAAGATGCAAAAAGAGCTAGTGCCGAGGCCTTTTATATCCTGTGCGACCGCTTCGATGAATGCAAGGAACAGCCGTTCTTTCTGGACGCCATTAACAACCTCAAGAGATCGCGATGCTTCCCTGCGATTGATGACGAAGAGGAATGGTATTCCGCGAACTTTCTGTATGCGCCTTACCGCGCCGAAGCCTTCTCGTCGCAAGCATCAGTGCTCGATTTTCGGAACATGGCAAGGCTCAACCGTGACTTGCTGAAAAAGTTAAACGTTGCGCTGGAGCCAGAAACTTCGCTGGTCATCAATCACCTTCGGCATTGCGTATCGAAAAAATCACCAGCACCGTTCACCACGTATCAGATACTAAACGAGAGATCGAAAGACGAAGGCTCTTCCATTTCAACGCTGTCTGGGGAACCGTTCATCTACATTGAAAGCCAGAGGGGCTATGTGCGCTCCAACCAGCTGTTCTGGATGCCCCAGCAGCTTGGGAGCTATGCGTTCACCATTCCTGGCAACCTCGAAGCGTTCAAGCCCTTGTTTAATGCAATTGGCGTGAAGAACGTCCCTGAAGGACGAGACTACGTCGACATCCTGCTAGATATTGTTGGTGAATACTTCGAACAATCCAAAGCACTGACTGGCTTAGACCGAGCGGTCTATGACGTCTGCCTGAGTAGCGTTGCAGCCGCCCATGAACATGAGGAGCTGACACAATCAGACTTGCAGCGACTGCGGGAGGCTCCAACCATTTTGAACGTATGGGGCCTGCTTACTCATCCGGACGAAGTCCTACTTCAGGATAGCGAGTGGCATGCAGGATTCTTTTGCGGGGAACTCGATCAAGCCTTGTGCAAACCAGCTCCTGAGCTTTGGCCATTCGTAGAAGAAGTCGATGTCAAACGGTTGAGTGAGAGCGCGCAGGTTGCCCTTGAATTCGTTGATGGTCCGCAAGCCGACGAAACCCAACTTGCCGAAAAATTGATGGACAGGCTAGACATCCTCACCCGTTTGCTTCATGACAAACCAACAACTGTTAGAAAGAAAATTCACAGAGCTCTTTCGACGTTGACGGCGGTTAGCCACGACATTGTCCGCATCCAAGCATCGGTCCATATTGCAGGGGATCAGGTAGTAGCGCCGCCAACGCCAACACAGGCGTTCTACGACATCGAGAATGGGCGCTTGATTCTCGCCCGCCCAGTTGGCGATCGGAGTTGGGCTCACGTCCTCAATGCGTTGTTCCACCAATTGATGCCAGAAGAATCAGGCGGCGAAATCTCAAAGCTGACGCTAAGCGTTCGTCCCCTTATGGGAATGACAATAGAAGAAGCACATCGCGAATTGAGTGATGCAGGTATTCCATTTCTAGATGCAGAGATTGGGAAGGGAAACACTGAAGATCTGACGTCGCCGGAACTCGATGAGATGGGTGGCGCAACGGACCCAGATAACTATGAGGAAACTCAGCCAGCACCTACCTCAGTTGACAATTCTGCCGAACAAGCCGACGAGGCTCATGGGGGCAACGACAGAAATCAGCAACAGAGCGAGTCAGCGTCTTCAAATGGAGGAAGTTCCAGAGAACAACCGTGGCGTGAATCAGGATCTAGCAGCCCAGGCCGTAGCGCCCCTGAAAGCAATTCTTCTGCAACTGACGTTGGCGGCAAACATCGTTCTGGTGACAGTGAGCGGATCGCGAAGAAACCCCGCCCGAAACACAAAGAACAATGGGATAGGCGTCTACTTTCCTATGTTCGGCAACGGCAAGAGGAATCTGCGAACACTGGTGTTCTGGACGGCCCCTCCGAGCACAATTTGGCGATCGAGGTCGTGGCTCGCGAGGCCGTATGTGCCTATGAAAAGGAGCGCGGTCGCATGCCAGAGCAAATGGCACAAACGCATCCTGGATACGACATTATCAGCATCAACCCCGTTACTGGCGAAGACCGGTTTATCGAAGTGAAGGGCGTCAATGGAGAGTGGAACCAAACAGGTGTCGGGCTATCACGTCTCCAGTTCAGCAATGCACTAGATTATGGGGACCGTTACTGGCTGTATGTGGTCGAATTTGTTTCTGACCCCGAGCACATGCGTGTGCACCCAATTCACAGCCCCGCAACCCAAATAACGGCCTTCATGTTCGATGGCAATTGGCGGGACGCGGTAACCGCGGAGCGAGCAGATCCATCAGCACTGTTTATTCCTGGCACACGGATACAGCATCAGGACATGGGGTGTGGAGAAATTCAAGATGTAGTCACTCGCGGCAACACCAAGCTGCTTACGATCCTGTTTGATGGCAAGTCGCAGGCGACCCCATATGTGACTTTGAATTTGCATCGCATGCGCATATTGGGAGACTAAGATGACGAAAATGATTCCTGAACTTTCTGAAGTGCAGCTCAATGAGCTGCCATCACAGGCCGAGGCGAAGGTCTATCGGGCTCTTAGGGACAAACTTCCGAACGATTACGTGGTTTTTTTTCAAGTTGGGTGGATACTGCGACGACAGGAAGAACAAGCGAAGGATGGGGAAACCGACTTCCTGGTTTGCCATCCCGACCATGGATATCTGTGCATTGAGGTCAAAGGCGGTGGCGTAGGTTTTGACGCGGTCAGCGGCGAGTGGTTTTCAGTGGACCGCCACCATCAGAAGCATACTATCAATAACCCTATCGGCCAGGCCCTTAAGGCCAAGTATTCGATCCGTTCGAAACTGAATGAGCACCCACGATGGCAAGATCTATCCCTTGGGAATGTGCTTCGTGGCCACGCGGTGTTCTTTCCCGACTTGGGTGACACCCATGTACTGAGTCGACCGGACATGCCTGAAGCTTTGATTGGTTCTGCAAAGACACTCCAAGACCCGAAATCGTGGATCGATGGAATCTTTGCCTATTGGGGCAACGATGTCGAAAGTTTTACGCCGATAGGTCGCCGTGGAATCGACGTAGTCCGTGATGTATTTGCGAGATCCTTTGTCGTCACTCCGCTAGTCGCGTCGCGGCTTGCCGATCAGGAGGCACGCAGACTGATGCTCACGAAAGACCAGATGCGAGTTCTTGACTTCCTTCGTTCACATCGAAGAGCCGCAATCAGCGGTGGCGCGGGTACAGGCAAGACCGTCTTGGCGCTTGAAAAGGCGCGTCGCCTTGCTTCCGAGGGTTTCAGAACGCTACTGACTTGTTATAACCGGCAGCTCGCGGATCACCTTTCAAGCCTTTGCTCAGGCACCCGAAACCTCGATGTGATGAGTTTCCATCAACTGTGCCACCGTCAAGTAGAGAGAGCCAACAGAACCTCTGGGCGAGACCTTGTTGCTGAGGCAAAGGTCACCTATCCAGGCAAGGATCTCTACGAGGTACAACTACCTAATGCGCTCGGATACTCCCTCGATATCCTTCCAGATCGTTACGATGCCGTCGTTTGCGATGAGGGTCAGGATTTCCGTGAGGAATTCTGGGTGCCGCTTGAGCTGCTTCTAACTGACTACGAAACTAGTCCGCTGTATGTGTTCTACGACGACAACCAGAATTTGTATGCCCGTGCAGGGACTTTTCCAATCCGTGAAAAAGCATTCTCACTGACCACGAATTGCCGCAATACGGCACCTATTCACGAGGCTGCCTACAAGCACTACAAGGGCATTCCAGTGAGTCCACCTGATATCCAAGGTGACAATGTTCAGCTTGATGCGTCGCCAAACCGAGACGCTCAAGCTGCGAAGATCAATGCCCACATCGTCGACTTGATAGCGAGGCAGGGCGTAGCGCCCGGTGACATCACGGTGCTGGTGGCCGATGCCTTGCACAAAGCCGAGTACTATGCTGCCATGAGAAGGCTTCCGTTGCCGAAGCCCGCTATTTGGCTGGAGGAGGGGGTCAGAGGCAAGACCACAGTTCTGACCGACACCATTCAACGATTCAAGGGACTCGAATCGCCAATTGTTATCTTGTGGGGTTTGGACACCATCGATTTGTCACAACGACAAGAGTTGATGTACGTGGGGATGAGTCGGGCGAAGTCTCTACTGATCATCGTAGGGCGAGTTGCAACTTGCGAAGCATTCAAGTAGTAATTCTATAACGTACAGACCAAGCAGCATTTTACGTGATGTTCTTCACAAATCCTGCCCCTTCGTCCCGAACGAGATTGCAATGCTGGCTCTTGAACTTTAATTCACTCTTGCACATTCAGTCATCCTTAATCACATCGCAGTCTTCATCCCTGTTGGGTGGATTCACAAACGTGACTGTCGATTTCACCTGCATGCTCCCGTGGTTAACGCCAGAGTCTTCTCGCCGCCCCCCATCGCCATACTTCTTGGGAGCCAGCTTTGAGGCCAGCCATTTACGAGCATCGATCTGCAGGCGGGCACGAGCAATCACATCATGGTTAACTTTTACGTTCCCGTTGGCGTCGAGGAAGGTGTCATTGCTGCCGTCATCGGCGATTTGGAGGATCTCGTCGGCCAGTTTGTCGGCCAGATCCTCGCGCGCGCACGCGTAATGGTCCCTAAATTCTACGTAGCGTTCATCAGCCAACCAGCGCATCACCATGGATTTGGACGGCATACCCGGACGAGCCAACACTGCGCGTAGACTCACCCCATCAGCAATGGCGCTACATATGGCCTCCCCCAACTCGTTTGTGTATGCGCTCCGACGGCCTCTTGTTAACGTCTTGGGATTCGACGTATTGGTTTCCACTGTGGAAACCTGAGGAGTGACAACTGGGATCATAACTTGAGTTGTGGCATTTACATGTTCAGCGCCACTGATAGGGGCCTGAGGTATACCTGAAGATGAGGTAACGTTAACGGGTGTTGTGACTCTTGACCATTTGTGCGTCTTGGCCCGCTTGTTAATGGCGGTATGTGAAATTCCGTGATCTAGCGCTATCTGGCGCACACTCTGGCGGCCAGCACAGTACGCGAGTTCGATACCGTGCCAGTCTGGGGAATCTGTTGAATGCATAGGGGAATAGATCATAGGCGACCAGTATTTACGAGGAGGCAGGTAGGTATCCAGCCCTACAGGGGGAGTCCCGTCAGTGCAAACGCAGCTGTGTGTGGCAAGAAGTTGTCTGTGATAGTCACTTGGTCACTGTTTTGATAAACATAGCGCCATCATTGGGCTAGCAGCAAGTGACCGTGATTTTTCATGGTCTCTGGGAGTCACTCACATCACTCTTTTGAGCACTGCTTTCACTGATCCACTCATTGCGTCATCTCCCATCTGTCATCCATCAAGAAGCATCAGGGCAGTGACCCAGTGACAAACAGTGACCATGAATCAATGTTGGTCACTGCATCCCAACCCGTGCAGGACAAGACATTCACACAGTAAAGTGACTCAGTGACTATGAAATGGGGTATGCCCCTCCCCTCAAGTTAGAAAAAAAGGCCCCGCAAGGAGCCTTCTTGTCATCGCCGTTTGGCCTCATTAAGTCATATTGGCCTACAGGGCCCGCGGAAGGTACTCCTCTGCCTGTTCGGTGAGTACAACATTGGTTTGAGTGTGACCATTGGTCTTGTGCTTCTTGTACTCCGCGCCCAGCTCCTTTGCAGCCTGTTTGACGGCTTTGCTGAATGAATTAAGCGAGAGTGGGCGGTTCAAGCCGTGGTACTCCAGGTAAGCCAGGTAGAGGTGATAAAGGAATTTTCTCGGCTCATCCTTCAAGGCGACATTTCCCCCCATATAGAGCCCCTTCGGCTCAGCCAGAAACGCCAAGGTGGCGCAAAAGTCGAGTACGTGGTCAGTCTCGCGCTTCACCGCCAGCGCATCAGCCCCATCCCGTTGCTCCTCCAGCAGACGCTTGGCCTGGTCTGGGTCGGCAAACCGGGTCAGCAGATGGCGAATGATCACCGGTAACTCAGCGGCAATCTTGTCGCCAAGCGCCCCATCCCGATCAGCGGATGCCACCACTCGTCCGAAGTGGAAGATCACCCGGCGACGAGCGATCCCCCCATTGCGCTCGTTAAAGACCATCGGTACGTTGTTGGTGGCCAGCAACACAGCTGGGATCCGGGTGCTGAAAATCGTCTTGCCTTTAGGGTTGACCGATACTTTATCCCCGCCAGTGATCGCCTTGAGCACGTGGCCATCGCCAACGTACGAAGGTTGGTCAGGCAACAAGATCAGGCGTTTGTTCCAGACGTTCTCCAGACCAAATTGGTCCTCAAGCAGTTTCATCGAGCTACTACCCACATTTTCTTGGCCAACCAGCAGTTCGCACAGTGCCGCCATGACCGATTTGCCACTGCCGCCTTCCCCCGTCACCTCCAGGAACAGTTGCCAGTCGTAGCGATTCGCCAGCACCATGAACAGCGCCGCGTTAATGCGATCCATCTTGGCCACATCATTGTCGGTTGCATAGCTCAGCCACTTCATAAAGTGGGGGGCACAATGCTCCAGGGTTTCCCCCACCAGCGGCTCGCTGTACTCGATCCCGTTGTGAGCCAGCAAACCATCGACGAGGGAATGCAGGCGAAACGTGCGGAGCACTAGGTCATAGACCCCATTGGCAAAACCAATCAGGTTGAGCGTAGGACGCGGTATTTTATCAAGGCCCAGTTTCATGGTTTCAACAGCAGCGTTGATCACACGGGCACTGTATTTGGCGCCTTGCTGCTTAAACATTGCCGTCATACAGCGCGCAAGCACCGCATCCGGCATCGGCTCCCACAGGCTGCCGGTGTAAAGGTACACCAGGCTCGTGTCGACATTGATGGCCAAGGGTTCCAGACTAGCAGCCAGTGCCTCACCGCGCTGGCTGGCACTCATCTGATCCAGCATCAGCGCCGCGTCGCCCTGCTCAGAGCGCAGAGAAACAACATTGGCTGACAGCAGGGAACTTGTTTTTTGGCTGGCCTTCTTATTGGCCAGCTGTTGACGTTTCGTCGGAGCTTGGCGTGGCTCCTGCATCCCCTTCTGGTGCGCACTGGCAATAGTCGCCTTGACCTCCTGTGCAGATTGGCCAGACGCCATACCAGCAGCCAACAACTGACGCTCAGCGTCGGCGTGGCAGATCTCTCCACCAGCGACCAGTTGCGCCACCCCCAGCGCCTCCCGGTTGAGCGTCTCGTTACGGCTCCCCATCGGCGCGCTGACAATCGCCTCACAGGCACTCGTCAACGCTCTCTCACCATAGCGGCTGGTCTCTGCGGAGCTGACCATGGGGGCCATCACCTTTGGCTCATGCTTGGGTTTGGTGATCCACGTCAACAAGGTAGAAGGTGCCTCCGGCAGAGCGGCCAGTTGGGGGATGGTATCGCCGCGCAGCACCTTACCGGCTTTGATGTAGATCAGCTGATTGCCGGTCTTCACATCTACGCCCGCCAGTCCATTCGCGTTGTTGACGCTCTGCTTCAAGCTGGCAAGGTCTACCCCAGCAGGCAAGCGGAACAGCCAGTGATACGAACCGTCCGGCTGGCTATCGGTGAGCATCCGATACTGGTTCGCGGGGGTATCGCCCGGCAGCCCCAGCATCGCCAACAGAACATCAGGGGAAGGTGCCTCGGCAGCCTTGTTTCCATCCAGATCCAGCAAGATCATGCCATCCAAGCGAACACCAAACAGGGTGTCATCCTTGCGCACCATGAAGGACGGGTAGCGCTGCTCATTGCCATAGGGTTGCGGATTGCCGTTGCACTGACACGGAATGACTGCGTGGGCGTTGGCCTCGATGTTGGCAGCCTTGGTTTGCAGGGAGGTGCTCATTTCTCCCCCCCGAACAAGCGCAGAACGGCGAGCTTGTGATTGAACAGTGACACGCCGTCATCGTTCTCATAGCCTTCCTGAAGGCGGCGCAGCTTCTCGATGAGCTCACTGTTCGTGCTATGGGGGGCATCATACAGTGCGGACTGCCCACGAATAGTTCCCTTGCAGCTTCCCCCCGATGCTGTACGACACATGCTTTTGCTTGCCAGCAAACGCGCAGGTGCTACGCTCTCAGCGTCAGGTTTAACTATCTGGCCAATATCAAACATGCCAATCGAAGAGGCCGCCGTACCATGGCGGCTCTTTTTTGCGTAATTGGTGACTGTCATCCTCGCCTCCTTACGCCTCACGGCTCTTCTGAATCTGAGCGATGAGCCAGGCTTCCAACTCCTCTTCAATCCAACCAACGGCTTTGGCGCCGATGGACACCGGTTTGGGAAAAGTCGGGTCATAAACATTGGGGCACTTCGGATTGGGACGCATTTTGGCGTAGATGGTAGAGCGTGAGAGTCCGGTGCGGGCTTCAACCTCATTACGGCGAATAATGGTCAGAGTGGGTTTGCTTTCTTTAGCCATGTTAGTTATTCCCTGTCATGCACTGGAACGAAATGCACCAGCATGGCTCCTTATTTTTATCATCTCGCAATAAATCCCTAGCCCTACAGGGGTGAACCCCGTCAGAGACGCACTTGACAAGAGAAATTAAATGGCGACTAGGTGTGGATGACTTCCTGGAACAGCAGCGCAATCGGCTGTTGATCGGCGGAACCGGGACGGGTAAAACCCACTGGACCATCGCTATGGGACGCAATGTTGGTGGCTGGGGCAAGCGAGTGCATTTCTACACAGTGGTGGGTCTGGTCAACGAACTGGAGCAGGAGAAGGCGGCAGGCAAAGCCGGCCAGCTTGCCGTTCAGTTGGTCAATGTCGATGCGGTGATCCTGGACTAACTCGGCTATCTGCCGTTTGCCGAAAGCGGAGGCGCCCTGCAGTTTCATCTGATCAGCAAGCTGTACAAGCACACCAGCCTGCACTTAACCACCGCTCTGGCCTTCAGCAAATAGGGCAAGGTATTTACGGATAAGAAGGTGACTACGGCGATGCGGGATAGGATCATGCGAGTTCATCGAGACAGGCAACGACTCCTATCGCTTCAAACAGAGGATTAAGTCAGCCAGCTAACCCTGGTCAATGTTGGACGCAGATCCCTGGTCATTTTTCGGTGCTGATTGACAACCAGATCCGCCTATACAGACAGACTGTTTGGCAAGTGAATTACATTGCTCTCCAACCCGGTAAATTCATGGGGTGGCACATAGCGATGCTTGCAACTGTCCAGCCAGTCAGCCCACCATTGCACCATCTGTTGCCGCTGGGTGATAAATTCGGCCCGATGAATGTAAGCCGCCCGCACACCGTTACGCTCCTTATGGCTCATCTGCCGTTCAATAGCATCCTCACTCCATTGGCCTGATTCAAGCAACGCGCTGCATGCCATCGCCCGGAAACCATGACCGCATACCTCAACCTTGGTGTCATAACCCAGTCGGCGCAAGGCACTATTCACGGTGTTTTCACTCATGGGTTTTGATATATCATGGTCACCAGCGAATACAAGATCAAAACGCCCGGTCAAAGGGCGAATAGCCCCAATGATGGCCAGTGCCTGGCGTGACAGCGGCACAATGTGCGGTTCTCGCATCTTGGCACCACGGTGTGAGTATTTGACCCCTTCAATAGGGTCTCGGGACGCCGGGATCGTCCAGATTGCTCGCTCGATATCGAGCTCATCCCAGCGCATGAAGCGCAATTCACTCGAACGGACAAAGGTTAACAAGGTCAACCTCACCGCCATCTTGGTCAGCCGACGCCCCGAATAACTATCTAGACGACGAACTAGCTCGGGAATATCCTGCAGCGGCAGCGCGGGATGGTGCTTGCCTTTGCGAACCGACAACGCCCCCGTCAGGTCAGCGGCAGGATTGCTGTCAATCAACCCCGTTTGCACTGCATAGCGCATGATACCGTTGATGTGTTGCCTCACTCGTCCGGCCAAATCAAGCGCATCTCGCTGCTCAATCATGCGCAGTGGAACAAGCAGGTCGCGGGTCTTGAGTTCAGCCACAGGGCAATGGCCAATCAATGGGAACACGTCTGTAACCAGCCGGGTCAAGATGCGTGAAGCATGATCCTGGGACCACTTGCCTGCACTCCTTGAATGCCATTCACGGGCAACCGCTTCAAAACTATTCGCCTGTTTACGGGTGATGTCGTTACGCACCTGCTGTTTATGGACGACAGGATCGATGCCTTTGGCTAAAAGGTTTCTAACCTCTTCGCGCTTTTTACGTGCGTCAGTCAAAGAGAGGGTTGGGTAGTCGCCAAATGCCATCAGCCCGGCCTTACCATCTGGCTTGCTGAACTTGATGCGCCACGAACGGGTACCGTTCTTTTTGACCAATATAAGTGCAAACCATTCCCATCGAACAGGGAATAGTCTTTTTCTCGCGGGCGGGCATTGCGACACTCTGTATCAGACAGGGGTTTGGTAGTGCGCGGCATTGGTATACGACTCCTTTATCGAATCGATGTATACCTAAGCGTATACCAATTTATAGCGGATGTGTTAGGAATGACTCGGAATGTTCTGGACGTAAAAAAACCCAGAGACGTTGAATTCACTGGGTTTTTTGAACTTTTTCGGAATACTTTGGAAGTATTAATGGTGCCCGAGGCCGGAATCGAACCGGCACGACGCGAACGTCGAGGGATTTTAAATCCCTTGTGTCTACCGATTTCACCACTCGGGCACCGCAATCGGTATCAAGTCCGCGCGGCGGGCTTGTCAATATGGAGGCACGTTCCGGAGTCGAACCGGACTAAACGGATTTGCAATCCGCTGCATAACCGCTTTGCTAACGCGCCATGCAAAAGAGAGTTGGCTCTCTATTGTCTGAATTTGGAGCGGGAAACGAGACTCGAACTCGCGACCCCGACCTTGGCAAGGTCGTGCTCTACCAACTGAGCTATTCCCGCATTGGTCTGGCTGACTGCCTGACTACGAGGACGCATTCTAGCGATGTTCCTCGCCCAGTCAACCAAAAATGTTTAATACCCTGATCGTTCGGGTGTTTTTTACCCTTTCCCTGCACTTTTACCACTAATGATCGTTTCCCTGCCCCAACGGTGGGGAAACGATGCTTTATGCCAGAGCAGAACTAGAAGCGGGAGTGGTAGGTCAGATCTCCCCAGGCCGCTTTCATGTACTGGAACATGGACCAGAAGGTGAGCACGGTCGCCACATAGAGCAGCACGTAGGCAAGCCACACCATCCAGATGTCGTACTGCCAGATGAGGCCGGTGAGCGACACCATCTGGATCATGGTCTTCCACTTGCCAATCCAGCTGACCGCCACCGAGGAGCGTTTGCCGAGCTCGGCCATCCACTCGCGCAGTGCTGAAATGATGATCTCGCGGCCAATCATGGTCATGGCGGGGATGGTGACCCAGATGGTGTTGTAGTGCTCGACGATGACCACCAGCGCCGCCGCCACCATGATCTTGTCGGCGACCGGATCGAGGAAGGCGCCGAAGGCGGTGGACTGGTTCAGCTTGCGGGCGAGGTAGCCATCAAACCAGTCGGTCGCGGCCGCCAGAATGAAGACGAGGGCCGCCGCCAGATAGGACCACTGATAGGGTACATAGAACAGAATGACGAAGACGGGGATGAGCAAGATCCGAAAAAACGTCAGCAGGTTAGGAATATTTGTCATTATTTTCAGCCACTTCTTGTATGCCGCTACATGGTAGCCCCAAGCCGATCACGGATGCAACCGGACAGGCGCCCGCCTTGGTCTATTAATCCATCAACAACCTCAGGATGCGGGCCATTATGGCATTTGCAGCCCCCCTGCGTCACGGCTCTTGTGCACTCAGAGGCAGGATTGCGGCCACGATTCAGAACGTGTGCTGCGCATGGGAGATGCCATAGATTGAATGCCGAGCGCGACGAGCCCTGACCGCCGGCTCAGAGTGAGTGCAGGACATCGTGAATGGCGTGGGTCAGACCAGCGCTTGGCTGATGCCGAGCACTCTGCCGGCTCAGAGCGAGTGCAAGGCATCATGAATGGACTGGGCCAGCTCCTGGCTGATGCCGGGCACCTTGGCGAGCTCGTCCACCCCTGCCTTTTTCACCTCCTGCAGACCGCCCAGATACTTGAGCAGCGCCTGACGCCGCTTGGGCCCCACCCCCGGAATATCCTCCAGGGTACTGGTGGTACGGGCTTTGGCTCGGCGGGCCCGGTGGCCCGTGATGGCAAAACGGTGGGATTCGTCGCGAATATGCTGAATAAGGTGCAAAGCGGGCATATCCGCCGGCAAGTGTAGCTCTTCGTGGCTCTCCCCCATGATCAGAGTCTCCAGCCCCGCCTTGCGGGTTACCCCCTTGGCGATGCCCACCAGCAGCGGGTATTTGCCGCCGAGGAACTCCAGCTGACGGGCCAGGATCTCCTCGGCGCGGCGCAGCTGACCCAGGCCGCCATCGATAAATAGCACGTCCGGCACCTTGTCAGGCTCCTGCTGCTTGCCAAAGCGGCGCTCCAGCACCTGCTCCATGGCGGCGTAGTCATCCCCCCCCGTGATGCCGTCGATATTGAAACGGCGGTATTCCGAGGAGAGCGGCCCCTCCCGGTTGAACACCACGCAAGACGCCACGGTGCGCTCCCCCATGGTGTGAGAGATGTCGTAGCACTCCATCCGGGCGATGGGCTGCTCCAGCTCCAGCAGCTCCTCCAGCTGGCTGAAGCGGGCCTGAGTGGTGCTCTTGTGGGCAAGACGCGAGCGCAGCGCCGTCTGCGCATTGATGGAGGCGAGCTTGATGAAACGGGCCCGCTCGGCGCGGGTACGGCTCACCACCCGCACCTTGTAACCGGCGGTCTGGCTCAGGGTCTCGGCAATCACGCCCTCATCCTCGAGGGCCACATCCAGCAGTACCTCGCTCGGGATCTGCCTGCCCCCCTGCCCCGACAGATAAAACTGCAGCAGGAAGGATTGCACCACCTCGTCGAGGGGCGTATCGCTCGGCACCTTGGGGAAGTAGCTGCGTGAGCCAAGCACCTTGCCCTGACGAATGAAGAGCACATGGATGCAGGCCGCGCCTTGCTCGAACGCCACCCCTACCACATCCAGTTCATCAAGTACGTTGCCACTCACCGACTGCTGTTCGGTCACCCGGCGCAGGGCCTGGATCTGATCGCGATAGCGGGCCGCATCCTCGAAACGCAGATCGCCGCTGGCGCACTCCATCTTGCCCACCAGCTCCCCAATCACCTGCTGGTTCTTGCCTGCCAGAAACAGCTTGGCCAACTCCACCTGCTGGGCATATTCCGCCTCGCTCACCAGCCCCGCCACGCAAGGGCCGGCGCAGCGCTTGAGCTGATAGAGCAGGCAGGGACGGGTACGGTTGGCATAGACGGCATCCTCGCACTGGCGCACCGGGAAGATCTTCTGCATCAAATGCAGACTCTCGCGCACGGCGCCGCCGGAGGGGTAAGGGCCGAAGTACTCCCCCTTCACCTTGCGCGCGCCGCGATGGACGCCGATGCGGGGATGTTGGTGCCCTGTGATGATGATCCAGGGGTAGGATTTGTCGTCCCGCAGCAGCACGTTGTAGCGCGGCTGGTACTGCTTGATGAGGTTGTGCTCGAGGATCAGCGCCTCGGTCTCCGTGTGGGTCACCATCACCTGGATATCGGCGATCTGGCGCACCAGGGTGTGGGTCTTGATGCTGTCGACCTTGGCGCGAAAATAGGAGGCGAGCCGTTTTTTAAGATCCTTGGCCTTGCCCACATAGATGACGGTGCCACCGCTGTCATACATGCGGTAGACGCCGCTCTGGTGAGTCATGGCACTCAGAAAGGCTTTGCTGTCAAAAAGGGGCTCGGGAGAAAGGGTCATCAGCTACTCGGCTCAACACAAAGGGACGAAAACGATAGAAATCAACATCGACGGGGGAGAGCATACTGCGCCAGGTCAGCGAAATGCAAAAAGGCGGCACCCGCCGCCTTTTTGACTCCCCGCCACCCGTTTACAGGGTGTCGGCGTCCAGCATGCCATAGCGAATGGCCAGATGGGTCAGCTCCACATCGCCGTTGATGTTGAGCTTGCTGAACAAGCGGTAACGGTAGCTGTTGACCGTCTTCGGGCTCAGGTTCAGCTGCTCGGAGATGTCGGTCACCTTCTGCCCCTTGGTGATCATCATCATGATCTGCAGCTCGCGCTCGGAGAGGGACTTGAAGGGATTTTCATCCGCCGACGCAAACTGGCTAAGCGCCATCTGCTGGGCGATCTCGGGAGAGATGTAACGCTGGCCGGAGTGCACCAGGCGAATGGCGTGGATCATCTCGTCCGGGGCGGCCCCCTTGGTGAGATAACCGGCGGCGCCCGCCTGCATCACCTTGGTGGGAAACGGATTTTCTGAATGAATGGTCAGCACTATGATGCGCACATCGGGCCGGATCCGCAGTATCTTGCGGGTCGCCTCCAGGCCGCCGATGCCCGGCATGTTCATGTCCATCAGGATCACGTCTGGATGGTGCTGACGGCAGAAAGTGACTGCGGTTTCTCCGCTCTGCGCCTCGCCCACCACCTTGATCCCGCGGACATCTTCCAGAATGCGTCTTATCCCTGTACGCACCAACTCATGATCATCGACCAGGAATACATTAATCACCCAAACACCCCGTTTTTTATCTCGTTATATGCCAGTTAGGGTTAACACGGCGTCTTGCATCATAACCAAACTCGCTGGTTTGGCAAACCATGGGCGGGAAAAGTTTGAAACTGTTCATAAATGGCGTTTTTAATCAAATAATTATGTATATATCAACAAAAAAACGGTGCCCGTGGGCACCGTTCAGAGTCATATCGGTGGTGCTGGCATCAGTTCGCCAGCAGCGCGCGTACCTTGTCCAGATCAGCCTGGGTATCCACCCCGACAGGTGGCGCTTGCAGTGCCTGGGCCACGTGGATCTTCTCTCCGTACCAGAGCACCCGCAGTTGCTCCAACGCCTCGACCTGCTCCAGTACACTCGGCGCCCAATCCACGTAACGCTGGATGAAACCGGCGCGATAGGCGTAGATGCCGATGTGGCGCTGGTAGTGATCACCAATCTGTTCGTGGCCCCTGGCAAAGCGATCCCTGTCCCAGGGGATGCTGGCCCGACTGAAGTAGAGGGCGTAGCCATCCTTGTCGGTCACGACCTTGACCGCGTTGGGGTTGAACGCCTCCTCCGCATCCACAATGGGCACTGAGAGGGTGGCCATGGGGGCCGTCGCCGCGGCCAGATTGTCGGCCACCTGACGTATGATGGCGGGCGGGATGAGCGGCTCATCCCCCTGCACATTGACAACGATGGTATCGCTGGCAAAGCCGTAGTGACGGCACACCTCCGCCAGACGCTCGGTGCCGGACTGGTGATCCTGCGAGGTCATGCACACCTCAAAGCCCGCGAGCGCGGCACAGGAGGCCAGCGCACTGCGTACCCGCTCGTCATCGGTGGCGACGATCACCCGATCCGCACCGGATTGCAGCGCCTTCTCGACCACGTGCTGCACCATGGGCTTGCCGTGGATGTCCGCCAGCGGCTTGCCCGGCAAGCGGGTGGAGGCATAGCGGGCAGGAATGATCACCACGAAACTCATGAGGGCATCTCATCGCTATTGAGATGACGGGCACGGTTCTCCAGCAGCACCGGGATCCCCTCCTCCAACGGATAGGCCAGCTTGTCGAAACGGCAGACCAGCTCGTGTACAGCCTTGTTGTAGTGCAGCTTCCCCTTGCAAACCGGGCAGGCGATGATGTCGAGCAATTTGATATCCAGTGCCAAAACGAAACTCCTTCAACGATGTCGAGCAAGCGACGATCTCAAGCGGGCCATGATGCCGGGCACGCCATGATGTCGAGCAATTAATATTCTACAATCTGGAGCCAAATCACGGCTCCTTCAACGACGTCGAGCAGGCTATGATGCCGGGCAAGCCAGCACAGGCCATGGCGTCGGGCCATGGCGTCGGGCCATGCCACCCTTCAGTGTTCAGAGCCGGAACCTGGCATCTTTACTAGGGCCAATTTCTGCAACAGGTTGTCGAGCAAGGAGGCCGGCAACTCGGCACTGACCGGCAGATACCACCAGTTATCCGGCGCAAAACCCCGACACTTGACCGCATCTTTTTCGGTCATCAGCAGCGGCCGTTCGCCGAAGCGAGCGAGCAATTCATCCCGCTCAAACGCCTGATGATCCGCATAACCAACGCTCTGCTGAAGCTCATAACCGAGATTGGTCAGGGTGGCAAAGAAACGGGGGGGATGACCTATGCCTGCCAGGGCATCCACAGCGCGGGGCAAGGGTTCGCTGGCGGGCATGTCATCGCGCACCCGGCGCGGCGCAGCGGCCAGCAGCCGCATGGGGTACTCCCCCTTGCCTGGCGTGCCGCCGTTGCAGATGATGGCATCCACCCGTTTCAACCGGGTCACGGGCTCGCGCAGCGGCCCCATGGGCAGCAGGCAGGCGTTGCCAAAACGGCGTACCCCGTCCACCACCACCAGCTCGATGTCACGGGCCAGCCCATAGTGCTGCAGACCGTCGTCTGTGATGATGATATCTACCTCGCCACCTTGCTCCAGCAGACGCACCGCATCGGCCCGTTTGGGTGCGACCACCACGGGGCAGCCGCAACGACGGGCGATGAGCACCGGCTCGTCACCCGCCTGCGCCGTGCTGCTATTGGCATCGAGCCGATAGGGATAATGGGGCGCCTTGCCGCCATAGCCGCGACTCACCACCCCGGGCCTGAACCCGCGAGCTTGCAACTGTTCCACCAGCCAGACCACCACAGGGGTCTTGCCGTTGCCGCCAACCGAGATATTGCCCACGACGATCACCGGCAGGTTGGCACGATAACTTGTGAGCCAACCGCGCCGATAGGCGACACGACGAGCGCCGCTGATGATGGCAAACAGCAAGGCGGCGGGGGCCAGCAACCAGCGCCAGCGGGTCTGCCCATACCAGAGTTGCTGCAGCATTAGCCCTTGTTACCCACGGCAACATTGCCAAACTGAATGGCACGCAGCTGGGCATAGGTGCCCTGCCTGGCCATCAAGACTTCATGGTTGCCGCGTTCGACGATATGACCCTCGTCGATCACCAGGATCTCGTCCGCCTTCTCTATGGTGGAGAGGCGGTGGGCGATCACCAGCGAAGTGCGCGCCTTGCACAGCTCGTCGATGGCAGCCTGGATGTGACGCTCGGACTCGGTATCGAGTGCAGAGGTCGCCTCATCCAGCAGCAGCACGGGCGCATCGCGCAGCAGGGCGCGGGCGATGGCGATACGCTGACGCTGACCACCGGACAGTGAAGCCCCGTTCTCGCCGACCACGGTATCGTACCCCTGGGTCATCTTGCTGACGAACTCGTCGGCATGGGCGATGCGGGCCGCCTGCTGGATCTCTTCCCGGCTGTATTTCTCTTCCGCCGCATAGGCGATGTTGCTGGCGACAGTGTCGTTGAACAGGTGCACGTGCTGGGAGACCAGGGCGTACTGCTTGCGCAGCTCGCTCAGGCGGTACTCGCGAATATTGACGCCATCCAGCAGGATCTCGCCCTGCTCCACGTCGTAAAAACGGGTCAGCAGGCTGGCGATGGTGCTCTTGCCGGAGCCGGAGCGCCCCACCAGGGCCACGGATTTACCCGCTTCCACCTTGAAGCTGACGTTGTGCAGCGCAGGGGTGTCCTTGGTCGGGTAGGTGAAGGTGACGTTGCGAAACTCGATCTCGCCACGGGCACGATCCAGGGTACGGGTACCGCTGTCCTCTTCCGGGGTGGAATCGAGCAGACCGAACAGGCTCTGACAGGCGGTGATGCCGCGCTGGAACTGGTTGTTGACGTCGGTCAGACTTTTGAGCGGCTTGAGCAGCATCATCATGGAGGTGACCATGACGGTGAAGGTACCGGCGGTCAGGGTCGCCTTGACCGAGTCTATGGTGGCCACGTAGAGGAACACAGCCAGGGCGACCGAGGCCACCATCTGCACTATGGGGCTGCCGATGGCATCGGCGGCGACCATCTTCATAGTCTGCTGGCGCATGTGGTTGCTGACGCGGAAGAAGCGTTTCTCTTCGACCTGCTGGCCACCGAACATCAGCACTTCTTTATGACCCTTGAGCATCTGCTCGGTCGAGGTGGTGATGTCACCCACCGCCTGCTGGATGTGACGACTTATTTTGCGAAAACGGCGACTGATGAGACCAATCAGTATGCCCACCACCGGCCCCACCACCAGGAAGATCACCGACAGCTGCCAGGAGTGCCAGAACATCAGGCCGAGCAGGCCGACCACAGTCGCCCCTTCCCGCACCAGCGAGACCAGCGTGGAGCTGGCGGCAGAGGAGACTTGACCCGCGTCATAGGTCACCTTGGCCAGCAGGTTGCCGGTGTTCTGGCGGTCGAAAAAGCTCATGGGCATGGCCATCAGGTGACTGAATACCTGCTGTTGCAGCCGCATCACCACATGGTTGCCGACCCAGGCCATGCAATAGTTGGAGAGGAAGGTGGCGCAGCCACGCAGGGCAACGATGCCGAGCACGAAGAAAGGCATCCATTTCAGCACGTCGCTGTCATTGCCATTGAGGCCCTGATCGATCAGTGGCTTGATGGAGTAGACGAAGGTGGTATCCACGGCGGCATAGCCCAGCATCCCAATGATGCCGCCGACCAGACCCAGCTTGCGATCCCGGACATAACCGAGCAGACGCTTGAAGACGGGCCAGCTGTCTTGTGAGGTTTCTTGTTGCATGAATAGCCGTTAATAAGGGAAATGACGGGGTATTCTAGCCAAAGCTTGGGCATCCACCAAGCACCGCCATCTCGATACCAACAACCCAAGCGGGAAATGACGGATTATTACCCTGGCCAACGCCTGGGCATCCGCCAAGCACCGCCATCTCGATACCAGAGAACGGGACTCGATAGGGGGAGATGATGAATTATTTCCTGACCGGCTCCGGGCGGGAAATGGCAGAGGGTGACGTGGGCCAGCCAGCGGGACGCCACCAGGTGCCGCCCCGGCGATACCAGGGACCATGGTCACGCTCGGCGCGGATGCCGAGCCCGTCAGCCTGGGGTTCAATCAGGATGGCGCCATCCAGCCCGGTGATCCACTGACTGGCCTGCCGATACCTGGCTACCACCTCGGGACGGGGAAAGCCCCACTGATTAATAAATCCTGCGCTGTGCACCACATAACGGGCATTCACCGCCGCGACGAAAGCCGGGGTGGACGAGGTACGGCTGCCATGATGCGGGCTTACCAGCAAGGTGCTGGCCAGCTCGCCCCGATCCAGTGCCAGCAGGCGGCGTTCTGTCTCCTGTTCGATATCCGCGCTGAGCAGGATGCGCCGGTTGCCATCGCTTATCTGCAACACACAGCCATCGTTGTTGTGGCCGCGTCCGGGCTGCTCGGGCCAGAGCACGGCAAAGTCGAGCCCCTGCCAGTGCCAGCGCTGGCCACGCCGACACAAGCCGGTCAGCGAGCCGAAATCGTATGAGGAGAGCTCATGACGCACCGGCAGCGCCCGCAGTATGGCCCGGCGGTTGCCGGCGTGATCCCTGTCCTTGTGGCTGATGATGAGATAATCCAGTACCTGCACATCGAGCCGGTTGAGCAGCGGC
Organism: Aeromonas enterica; assembly: GCF_054052465.1. Classification (NCBI taxonomy): domain Bacteria; kingdom Pseudomonadati; phylum Pseudomonadota; class Gammaproteobacteria; order Aeromonadales; family Aeromonadaceae; genus Aeromonas; species Aeromonas enterica. The sequence goes on along the minus strand of NZ_JBSTYL010000027.1, from coordinate 16,517 downwards.
AGAATGGCGGCATCCGCCATGTTGTAACCGCCGGGATAACGATCCCCTGTGTCGTAGAGGATGCTGCGCTCCCCTTGGGTGATCAGCACAGACAAGCCCTGCCCCACATCCAGCACCCGCACTTGCCAGCGCATTGGCGTAGGCCAGGCGGCAAGCAAGAGGGCCGCGACCACAGGAATACAGAGCGGGCGCGCCCCCGGCACGTGCCAGGCGCCCCAGAGCAGGGTCAGCAGGGCGCTGGCCGGTATCACCCAGCCCGGCACAGGCCACCATAGCTGCCACTGGCTGGCCAGTTGCGTCAGCCCCCACAACACCCACTGCAACCCCAGATCCGCCAGCCAGAACAAACCGTGGGCCAGCCAGCCCCAGAGCGGCGCCAGCAGGACGCCGATCAGCGCCAGCGGAATGATCCCGATGCAAAACAGCGGCAACGCCAGCAGATTGAGCAGCAGCGCCAGCGGCGCTATGCCCTCGAACAAGGCCAGTTGCAGCGGCAGCAAGCCGAGCAGCAGCAAGCCCTGCAGCCGCACCAGACCGGGTTTGGCCTCCAGATAACCCGCCGCCAGCAGCAGGGCCACCGCCAGAAACGAGAGCCAGAAGCCGGCCGAGTAGAGGGCGAAGGGATCCCACAACACCAGCGCTACGAAGGCCCACAGCCAGATGCGATAAGCGGGCCACTCGCGCCGGCGCCAGCGCAGCAGGCTCCACACCAGCACCATGATGAGGGCCCGCTCGGTGGCCACCGCAAATCCCGCCAGCCAGCTGTAGACGGCGGCAAACAGCAGGGCGCCCAGTATGGCCCCGCGCAGCCCGAACAACCGCCCCAGCCACCAGCCGATCACGGCAACCAATGCGATATGCTGGCCGGAGATGGCGATGATATGGGTCAGCCCGCTGCCGCGAAACAGCGTCCACTGCTCATCCGTGATGCCGCTCTGCTCGCCAAAGGTGAGTGCCGACAACAGGGGAGCATGGGTCAGCCCCTGCCAGCTGGCGGCGGCCTCAGCCAGCCAGCGATCCCGCCAGCCCGGCGCGGCGGCCTGCGTCTTTATGATGCGGCGCAGGTTGCCGGTGGCTGTGATGCCCTTGCCCAGCAACAGACGCCGTCCATCCATGCCCGCCTCGTTGGCCAGCCCATGGGCCGGTTTGAGAGAGACCACCAGCGTCACCTGGCTGCCCGCCGGCAGAGCGGGCAGGGTCTGGTAGGCATTGATCCGCACCAGCGGCGCCGGGGTCAGCGCCTGACCATCGAGAGACGCTACCCGCAGCAGCAGCCGGACAAATTTATCGCCCTCGGGCTCTGCACTTTGCAAGCGTGCGGTTATGATGTGGCTCGCCTGCGCCTCCAGCTGATCCAGCCAGGCGAGCCGGTACTGCAGATTGGTCTGCATCCAGAGGATGCCGAGCAGCAGAAACAGCAGACGCCAGCAGCGATAACAGGCGAGGGGGAGCGCGATCAGCAGCATCAGGCCCCCCCATTCCCATGAAGGTAACCATGGCCAAAGTAGCGAGGAGCTTGCCCCCAGGGCAAACGACAACAAGCGCAGATCCATGGTGCAAGTATTTAGCAAGGTTTCAATATGCCCAAACGACTCATAAAACGCTGGATGCCTGATCAAGAGAGACTCAAGGAACACAAGCACTTGCGGCTGTTCGGCAAGCTGCTGCTCGATGCCAATCTGTGGCATCTCAACCGGCGATCCGCCGCCGGCGCGTTCGCGGTCGGCCTCTTCATGGCCTGGATCCCCCTCCCCTGCCAGATGTTGCTGGCGGCCGGCGGTGCCATTGCCTGTCGGGTCAATCTGCCCCTCTCGGTCGCCCTGGTCTGGCTCTCCAACCCCTTTACCATGCCGCCCCTGTTTTACGGCGCCTATCTGACCGGCTGTCAGTTGCTGGGGCAACCCTCCCAACACATCGACATCGAGTTCACCTGGGCCTGGCTGGTGTCGGTATTCGAGACGGTGGCCCCGCCCCTGCTGCTGGGTTCTCTGGTGCTCGCCCTGTTGAGTTCGCTGATCGGCTACGCCCTGATCCGCACCTTCTGGCGCATCAGCACGGTACGCCAGTGGCAAAAGCGCAAGGAGGCGCGGGTATGCTGAGTCGCTGGTTTGCCCGTTTCAAGATAGATCCGGACACCCTGCGCCAACAGAAGTGGTTCGCCCTGTTTGGTGAACGCCTGCTGGTACCCGCACTCTGGCAGGGAGGATCGCGGGCTCTGAGTGGTGCCGTGGCAGCCGGTCTCTTCGCCTGCTGGATCCCGGTCCCCATGCATTCGCTGATCGCCGTCGCCCTTGCGCTGGCCTTCAGCCTCAACCTGCCGCTGGCCCTGCTGGCGGTCTGGTTCAACAATCCGGTGACGCTTCCCTTCATGTATCTCTATGCCTACCGCACCGGCTGTATGATGCTGCACAAGACACCCGAGCCGTTTCATCTCACCTGGTCCCTGCACTGGCTGGAACACGAGGCGGCTACCCTGGTGCCGCCCTTCCTGCTCGGCAGCCTCTTGCTGGCGGTGCTGACCGCCGCCAGCGGCGCGGCCCTCACTCTGCTGCTGTTGCAGCTGGCCAAGCTGGCGCGCGCACGCTGACCAACACCTTGTCAGGACAGCCTTTGTCCTGACAAGGTGATTCCCCCCCCCTCTCTTGCCATCATTTGGCTCTGCCGCCACACTCCTTGTAGCTAGCTGCTTTCCGCCACCAGCCAGGACAAGGAGCCCACCATGACAGAACCGCTGACGCTGGCCTATGCCAAAGGCCGTTCCCTCTCCCTGCTGCCCGCCATGGCCAACCGTCACGGTCTCATCACGGGCGCCACGGGCACGGGCAAAACCGTCACCCTGCAGGTGCTGGCAGAGGGGTTCTCCCGCCTCGGGGTGCCGGTCTTTCTGGCGGACGTAAAGGGTGATCTCAGTGGACTGGGTGCCGCCGGCACCCCATCCAGCAAGCTGGATGCGCGTCTGGCCCAGCTCGCCATTCCAGCTCCCGCCTTTGCCGCCAGCCCCACCCTGTGCTGGGATCTGTTTGCCGAGCAGGGGCACCCGGTGCGGGCCACCGTCTCCGACATGGGCCCCCTGCTACTGGCCCGTTTGCTCGGCCTCAACGATATCCAGAGCGGGGTGCTGGAGCTGGTGTTCAAGGTGGCGGACGACGAGGGCCTGCTGCTGCTCGACCTCAAAGACTTGCGTGCCATAGTGCAGTTTGCCGGGGAAAACGCCAAATCCCTGACCACCCGCTATGGCAATGTGTCGACCGCCTCCATCGGCGCCATCCTGCGCAATCTGCTCACCCTGGAGAGCGCGGGGGGCGATCACTTCTTCGGCGAGCCCATGCTGGACATTCAGGATCTGTTGCAGACCGACGAAGCCGGTCACGGCCACATCAATGTGCTGGCGGCGAGCAAGCTGACCCAGTCCAGCCGGCTCTATGCCTGCTTCCTGCTCTGGCTGTTGTCGGAACTGTTCGAGCAATTGCCCGAGGTGGGCGACCCGGACAAGCCGGTGCTGGTATTCTTCTTCGACGAGGCCCATCTGTTGTTCAACGATGCCCCCAGGGCGCTGCTGGAGAAGATAGAGCTGGTGGTGCGGCTCATCCGCTCGAAAGGAGTCGGCGTCTACTTCGTGACCCAGAGCCCGGCCGATATTCCCGACAGCGTGCAGGGACAGCTCGGCAACCGGGTACAGCACGCGCTGCGCGCCTTCACCCCGAGCGATCAAAAAGCGGTACGGATCGCCGCCAACACCCTGCGCGCCAACCCGGCCTTCGATGCGGCCGGCGTCATCACCGAACTGGGGGTGGGCGAGGCCCTGGTCTCATTGCTCGATGAAAAGGGGCGCCCGAACGTGGTGGAGCGCGCCTTCATAGCACCGCCCGCCAGCCGCATCGGGCCCTTGAGCGAGGCCGAGCGGCAGGCACTCATTCAGGGCTCCCTGCTGCACGGCCGCTACGAGACGCCGGAGGATCGCGAGTCTGCTTTCGAGCGGCTCAACAGCGGCAAGGTGACAACCACTGGCGAGCAAGGCCGCGAACAGTCATCCAGCGGGGAAGGCGGCCTGCTCGATGCCCTCAATGGCATCCTGTTTGGCCACACCGGCCCCCGTGGAGGCCAGCACGACGGCGTGGTGCAGACCGCAGCCAAGAGCGTGGCTCGCACCATAGGCAGCGAGGTGGGACGCCAGCTGGTACGCGGGGTACTCGGCTCCCTGCTGGGGGGCAACAAGCGACGCCGCTGAGGGACAAACCGCAGGAATGAAAAAGCCCGCCGGGTCTCCCCGGCGGGCTTTTTACGGCTCAGGCAACATCACCTACGCAAACACTCAGCCATCACGGCTGGAGCATCACAGCACCTTGGCGATGGCGTCACACAGCGGATCTATGTTGGCGCGGGTGATCCCGGCCACGCTGATCCGGCCTGAACCAACGATGTAGATGGCAAACTCGCTCTTGAGGCGCTCAACCTGATCCTTGGAGAGACTGGAGAAGGAGAACATGCCGTTCTGCTCGCGAATGAAGCTGAAGTCCTGGCTCACACCGAGGGCCGCCAGCTTCTCCACCAGCAGCTCGCGCATCTCGCGAATGCGCACCCGCATGGCAGCCACCTCTTCCACCCACTCGGCATAGAGGGCCGGATCGCTCACCACGGCGGTGACGACGGCGGCGCCGTGTGACGGCGGGTTGGAGTAGTTGGCTCGGATGACGGTCTTGACCTGGGTGAAGGCCACGTCAGCGATCGCCTTGGTCGCGCTGACCAGGGTGAAGGCGCCGACCCGTTCATTGTAGAGGCCGAAGTTCTTGGAAAAAGAGCTCGCCACCAGCAGCTCGTCGTGACACTCGGCGAAGATGCGAAGGCCCTCGGCATCCTCTTCGATACCACGGGCAAAGCCCTGATAGGCGAAGTCAAACAGCGGCAGCCAGCCGGCAGCGGCACTCTGTTTGGCCAGGGCGCGCCACTGTTCGGTAGTCGGATCGATACCGGTCGGGTTGTGGCAGCATCCGTGCAGCAGCACCAGCTCACCAGCCTGCACGTCACTGAGCGACGCCTGCATGGCGGCAAAGTCGAGCCCCTTGGTGGCGGCGTCGTAGTACTTGTACCACTTGACGGTCAAACCGGCAGCCTGGAACACGCTGACGTGGTTGGCCCAGGTGGGATCGGAGATCCAGATGGTCTTGGCCAGACCATTGCGCACCACGAACTCGGCGGCGATGCGCAGAGCACCGGTGCCGCCCGGCGCCTGGGCCGTCTTGGCGCGGCCGCTGGTGATCAAGGCGGAGTCCTGTCCGAACAGCAGTTGCTGCACTATGCGGCCGTATTCGATATTGCCTTCGATACCGAGGTAGTTCTTGGTCTTCTCGCCAGTGAGCAGCTTCTGCTCGGCTTTCTTGACGCAGTGAAGGATAGGGGTGGCACCGGTCTCATCCTTGTAGATCCCGACCCCCAGATTGATCTTGTGGCTGCGAGAGTCAGCGCGGAAGGCTTCGGTCAGGCCCAGGATCGGATCCGCTGGGGCGGCAACAACCTTTTCAAACATGGTATTCCCTGTATTCCGTTGAGTTCGTTGGGTGGCAAAGCGTGTCGGCAAACCGTCTGTGACACACGAAAGCGCCCGTTTGGCGAGCGCTTCGTCAACTCTTTATATCATCGCGCTCAATGGGGGAAAACCGCTTTCTCAACGACATCTGCGGCAATATCAACCGACCGCATGCCACTCTGGCGCCAGCGCGCACACCTCGGCAGACAAGCCACTATTGGACTCAACCAAACCGCTACAAACTGCTAACAATGAGCGGGGGATCCGGCTTGGTTCCCAGGGGCGGGAATCGGCCAGCGGCAGGGCATAAGCCGCCATGATGGGTGCAAGCGCGGTAGGCTGCCACCAGCTGGCCGGGCGACCCAAGCGCTGGGCCAGCGTCAATGTCCGATCCACACCGGCGGGATCGAGTGAGGTGAGGTGGCTCCACTGTACATTGGGCGGCAGGGCGGCCACGACCTGTTGCAAGGCGACTTGCGCCGTCGTGGGCGCCCATACCAGCAGGGAGCCGGCACAGAGCGCCAGCTCGGCAAAGGCACCGACGCTGTCGGTGGTGATCACCCGCTCGATATTCCCCTCTCCCCACAGGATCTTGCCAAGCCCGGCCAGGGTACGCTCAGGCAAGGCCAGTTCCCCCAATGCCTGCAACCAGGGGGCCGCATCGAGCAGGGTACCGCCGCTGAAAAACAGGCTGAAGGGCTGCGGCGCACGCAAGCGCAGCAGCTGATCGGCGCAGAGCCGAATGCCCTTGTCCTCGAAATCGATCTGCTCGTTGGGGCTGAAGGTTGCCTCCGGTTTGCGATAGAGCGCAGCCAGTACTCGCTCATTGACTCGCTCACCAAGCTGCCAGCCATGGGCCTGCAACCACTCTTCGGGCGCCGGCGGGGCTGTGGCTATCTCGGCCAACATCAGCTCACGGGTCAGATAGCGCCGCCCGGCCGGGGTCAGCTCATAGTGGTGGTTGCCAAGGGCGAGCAGTAACTGGTTGTCCTTGAGCAGGCCTACCAGCGGCAGATACTGGCGAGCCCGGATCACCAGGGGGGAGTGATCCAATAGCTGGCGGGCCAGTTCCCGCCATTGCGGGTGACTGAAGTCAATCAAGCGTCGTCCTTCCCTGTTGGTCGAGCGTCCTTCAACGAGTTGAATAATCTAGCGATTCGCTGACGAAGAGCCAAGGATAAAAAAGAGACAACGTGAACTGGCGCAGGCCAAAGAGGTCAAGGGGAGTGATTAACGCGGGCGGAAGCGGGCAATGAAATGACAGGCAGCAGATAAAACAAAACGGCCAAGCAAGCTTGGCCGTTTATCAACTAAATCAGTGCTAAGACTGGATTAGAAGTTGTATTGCAGGGCAACAGTGAACTCGTCATCCAGCTTGTCGATACCCTGGATTTTGTACTCGGTGTAGGCTTTCAGCTTGGAAGTGAAAGCGTACTGTACGCCCAGCAGGGTTTCGTCAACGATGTCTTGGTACTCGGCACCAGCTTTGTTGGAAGCAGCTTTACCTTCAGTGAAGTTGTAACCAGCCAAGAAGGTCCAAGCATCAACGTTGTAGGAAGCAGCCAACTCGTAGCCACGGCCCTTGTCCTTGTCACCACCGGTGGTGGTGTCGTAGCTCAGATCTGCTTGGGTGTAGACACCGGCGAAGTAGAAGCCGTTGATGGCGTAGTGTGCACCCAGTGCCCACTCTTTCTTGTCACCGGTGTTGTTGGTTCCGGCGTTTTCCAGATCGGAGTAGGCGTAACCAGCGTTCAGGCCCAGACCGAAGTCGAAGTCATAACCGGCTGCGGCGGCATAACCGTAGTTACGCTTAACATCCTTGCCATACACCGCGTTTTCTTTGATGCCTTGACCAACATCGGTAACTTTGACGGCCTTGTCATCATTGGTTTGATAGGACAGTTTACCTTTGAAGCCACCGTAGGTGTTGGAGTAGATGACCTGACCTTCTTGACGACCGTCATAGAAGTTACCTACATCGCCCCACTCGTTGAAGATATCGGTCGGTTCCAGCACGTCGTAGAAGGCGGTGTCGGTCTGACCGAAGATGATCTTACCGTACTGGGTGCCGTCGAAACCAACATAGATGTGACGGGAGTCGAACTTGTTAGCAGAGTTTTCAGCAGAAACTTGCCACTCGGTCTTGGCGATACCGGACCAAGTGTTGTTCAAGGCAATCTTGCCGGACCAACCCAGACGGGAAGAGCCGATCAGTTCACCATCAACGTCCTCATAATGAGCAGGAGTGCCCGGTTTAATTCCTGGCTGACCGTTAACAATCCCCAAGGAAGGGTCGGTAGCAGCTACAGATTTGTTGTGGTCACCGTAGTAGTTAGCTTGTACACGGCCGTATACGTCAAAAGTGGTACCGTCTTTGTCATAAACCACTGCGGCGTTAGCTGCAGATGCAAACAGAGCCGGGATAGCAATAGCCAGAATTGTCTTTTTCATAGTTTCCAATGCCTACTGTAATTAAACACTAAGTTGTTGTTATTCCCTGTGTTAGCGATGTTCTTTGCATCACTATGGAGCCCGAGACTAGCACCGGGTTTTCCAATCCGCAATGAAAAAACTTGGAACTTTTTACGAAAAGCATAGTCACAGCGGAAAAATTGTGACCTGAATCCCACATTGTTTGCACGCCTTGGGAAAACGTTTACAGCGATAATGGCTGGCTTTAGCGGCCCATGCTGGTGATTTATCGCACAGTAACGAGGGCCCGCCTTATAAATAGAAGAAGAGGTCCGATCTGTGCGTTGCACCATGCCTCGACCCGGGTTGGCAGTTACGGGTATCCTGTCCCTCTTCTCCCCCGCAACGGTCTTTTCTTTCATGCTGTCTACCCGCCTCAAAGCCGCCATTCGCAATACCTATCGTCAGATCGCCGATGGTTTACCCGGTTTTGTGCCGCGCAAGGAGCAGAATTTTCTGGTGGCAGAGATAGCCAAGACCCTGACAGGGGAATATGACAAGCAGCGTCGCATCCTGGTGGCGGAGGCGGGGACCGGCATCGGCAAATCCCTCTCCTATGCCCAGGGTGCCATCCCGGTGGCACGCCTGACCCAGAAGAAGCTGGTGATCTCCACCGCTACCGTCGCGTTGCAGGAGCAGCTGATCCACAAGGACCTGCCCTTTTATCACCGCCACAGTGAACTGCCGTTTCGTTTCATGCTGGTCAAGGGGCGCCAGCGCTACTGCTGCGAACATCTGCTTGAACAAGCGGCAAGCGGCACCGAGATGGCCAACTTCGAGCTCGATTTCGGTAGCTTAAGCAAGCACAAACCGTCAGATTCAGACAAGGACCGTTATCAGGCGCTGTGGCAGGCCTATACGGACGGAAAATGGGATGGCGACCGGGACAACTGGCCCAAGCCCATTCCGGATCTGTGCTGGGATCGCATCGCCGCCGACCGCCACACCTGCAACAAGGCGCTGAGCCATCATCAACACTGCCCCTTCCACCGTGCCCGCAACGACATGGATGCTGCCGATGTGCTGGTGGTGAACCATGCCCTGCTGCTCTCCGATCTTACCATGGGCGGGGGCATCATATTGCCGCCCCCCGATGAGTGTCTCTATGTACTGGACGAGGCCCATCACCTGCCCACCATAGCCCGGGACCACGGCGCCGCCTCGGCCAGCGTAAAGGGCTCCCGTCGCTGGCTGGAAAAACTGGCGCAAAGTGCCGGCAAGCTGGCCAGGACGCTGAACAAAGACAGTCTGCTCGATCCCCAACTCAAACTGCAGGATGCGCTGGCCTCCCTGCAACCGGACCTGAAGGCGCTTGAGCAGTGGCTCAGCGCCAACGACCGGTTGTTCAATGGCGAGGCGCACTATCGATTCGCCGAAGGTGTGCTGCCAGACCCCCTGCCCATACTGGCGGAAAACCTGAAAGAGGCGAGCAAGAAGGCACTGCGAGCACTCGACCGCATGCAGGGCGCCATTGGCGAGGCATTGAAGGATGGCGAGATCCGGCGCAAAGAGGCCGAACCCCTGTTGGCAGAGAGCGGCTTCTACCTGCAGCGGCTGGAGAGTTTCTGTGCCCTGTGGGAGATGCTGGGACGCCATGTGCCCGAGGGCAAGACCCCGCTCGCCCGCTGGATGGCCAAGAGCGATGACGGTGACATCTGGCTGCACGCCTCCCCCATCGAAGTAGGGTATCTGCTGGAGGAGTGGCTCTGGTCCAGGTGTCTGGGCGCCGTGCTGGTGTCGGCCACTCTGACCGCCCTCTCGTCGTTCAGCTATTTTCGCCATCAGGTGGGGCTGAAGGAGCACGACGGCACCCGTTATCTGCGACTGCGCTCACCGTTTGACTACCAGAAAGCCGAGCTTTACCTGCCCAAAATGGAGCATGAGCCCAGCTCCCCGGCCTTCACCCAGGAACTCATCAGCGCCCTTCCCCGCCTGCTGGCCGGCAAGGAGGCGAGCCTGGTGCTCTTCTCCTCCTACCGGCAGATGAACGAGGTGGCGGTGGGGCTACGCGCCAAGGGGCTCTCCTTGCTGGTACAGGGAGAAGCGTCCCGCAATGCCCTGCTCACGTTGCACAAGCAAAAGTGCGATGGTGGTCAGGCCAGCATATTGTTTGGCACCGGCAGCTTCTCGGAGGGGCTGGACTTGCCCGGCCACTACCTCACCAACCTGGTGATCACCAAGCTGCCCTTTGCGGTGCCCAACTCGCCGGTAGAAGAGGCCACCGCCGAGTGGGTCGAGAAACGGGGCGGCAACCCCTTCTTGCAGCTGACGGTGCCGGAAGCTTCCCGCAAGCTCATTCAGGCCTGCGGTCGCCTCATTCGCAAGGAAGCAGACAGGGGCCGGGTCACCATACTCGACCGGCGTCTGCTGACCAAGCGCTACGGCAAGGGGCTGCTCGATGCCTTGCCGCCGTTCAGCCGCCGGATTGAATAAGGCCGCCTCACCCACGCGGGCAGAGCACGCAGAGTTGACCTTCATTCAACAAAAGAGACGCCGACCAAGGCAAAAAAGGGCCCATACACGCCTATTGCTGCCCTTGAGCAAACCTGTAAAAATGAGCCCCTGTTTTTCAGTGGGCACTCGCCTGACTGTTCAAGGAGATGAAATGAAACTGACTGTTCTGGTGCCGGCTCTGGCTGGTCTGTTGTGGGCAGGTAGTGCCCTGGCCGATGCCCAATTGGAAGTCACCAATCCTTATGTCGTACAGTTGATCGATGGTCAGTCCATCAATCCCAAAGTACTCGACAAGACCAACACCTTCCCCATCAAGGCTGGCAAGCATCAACTGGTCGTCGCTTTCGAAGGCAACTACTCCAGCCGCAGCGACATCAAGCTGGTGACCGCCGAACCGCTGGTGATCAACTTCACCGCCGCCGACAACCAGAAACTGGTGCTGGACTACAAAAAACCGCGCAACGAAACCGAAGCCAAACAGTTCGTCAAGGATCAAAAAGTGGTCCTGAAAGACAAGAGCAGCGGCCAAGTCGTGGCCAGCGAGCTGTTCGTGCTGCCGAAAGTCGAAGGCTTCCAGCTGACCCGTGACTACCAGCAGGAACTGCTGAACATGGGCAAGGCCTTCAACCAGCCCACGACGGTCGCCGTCTCTACCGCCGCCGTCATGGCCGCCGCCAGCGCACCGGTACAAGTTGCACCGAGCAAAGCACAGAGCAATCCGGAAGCCCTGACCCAGCTGCAAAACTGGTACAACAAGGCTGATGCGGAAACCCGCAAAGCCTTCCAGATCTGGGTCATCCAGCAACAGTAATGGCGCATTGAATGCCATTTTGTGCAGAAAAAGGGGGGCTTGGCCTCCCTTTTTTACATCCGTTCAGGCCTTGCCACCATATCACTGCGCATCTTCTACCACCCTCATTACTCCTCCCTGACACTTCCCGCACGTCACCGATTTCCGCTGGCCAAGTATCAGGCACTATTCGAAATCCTCACCAGCCTTGGCTATCCGTTGGCAGAAGCTCCCGCCGCAAGTCGCGAGCAGATAGTGCGGGTCCATGATGCCGAATATGTCAATGCAGTCCTTGGCGGCACACTCGACGATCGCGCCATTCGCCAGCTCGGTTTTCCCTGGTCAGCCCGACTCATCGAGCGCACCCTGCGCTCGGTCGGCGCCACGCTCGCAGCCAGCCGTCACGCACTGGAACAGGGTTGTGGACTGCAAATATCCGGGGGTTACCACCACGCCCATCGGGCTCATGGCAGCGGATTTTGCCTGTTCAACGATCTGGTGATTGCCGCCCAAACGTGTCTCGACGAAGGGCGCTGCGAGCGGGTGCTGATTGTGGATCTCGATGTTCATCAGGGGGATGGCAGCGCGGCCCTGTGCAGTGGTCGGCGCGACATCATCACCCTTTCCCTGCACGGGGAGCACAACTTCCCCCGTCACAAACCCGCATCCCACATGGACTTTGCCCTACCGAGTGGCATGGAGGACGATGCCTACCTCGCCACGCTGGAACAGGCGCTTACCCTGGCGCAGCGCCTCTACTCACCCGACCTCATCCTCTATCAGGCCGGCGTGGATGTGCATCGGGATGATGAGCTCGGATATCTGTCGCTCAGCGATGCTGGCGTACGTCAACGAGATACCATGGTGTTTGACCATGCCATTCAGCATGGGCTGCCCATCGTGGCCGTGCCGGGCGGTGGTTATCGTCGAGACTGGTCGCAGTTGCTCCCGCTGCACATGTCGCTGTTTGAGGAAGCACGCAAGCACTTTGCCTAATACGTTGCTCTGCGCCCATGAAAAAAAAGAGGCGCCCTGTGGGTCGCCTCTTCTTTTTACTTCATCCGAATAACGCGGTAATCGCCTGATTAGGCTTATCCAATCGAACGGCCCGAGCGGTATCGAAACAAAAGGTGAAGACCTACTTTTGACGCTTTTTGGCGTACTTGCGACGGGCCCGCGCCTGGCGCTCGTCTTCACGTTCGGCCTTCTCTTTGGCCTTCTGCGCCGCATCCTCTTCGGCCGCCACTATCTCGGCGCTCACCATCTCGGGGGTTTCCAGCGAGATGCGACCCAAGAAGCCTGCTCGGAACTCGTTGACCAGGATCTCGGACGCCTTGTGCAGGTCGGCCAGCCCCCCCTTGCGCATGAAAGCGCGCTGGCGGGCGATCAGCTCCAGCAGCTCGATCTCGGTTTCCGGCAGCTCGGCTATCTGATAGCGCGCCTTGACGCGCTCCGGATAGGCCTTGATGAAGTAATCGGCGGCGAACATGGCGATGTCGGCGTAGTCGAAGACGGTGTCCTTGATGGCCGCGGTGATCGCCAGTCGATAACCGCAGGAGGGCGGGTTCAGCTTGGGCCACAAAAAGCCTGGGGTATCGGTCAGGATGACGTTGTTGTCGAGCTTGATCCGCTGCTGGGACTTGGTCACCCCCGCCTCGTTGCCAGTCCGGGCTATGATGCGGCCTGCCAGGGTATTGATCAGGGTGGATTTGCCCACATTGGGGATCCCCATGATCATGGCGCGTACCCCACGCAGCTCCAGATTGCGCTCCGGCAGCATCTCATGGCACAGGTTCAGCAGCTGCTTGATCTTCTCCGGCTCCTGCTGAGTCAGGGGAAGGGCCTTGATCCCCTTCTCTTTTTCCATATGAGCCACCCACAGCGCCGTGATCTCGGGGTCGGCGAGATCGGCCTTGTTCAGCACCTTGATCACAGGGGTATCACCGCGCAACTCGGGCACCAGCGGGTTTTCGCTGGAGAAGGGGATGCGGGCGTCGAGCATCTCTATGATGACATCGACCTGGGGCATGACCTCTGCAATCTCTTTGCGGGCCTTGTGCATGTGGCCGGGGAACCAGTTGATGGACATATCCGTTACTCTCTGTAGGGGCTGCGGGCGCTGGCTTGCTATATCACGAGCGGCGGGCAATGGCGGACGTCAGGCGTCGCAAGGGGGCGCATTTTACCTGCCGCTGACCCGATTTGACAGGCTATTCTAGCCCCATGAGTGCAAACCACCAAGGATCCCGCCCCCTGGTCGCCAGTGCGACCTCAAGCGAAATTCTCCTGAAATCTACAAGTAACCTTTTGATATAACATCACATTTAATTCATACCTTCACTGGAATGTCATCGATAACCACTAAAATTGTCATCTCCTGCCTCTAGGCTGCGCTCAGGTTTTACAAGGAGCGAACCACAATGAGAAACATGGCAGGACTTGCATTGATGATCGGCGCCGCCCTGGCTGCTGGTTGCAACTCCAACAACGACAGCACCCTACCCGACCCCAGTGCCAAAAACGTCATCTTCTTCCTCGGCGATGGCATGGGCCTCAATACCCTGACCGCCGCCCGCATCTACGGCGTTGGCGAGGAGGGCAGTCTCACCATGGATACCCTGCCGGAGACGGCGTTCATCAAAACCTTCTCCCACGACTCCCAAGTCACCGATTCAGCCCCCTCCATGTCGGCCTACATGACAGGGGTCAAGAGCAACAACGGCGTCATCAGCATGGACAGCGAGGCTACCTATGAAAGTGACTGCAGCAAGAGTACCGGCAAGCCGGTCACCACACTGCTGGAACTGGCCAAGGCCGATGGCCGCGGCACCGGTATCGTCACCAGCACCCGGGTCACCCACGCCACCCCGGCCGCCACCTATGCCCATATCTGCAACCGGGATCTGGAAAATGACATCGCCGCCCAGCTGGTACCGGGTGGCGTCGGTTACAACGGCGCCCTGAAAGAGGGACTGGACGTGGTGCTCGGCGGTGGCAGCAGCTTCTTTCTGCCAACAGCCGACAAGGGCAAGCGGGAGGATGGTCGTAACCTCATCAGCGAGATGCAGGCCAAGGGCTACCAGTTTGCCAGCAACCTGGACGAGCTGAACAAGGCCGACGCGGGCAAGCCGCTGCTGGGATTGTTTGGTGCAAGCCACATGAAATATGACCTGGACAGACCGGCTAGCGAACCATCACTGGCCCAGATGACCCAGGCCGCCATCAAGCAGCTCAAGGATAAAGAGAAGGGTTACTTCCTGATGGTAGAAGGGGGACGTATCGATCACGCCCTGCACGACACCAACGCCAAACGCGCCCTGCAGGATACGCTGGCCTTCGACAACGCCATCAAGGCCGCCATCGATGAAGTGAAAAAGACCGACCCCGAGCTGAAAAACACGCTGATCGTGGTCACCGCCGACCATGACCACACGCTGGTGCTCAACGGCTACGCCAAACGCACCGGCAAGACCACGGCCGACAACCCGGGCGTGCTCGGGCTGGTGAAGAACTACGAGACTGGCGAACCGAGCAAGGATGCCGATGGCATGCCCTACACCATCATCGGCTTTGGCAACGGCTACAACCGGGTGGATGGCCCGCGCAGCAGCGTCGCAGCGCTGGATGATGCGACCGTCTCCGCCAACGACTATCACCAGGAAGTGGTGGTCAAGGTGGGCGAGATAGGTAGCGAGACCCATGGCGGTACCGACGTCTTCCTCGGCGCCATCGGCCAGGGAGCAGACAGCTTCCATGGCTCACTCGACAACACCGCCGTCTTTGGCAAGGTCAAGGCTGCAGCCAAGCTGTAAGGAGCATTCCCATGAAAAAAACCACCAAATACCACAAAACCCTCGTCTGCTCTGCTCTGCTCGCAGCACTCGGTTCCGTTACCCAGGCGCAGGCCGCGGACGCCAAGAACGTGATCCTGTTTATCGGTGATGGGATGGGCCCCACCGTGCTCACCGCCACTCGCCTGTTCAAGGTGGGGGAAGAGGGCAACCTGGAGATGATGAAGCTGTCACGCAGTGCCCGCATCAAGACCTTTTCCAATGATGCCCAGACCACGGATTCGGCTCCCTCCATGGCGGCCTACACCACCGGGGTCAAGATGAACAACGAGGTGATCGCCATGAGCAGCGACACCAAGGCGGTCGCTCCCGGCAAGGATGCCAACGGCAACAAGGGTATCAACAACTGTACCAGCGACAACGGCACGCCTGTGCCCAGCATATTGGAGCTGGCCAAGGCGGCGGGCAAGTCGGTTGGCGCCGTCACCACCACCGAGCTGACCCATGCCACCCCGGCCGCAACCTATGCCCATATCTGCCACCGGGATGCCGCCTATGCCATCGCCGAACAGGCGGTACCGGGCGGCGCCGGCTTCAACGCCGCGCTCGGTGACGGGGTGGACGTGCTGATGGGGGGCGGGGCCAATCACTGGACCCCCTACAGCGCCAGCAACAAGGGCGGCCGCGCCGATGGCCGGGATCTGACCGCCGAGCTGACCGCTCAGGGGTACAGTTACGTCACCACCCAGAGCGATCTGGCCAAGGTCGAGAGTGGCAAGCTGCTCGGCCTGTTCAGTACCAAGTCCCACCTCGACTACGAGCTGGACCGCGTCGCCAAGGGGGCGGCGAATACCCAGCCGTCCCTGTCGGAGATGACGGCCAAGGCCATCGATCTCCTGAGCCAGAACAGCCAGGGCTACTTCCTGATGGTGGAAGGGGGACGTATCGATCACGCCCTGCACGGCACCAATGCCAAACGTTCCCTCACCGATGCGGTGGCGCTGGATGACGCAGTCAAGACGGCGCTGGGCAAGGTGGATTTGAGCGATACCTTGATCGTGGTCACCGCCGACCATGACCACACCATGACCATCAACGGCTACTCAGCCAAGGGCAACAAGGTACTGGATCTGGTCAAGAACGCCGACGGCTCGACCCAGAACGACGTGGATGGCAAACCCTTCACGACGCTGGTGTTCGGCAACGGCCCCAACCGCCCCGACGTGCGCGCCACTCTCACCAGTGATAAGGTAATGGCGGATGACTACCTGCAGGAGACAGGCGTCAAGCTGGGTTCCGAGACACACGGTGGCGGCGATGTGATGCTGTTCGCGGACGGTGCAGGCAGCAGCCGTTTCAAGGGCACGCTCGACAATACCCGAGTGTTCGGCAAACTGCGGGAGGCGCTCGGCCTATAAGCTGCAGGGGCCCCGGGTGGGGGACCCCGGGCCCCGCGGGGTTGGGGCGGACAACAAGGTTTCGGTTT
>NZ_JBSTYL010000026.1:0-65163 GCF_054052465.1 Aeromonas enterica | reverse complement strand
GAGCGTTACGGAAGGGGAGTAAATATCAAAGCGTGTTTGCATGAGGCGCTGGGGCACCCCATGCAACACGTAATTGGGACATAGCCTTTTTTATGGGGCATCCTGCTTGCTCAAACACGAGGCGACGATGTGATCGCCATCATGTGGACTATCAATCCGCAGGCGTTGATACCAACATTGCCAACCACAGAAGTCCGGGCACCGCCCGCTCACAAGGTGCTATTTCCCCACCGCATAACCCCAGTCTCACCACATAAAAAAACGAGTGGCCAACGGCCACTCGTTTGAGCGGGTATTCCACGATATTCAGCCGCCGTAGACGGCCAGAATATCGGTCACTCTGTTGTTTACGCTGTAACCCCTGGCGATGGTATTGCGCGCCGCCTGACTCATTCTGCTGCGCACCACCTCATCGCTGCGCAGCCAATAGTTGACCAGCTCCGCCATATCACGCACATGGCCGGGCTCTACCAGCCAGCCATTGGATTTGTGATCGATCAGGTTGACCAAACCGCCCACCGCAAAGGTACAGACGGGAATACCGTGGGCCATCGCCTCAAGGGCCACCAGCGGCAATCCTTCAAAGCGGGAGGTGATGCAGAGCAGGTCGATGTGATGCCACTCATTGGTCATGGTCTGGAAACCATGAAGCTGCACGCGATCCCCATATTGCTGCCACAAGGCGCCCTTCATGGGGCCATCCCCGTAGAGATGAAACTCTCCGTCCGGGCAGAAGGCCGATAACTGACAGAACGCCTCCGGCCCCTTTTCCGGCGAGAGGCGGCCGACAAACGCAATCCGGTTGCCTGCCACCGATGCCGGCGTCGCGGGCATGGGCACAAAGTTGCTGATCACCGTACTCGGCACTGGCAATCTGCGAGCAATCGGCTCGCTGACTGCAATACACTTCGCAAAACGCGCGGTTGAGCGATCCAGCCAGCTGTAAAACTTCAGCAACCCTTCCCCGTCATCACCACTGTGAAAGGTAGATACCACTGACTTTCCGGTAAACCAGGCCGTCAGACGCCCCAGCACCCCGGCCTTATAACCATGGGTGTGGAGCAACACAGAGGCAGGCTGACGGGCCAGACGGCGCATAAAGTCGCGGCTGTTGTGGCACACCTCATAGGGCAAGCCCTGCTGTTTGAGCAGGGTCGTAAAGGGGGTCATGCCATGGTTGCTCACCAGCACTATGGTGGGGCGAAATCCCCTTGCCAGCAGATCGTTGGCCAAGTGGATAATGTGAACTTCAATTCCACCGACCTGACGCGCATCAATGGCAAGCCAGATCTGATGCATAGGTAACATAAGCCCCTCCTCCCGTGGCACCATGCCACCTGAGACGAAGCGCTGCATAGAGCGAGCCAGTCAGGCAAAGAGGGAAAAAATCAGGATCCGGAACAGGCGACCAGCAGGAGGGTCATGTCATCGAGGGCGACATCATTGATGCGCTCATCAAACCAGCGGGCGATACGATGAGCAAGCTGTTCAAGATCGAGCCCCGAGCTCAGACAGATCGCCTTGAGCTGAGACTCCCACCGCTGACGCTCCGCGGCATCACGGCTATCGAGCAAGCCATCGGTCCAGAACAACAGTATCTCACCGGGCTTGAGCTGACGCTGATTGGTCACGAAATGGGGATCAGGGCGCAAACCGGGCAAGGGGCCGGTCACGCCGACTTGGCGTATGGAACCGGGCCCAACCAGCCAGGGCGCAGGGTGGCCGGCACTGGCCCACTGCACCCGTCCCTCGTTCCCGAGCTCAATGCAGAGGGTGGTGAGAAGGGTGGCCCCCAATAGCGGGTCACTGTGGACCGCATTGGACAAAATGGTCAGCAAGCGTGCAGGGGCGCGTTCCAGATCGTGTGCAGTCAGCAAGCCACGCAAATAACCGGCATAGGCATGGGCAAAAAACTTGGCTTCCGCATCGTGGCCCATCACATCCCCAAGCCACAACACCCGATCTTTTACCAGCAGAAAGTCCCCGCCCCCCACGGTGGCTGCCCGCGTTTGCAACGCCAGCTGATACTCACCTATTGAAGAGGAGGGCAATAACGGGCGCAGCGCCGAGGTCATGCGCTGATCCAGTTGCTCACCCCATTGTGACTTGAGCTGCATCGAGCGTTGCAGCACCCGCGCGACCGCCAACAACAAGTCCTGTTTGGTGATGGGCTTCACCAGGAAATCATCGATCCCGAGGGCCCCGGCACGACTCTGGGTCCACTGATCCTGATGACCCGTCAGGAAGATAAAGGGCACCCCTTTCATCTTGGGATCCTTCATCAATTGCTGACGCAGCCCAAAACCATCGATCCCTTCCATCTCGATATCAGAAAGTACCAATGCGGGCGGTTGCTTCCCCAACGCCAGCAGGGCGGCCTGGGAGTCGGCATAACTTTCAACCCGGTAATGCTCATGCAGATAGGCTGTGAGCAGAGTACGCATCACCTTGTCATCGTCGATCACCGCGATCACCGGCAGTTGATTAACCGTGCCTTGTTGGCGCAGGGTCACACGATTGCGCTCACCGTCGCGAGAGAAGTGAACCTCGGCAAACAACTGGTGCACCAGCGCCAACCCGTATCCCCCCTCCTGCAGCTCATCGGGCAAGGGCGCACTGGCAAGACCGGGTTGAGGGCCGCCATCATCCTCCAGCAATAAACTCAAGCCCGCCTCATCTGCTTTCAGGGTGAGCCAGAGGTGGGTCGCGGGAGGGACGGCGTGCTTGACGATATTGGTGGCCAGTTCACTGAAACAGAGCAGCCAGTTGGCTTGATCCTGTGGGGGTATCTGAAACAGGGACAACCCCTGTGCCAACCGGTTGCGCAGTTCGCGCACCGCCTGCAGGGTAGCGGGGGCAGATCGCAACCACTCTTCCATAGGCACTCCCTCAGATCCTGAAATTGAGCAGGGCACTGCGCCGGCACCAACGCTTGAGCCATTCGGTCAGCCGGTTGCTGGGCAGTCGGTTTAGCTCACGCAAGATTTCGCTGGCAAGCCCGGGGTTGAGGCGATCGTTGAACACTGCACCAATCAGGTTGACCTCCGCCCGGGTCAACTTGTCCACGGCGCTTTGCACCATGGCAGTCGGTGTCACACCGCCCAGCACCACCAGCAAGGCTCCCTCACAGGCCTCGCAAACCTGATCTGCCGGGATATTACCCCGGTTGAGAGCATTGAGAGGGGAGGTATCAAAGAGCACCACATCATAATGTTCGAGCCAGCGGACCAGCAGTTGGCGCAGGGTATCCTTGTTGCGAAAAGCCATCAGGTCCTTGCCGGGTGCTGGCAGCACCGCAAGGAAGTGGCCCTGACTCAGCGGCTCCGGCACATCGTTGGGCCCCCAGGCCAGGGTTGCGGGGCGACCGGGGTGATAGAGGTTGAGATCCACCAGCAGTGTGTTGAGCCCGTCCGCTTCTGCTCGCCGGGCCAGCGCCTCGCAAATGGTGCTGACCCCTTCCCCCCCTTCGGCCGAGGTCACCGCCAGTGAGCGGATCCCACGCGCCAGGGTGGAGGCATAGAGCGACTCCAGCTCAAGATACTGGATTGGAATGCTCATCTCACAAGGTCCCCACCAGCGCGACCACCGAGATGGTGGTGAGAATATCCCGCATCCCGTCCATAAAGATGGCCCAATTGCTGCTCTTGCTGTCGGGGATGAAGACGGTGTCTCCTACCCGCAGCACCGGCAGCCTACTGAAATCAGGCTCCTTGGCAAAGCCGTCCAGATCGAAGGTACGAGCCTGATCCCCCTGCCCGCTCACAGCCATATTGATCACCACAATTTTCTTGATGTAGGCAGAGCTGGTTGGCCCACCGGCCTCCGCCAGAAGATCCAGCAGAGTCATTGAAGAATTAAAGCGATAGCGGCCGGGTCGAGCAACAGCCCCCAGCACTCGTACGGTGTTTTCCTTGGGCTCATCAAGCCAGGGGCGATTTTTCTCCGGCAGATAAATGGAGTCACCTGGCAGCACCTTGGGCAACAGGGTTTCATCACCGGTCTCGAAATAAAGGGCCAGATCCAGCTTGCTCACCCGCGCCGTACTGCCATTGCGATGGGCGATGCGCACATTGCGCAAGTCCGCCGTGGCGCTAGGACCATCAGCAGCGGAGAGTATGTCGATAAAGCCCATCTGATCGTTGAAGGCGTAGCGGCCTGGAGCACCGACCTGGCCGAATATATAGATAGAACTATCCGGCGATTGGCGCACCCACTGAGATTTGTTGTCGCTGGGATCGGTCGGCAGCTCAGGGATCATGATGGTAAAGCCGGCATGGAGCCTGGGCAGGCTGCTGAGCGCCCCACCTTGATGAAGAAACTTGTCGAGATCGAAGAGGGTTGGAGTCGCCATCCCACCATCCGCCTTGAGAATCTGTACTTTGGCAATATCGGCTCGCTCGTTGGGCCCACCGGCATGAGCAAGCAGATCAAGCAGAGACATTTCGTCAGACCATTCATAGCGGCCGGGGATGCGCACAGCCCCCATCACCATCACGGCCCGCCCAGGGGCAACCTTAAGCCATGACTTCTCGTTTACGTCTGTCTTCTCTGGCACGAAGATCGCGTCACCTGGTCTTATCTGAGGCAGGGACTTCTGCATCCCTTCGGTATAGGCCTGTAGATCAATTGGCTCAACGGTACCATCGGTACGCAACAGACGGATCTGACGGCTCTCGGCATACCGGGTCGGACCGCCAGCGTTGGCCAATATGTCAAGGAAGGAGTCCCCCTCTCTCCCCTCATAGGCACCAGGTTTGAACACCTCTCCCATGATGTAGATAGTGCGAGCTCCCCGCTTGATTTGCTCTTCATCCTTGGGGATGAAGATGGTGGCCCCGGGGGCCAGTGCGGGCAACAGCTTGTTGTTACCCGAGTCCAGGTAGGCTTTGAGATCGAACAACTCGGGGGCATCTCCATTGATCACCCGGATCCGCTCCACCCCTGCAAACCGAGTCACGCCTCCGGCCCGCATCAACAGATCAACGATGGAGTTGCCACTTTTGAAGCTGAACGCCCCCGGGCTGTTTACCTCGCCAAATACCTTGATCGCCTTACCCGTGTCACCGTCCCCTCCTGCCGCCAGGGTTGCAGCATCAAAATCAATCTGGACGTTACCGATGAGAGGAGATGCGGGTACGAACACCACATCGAGGGATTGCAGCGGGGGTAACACACTGGCATCGCCTGTATCGAGATAGTGCTTGTAGTCGAAGCTGGAGACAGTATCGCCACGACGTACCTGCATATTGTTGAGCTGGGCACCCGGCACCAAACCACCAGCCGCATCGAGCGCCATCTGTACGTTGCCATCGGGAGCCAGATCATAACTGCCTGGCTTTTTGACATACCCCATAACACTAATAAGCAGGCGCTTTTCCAATAGCGTGACAGTTAATTGTGAGAGGTTATTGTAGATGGGCTTGAGGGCAGTACGGATAATCTCATCCGCCTGCTGGAGCGTTTTACCCTCCACCACCACAACGCCCACCTCGGGGAGCTTCACCTCCCCTCGCTTGTTTATCTGGAAAGGTTGGTCAAAAGCAGACTCACCTGGCTGTACTATCGCCAGTCGATCCCCAGGAGCCAACAGGGTGGTCGCCAGCAACGGACAGGCAAACAACAAGAAAACAACACAAATCAATCCTTTGATAGCGCCCCGATTCATAGATATCCTTTTGCTTGTTACGTTTGCCTCCACTGACGCAAGGGAAGCCCCGACCAATCGGTGCTACAACCTTCGCGGGCTCTCTTTTCAAGATTCAAACGTACCTGTTGTAACGATTGCGCCAGCATCGCCTGACGCCAGGCGACCTCTGACCAGAGTCGACCATGCATATCCCGAACTATGTCAACACGTTGAGATTGCAGTTGTTTCAACCCTGCTGGCATACACTCACGCAGATGAACTTGTTCCAATGTGGCTAGCTGCTTATCTAGCTCCTTTTGACGCTTATCATAACGTAACCAGATACACCGTTCATCCTCGTTAAGTGGCAATAGGGTTGGCCTTGCCTCGGCAAGCCCCCCATAACCTTCAGGCGGCCACTGGACGCAGCCAGATATCAGTAAGCACACCCACAAGGCACACCACCTTTTCATGATGTTGCCGCCATAATGCCACAAGAGAGCATATAAGCTTTGATACTCTCATGGCATGGGATGACTCTGTCTATATGTAACATTTCCAATAGGTCATGGGGTTGACCTGGGCCACAAATAAGCTCCAGGCGATGCCCTTTCATAAGCAATCTTTTATAAAGGAAAACCAAGGCCCCAATACCCGATGAGTCAATAAAATGGACGTCACGAAGATCGGCCAGTACATCACCGGAGTACTCTGATAACAGCTCGAACAGAGGGCGTAATTCACTGACTGCCATCGCATCAAGTTCGTTTTCCAGTGCGACGACTTGAGTGTCATTGAGGGTGTAGGTCATACTTTCCATGTTCAGCTCCTTGTTTATACCCAGACTGCTCACTTTCACGCAGTTGGAGCGATGCAAAGGCTGTGCCGGATAAATAAGCCCCATAAGACACTCACTCATCGCCCATAAACACCTCCATTTAAGCTATCAAATTCCATTTCAGTTACTAATTTGCAACACAAGTCAGCCTTTTATTGCAAACTGCAACGAAAATTAAGCCGATATCCTCCCTCCCCTCCTCAGCCAGACCACAAACTGGCGGTTCTCATGGCTCGGCCCGTATATTGCTTACTCTCCCTTGCCGACGCTCACCATTGCCGGTATCTGCTTCGAACGGATTTCTGGAGGAAGATATGAAATTCACCTTGTATGTCGCACCGCTTCTGGTCTCCCTCTGCGGAGTCGCGCAGGCAACCCCCTCTCCCGACAACGCCCTGCTCAGAGTAGAGGGGACCATCACTCAGCCCAACTACCAGCAATTGGCATTGTGGGATAGTGCAATGCTGGATCAACTGCCCGAGTACGAAATCAAGACCCACACTCCTTGGTACGACGAGGAGAAAACCTTTCGGGGTCCGCGGCTCAGTGAGCTATTGGCCAAGGTCGGCGCCAATGGCAAGCAGCTAACTATCACAGCCCTCAATGACTATTCCGTTCAGGTACCCGCCAGCGATGCCGGACAATACCAAGTGATCCTGGCCCGCAGCATCAATGGCAAACCCCTCTCGGTACGCGACAAAGGGCCACTATTTCTCATCTATCCCTTTGATCAATATCCTGAGCTTCGCAACAAGCTCTACTACGGTCGAGCCATCTGGCAGATCAGCCAGATCAAGGTGGAGTGAGGCATCTCATGCGATCCATAGCAGCGAGTCAGCAATCACTATTCGTGGTGCTCTGCGTCCTGTTACTGGCCTTTGCCGGTATCGGCACCATCCAGTATCGACAATTTCAGGACCTTCATCGCAGTACTACCCAAGGCGAAGATAACGTCATGTGGAACTATTTTCAGCTCTACAACGAGGCGTTGCGCTTTCAAAACTCACTGCAGCATGACTCACAAGCCAAGTTTCAGCTCAGGTACGACATCCTGGTGAGTCGCATGGACTTGATACTGGAGAGCAAGGATCGCAGCCTGTTACAACAGACCCAGATATACCGACAAGCCAGCAAGGCAATCCTCAGTTACATTGCTCTGGCCGACATCTGGCTCGGACCAGACAAGGTCAAACTGCTGGACCTGACCGCGCATCGACAGTTAAACCAGGAGCTGGAAAAACTGCTCCCCCTGCTTCATCAACTGACACTGGAGGTCAACCAGCAGGCGACCTTATTCGACGTCATCCGACGTGATGGAGTGCGAGAGCAGATAATAACAACCACACTGATCGCCACCTTGCAGTTTGCCTTGCTGTTTGTGCTGGCTCTGCTCATATGGCGCCAGATGAACACATCATATCTGCACCACAAACTGATGCAGCAACTCAACGAGAAGCTACTCCAGGCCAACCGTGAAGCAGAAGCCGGTCAACGGGCCAAAAGTAGTTTTCTGGCCAATATGAGTCACGAAATCCGCACCCCCATGAACGGCATTCTTGGCATGTTGTCGCTGCTGGCGGATAGAGAAATGGCGCCCAAGGAACGAGACTATCTCGAGACCGCTCGGGAATCGGCCAACCACCTGCTGGGACTGCTCAATGACATCCTGGATATTTCCAAGTTGGAAGAGGGCCGGATCGAACTGCTCCTCGCCCCCCATCATTTACCTCATCTTTTGGAAGACATCCGGGTGCTGATGCAGAGTAGCTGCGACGAAAAGGGGATAAAACTAAACCTGACTTTGGCGCCTGATACACCGGAATGGCTGATGATGGATCCGCTGAGGGTGCGTCAGATACTGTTCAATCTACTGAGCAATGCCATCAAATTTACCCATCAGGGTGAGGTCAATATCAACATAGATAGTCAGCCACTGGATAAAGACTGCCATTCGGTCAGGATCTCGATCCAGGATACGGGTATTGGTTTGAGCAAGGCTCAGATAGACAACTTATTTCAACGCTTCTCCCAAGCCGATGTTTCCATCACCCGTCAATATGGTGGATCCGGCCTTGGCTTGGAAATATCCCGCAATCTCGCACGTCTAATGGGAGGGGACATTTTGGTCGAGAGTCAAAATGGATTGGGCAGTACCTTTACCTATATCTGGCCTGCACAAGCAACCATACCTTCCATTGTTTGCTTACCCTCCAAGTCAGTTAATCAGGAGAGCTACCGTATTTTACTGGTGGATGACAATGCCACTAATCGCAAGGTAATAGGTGCCATGCTCGATTCTGTCGGCCATCAGGTCACACTGGCGATACAAGGAGAAGAAGCATTGACCAAATTGGCACAAGCCACTTTTGATCTGATATTGATGGATGTCCAGATGCCTGTCATGGACGGTTTAGCAGCGACTACCCAGATACGACAATCCTCACAACCTTGGCACAACATTCCAATTATTGCATTAACTGCTGATGCAATGCCAGAGTCCAAGCAATACTATATGTCACACGGTATGAATGGTTACATTACTAAACCGGTCAATAAAGAAGTACTTATCAACGAAATAAATAAAAATATTTTTAGAAAAAAAATAGCCAATCGAAAAATAATGCATACGCAATCATTGTAATGATAATATCATCCTTTCAGTGGGATTTTAAATACATCTAAAATATGGAAGGGGTCATTAGTAAAACCCTCCCGAGAGTTGATGCTCAAGGATTTGAGTGAGAGTATTAAAACTTCCAAGCCTTAAATTACACGGCTATTGGAGATAGCTATGTCACATCAGCGTAGTCCAGAGACATTCAAGGCTGGCAGGTCAGGCCTGCTATTGATATCCCCTGTGCCTTTGAGAGCCAGGTGTCTTTCGTCGTACCTAACTATCTAGCTCAAATAATCTGGAGATTCTCCAACATAGCGTCATGAACATTCTCCAACGACACTTCCGCAGCCACGATATCGTGACTCACCGGGTCTACCGCCAGATACAACCTGTGCCAGACTCGCCGTTTTTTTGCCCGTTGATCCTGACTTTCCACTCACCTTCACCAAACACCCTCAGGCCAGTCGCGTCGATAATCAGGTCGGTGATATGTTTCCTGGAGGGCTGCCGATAGGCCACCTTGACCATACGGACCCGCTTGCTGACACAGCCGTAGTCTGGCGTACACAGCGCCTGTTGATAATAGGATGAAGCACCTGCCCATGAATGCTGACTCGAAAGGGATGATGGTGAGCTGATCGCCGTACTTTCAGTTAGTTCCATTCAAGCTGCCTCGATTTGGGCAACAACACCTTTCAATTGATAAAACAAAACCTTTGTGAGCCAATTCAATTTTCTGCATTTGAAAGTTGCCTGATTTTGGGTATTTCACCTGAAAACGGGCAAGTTTATTTTCCGATCAATCATATATATTTCAATACGATAAGGTCACTGACGGTGTGACTATATGCCCGTTTTGCCAAGCTTTCACCCGTTTCACAACTGGGAAAGTCTGCGCCAGATCACATATATATCAAGAGTCATCACCATATAATCAATGCACCCTAACACGCCAAGGATAATTATGTTGTCACCTCGAATTGTTGATATGGAAAAATATATTGTTCAGGCTGGTTCAGTCACAGTTAAGGAACTTTCACACCGTTTTTCTGTATCGCTAGAAACAATACGACGTGATTTGCAAGAATTGGAATCCAATGGCTCCGTAAAAAGGGTGCATGGTGGAGCTATATCGCTTGATAATGCGGATGCCGGATTGGCATTTAATAAACGTAAACATGAACGCTCGATAGAGAAAAAACTGATTGCCTATAAAGCATTGGCTCTGATTAAACCGGGAGACATGATCATGCTTGATGCCAGCTCGACTTGCTGGTATCTGGCAGAGGCACTACCGGACATATCACTGACAGTGATCACCAATTCATTCAGAAATGTACTAAGTCTGGCGGTAAAGAAAAACATAAAAACCATCGCTATTGGCGGTGAATATTCAGAAAAATATGCTGCCTTCGTGGGCACTATTGCCAGTGGCAATATCAGCCAGTATCGGGTGGATACGCTGTTTCTCTCCTGTTCAGCATACAGCTCGACTAGCGGTATCTGGGAAAATAACGAGATTAATGCCTCAACCAAGAAGGTAATGCTCGCGTCAGCCAGGCAGAAAGTATTGCTGGCAGACTCTCATAAAGAAAATCGTTCCGGCATTGTCAGGATCTGCCAGTTCAGTGATCTGGATGTGATCCTGACAGAAAAGAACGAAAGTAATGTAAGGCAGTTAAACAGATACCACAAAAAATAGAACCTCATATCCTACAAAACATGAAATAAATGGAGTTTATATTATGGCTAGTACATCCCAAGCTACTGTTTGCGAAAACAGTCGCGATGAAATTTCGCCCAAAAGTACGGGTATATCTCATCAGGTCGTACCCAAAAGCATATTGATACCGTTTATTCTGCTGACCAGTTGCTTTGCCTTATGGGGGTTGGCAAATAACATGACGGATGTCTTGATTGCACAATTCAAAAAGGTATTTACCTTGACGGACATGCAATCTGGCTTGGTGCAAACCGCTTTCTATGGTGCTTATTTTTGTCTGGCCCTGCCTGCTGCGCTCTTTATTAAGCGATTCAGTTACAAGGCAGGGGTGTTGTTGGGGCTGGGGCTATTTTGTACGGGCGCACTGATGTTCTACCCAGCCAGTCAAATAATGACTTATGGCCCCTTCCTTGCCTCCCTTTTTGTGCTGGCTGGCGGACTCTCCATTCTGGAAACCAGTGCCAACCCTTATATCATTGCAATGGGTCCCCAAGAGACTGCCACTCGCCGTCTGAACCTCGCACAATCGTTTAACCCCATTGGTTCCATTACCGGGGTGTTGATCGGCAAGTTCTATATTCTCTCGCAACTCAATCCGGCCACCGATGCAGAGCGAGCGCTGATGTCCGCCGATGAGATTGGTCAAATTCAAACCGGTGAGCTGGCAGCAGTAATGGGGCCTTATGTGGTGGTGGCACTGGTCATTGTTGCTGTATGGCTGGCTATCGCCTTCACCCGCATGCCTGTTGCCCATGATGCCAACAACAACGGTCTTGATCTCAAGGGCAGCTTCGCCCGCCTGCTGGCCAAGGGGTACTTTGTGCGCGGAGTGCTGGGTCAGTTCTTCTATGTTGGCGCCCAGATCGGCTGCTGGTCTTACACCATCCGCTATGTCATGACAGAAGTCGGCGGCAATGAAGCCGATGCGTCGACCTACTTGCTTGCTTCCATCGTGATCTTCTCGGCATGCCGCTTCGTCTGCACCGCCCTGATGAAATTCATCTCCCCCGCCCGGTTGCTGGGTCTGCTTGCCGCTGGCGCAGTGCTTTGCCTGCTGGTGGTGATGATGGTCGGCGGTATGGCCGGCGTCTACGGCCTGATTGGGGTGTCGGCTTGTATGTCGCTGATGTTCCCCACCATTTTTGGCCTCTCGGTACATGGTCTTGGCAAGGACACCCAGTTTGGTGGCAGCTGTCTCATCATGGCCATCCTGGGAGGCGCAGTTTTGACAGCCATCATGGGTCAAATCTCGGACATGGCTGGTATTCGCATGGCATTCATCATTCCGCTTATCGGTTTTATCTACCTCATCCACTTCGGTTTCAAAGGCCACAAGGCATAAGGATCAGACATGAACAAATTAATTGGCGCATTACCCACTATCGGCATTCGTCCCACCATTGATGGTCGTCGCATGGGGGTTCGTGAATCCCTTGAAGAGCAGACCATGACCATGGCTCGCATGACCGCTGATTTCCTTAGCGAGCATCTGCGCCACCCCAGTGGTGAACATGTCAGTTGCGTCATCGCCGACGGCACCATTGGCGGCATGGCAGAATCAGCCGCCTGTGAAGAGAAGTTCAAGGCGCACAATGTTGGCCTTACCATCACGGTAACCCCTTGCTGGTGTTATGGCAGTGAGACCATTGATATGGATCCGTTCCGCCCGAAAGCCATCTGGGGTTTCAACGGTACCGAACGGCCGGGGGCTGTTTATCTGGCGGCTGCATTGGCCGGTCACAACCAGAAAGGGCTCCCCGCTTTCTCCATCTATGGTCAGGATGTGCAGGACGCGGATTGCAAAACCATCCCGCAAGATGTGCAGAATAAATTGTTGTGCTTTGCCCGCGCCGGCCTGGTGGTCGCAACCCTGCGTGGCAAGAGTTATCTCTCCCTCGGTGGCGTCTCCATGGGGATTGCCGGCTCTATCGTGGATCACACCTTCTTTGAAGAGTATTTCGGCATGAAGGTGCAGGCTGTCGACATGACAGAGCTGCGCCGCCGGATGGACAAGGGAATATATGATCCGCAGGAGCTGGATCTCGCCATGGAATGGGCTGGCCAACACTTCAATGAAGGGCCTGATCTCAACCCGCAGGAGCGGCAGTGTTCGCCGCAGCAGAAGAAGGGCGTATTGCGCGAGAGCCTGCTGATGGCGATCTGCATGCGCGACATGATGCAG
This sequence comes from Aeromonas enterica, assembly GCF_054052465.1. Lineage (NCBI taxonomy): Bacteria > Pseudomonadati > Pseudomonadota > Gammaproteobacteria > Aeromonadales > Aeromonadaceae > Aeromonas > Aeromonas enterica. Next base: position 52,177 of record NZ_JBSTYL010000026.1, on the reverse strand, counting down.
GGTAATTCCAAACTGGCGGAGCTGGGATTTGGTGAAGAAGCGCTGGGTTACAACGCAATTGTGGGTGGCTTCCAGGGCCAGCGTCACTGGACGGATCAATATCCCAACGGGGATACCGCGGAGACCTTGCTCAACAGCTCTTTCGATTGGAATGGTGCCCGCGCACCACTCATCATGGGCACCGAAAACGACAGCCTCAACGCCATGACTATGCTGCTGGGTTATGGCCTGACCGGCACGGCCCAGATCTTCTGTGACGTGCGCACCTACTGGTCACCAGATGCCGTGCAGCGCGTCACTGGCCATCAGCTCGCAGGTGCCGCCGAGCACGGCATCATTCACATGATTAACTCTGGCTCTGCCGCGCTCGATGGCACTGGCCAGCAGAAAGGTGCCAAAGGCATGCCCACCATCAAACCTCATTGGGAGGTCACTCCTGAGGATATCAAAGCCTGTCTGGGGGCAACCCAGTGGTGCCCGGCTATCGATGAGTACTTCCGGGGCAGTGGTTTCTCCACCCGTTATCTGACCAAGGGTGGCATGCCCTTCACCATGAGTCGCATCAACCTGATCAAGGGGATTGGCCCTGTCTTGCAGATTGCCGAGGGGTGGAGTGTCGAGTTGCCCACCGAGGTGCATAACACCCTGGATGAGCGCACCAACTCGACCTGGCCCACTACCTGGTTTGCTCCTCGCCTGACCGGCAAGGGCCCCTTCCGTGATGTCTATTCGGTCATGGCCAACTGGGGAGCCAACCACGGCGTACTGACCATTGGTCATGTGGGTCATGAATTGGTCACCCTGGCAGCCATGCTGCGCATACCTGTCTGCATGCACAACCTGGACGAGGCGGCCTTGCTGCGCCCATCCGCCTGGGGGGCACATGGCATGGATGTCGAGGGTCAGGACTACCGCGCTTGCCAAAATTACGGCCCGCTCTACCGTTAATACCCCGTGACAGGGGGTGGCTTGTCACCACCCCCATCCTTTGGTGATTCGTTGTAAGGATCTGTTATGTCACAAGATGTTGTCATTGTTCTCGACTGCGGTGCGACCAACGTCAGGGCCATTGCGGTAGGAAATCAAGGCCAGATTATTGCCAAGGCTGCAGTTGCCAATGCCACTCAGGCGGCTGTCGAGGATAGCCATTGGCACCAATGGTCACTCGATGAAATTCTCCAACGCTTTCAAGTTTGCTGTGAGCAGCTTGTCCCCCAATTGGCGGACTTCACTATCCGGGCCGTCACGGTCACCACATTTGGCGTCGACGGTGCGCTGGTCGATCGTCAGGGACAGTTGCTTTACCCCGTTATCAGCTGGAAATGCCCACGTACCGTGGCGGTGATGGAGCAAGTCCATCGCTATCTTGACCCCGAACTATTGCAACGGGAGTCCGGTATCGGCCATTTCAGTTTCAATACCCTCTACAAACTGATCTGGCTTAAAGAGAATCAGCCCGAGCTGTTTGCACAGGCTCATGCCTGGCTGTTTATCTCTTCTCTGATCAATCACAGATTGACCGGCCGTTTTACAACGGACCGCACCATGGCGGGCACCAGCCAACTGCTTGATCTCAAGCGGGAGTGCTTTAGCTCCACCATTTTGGATGCCATCGATGTGCCTGCCAGCCTGTTTCCGACCATGGTTGAGGCTGGTGAGGTCATTGGCCCATTGCAAGGAGCGTTAGCAACTTTCTTGGGGTTACCTGAGGGTATTCCGGTCATTGCAGCAGGCCATGACACCCAGTTTGCGCTGGTAGGCTCAGGGGCCGCCGTCAACCAACCGGTTCTCTCATCCGGGACCTGGGAGATCCTGATGGTCCGCAGCCAAGCCGTCGATACTGCGACCCTGCCTGCCATTGCGGGTTCAACCTGTGAACTGGATGCCCAGGCCGGTCTGTTCAATCCGGGTTTGCAATGGCTGGCTTCCGGCGTGCTGGAGTGGATACGTCAGCTCTATTGGAAGGGGACAAACGACTATCAACAGATGATCCGTGAAGCAACGGCCATTCCTGCAGGTTGCGACGGCGTACGAATGACCCCCAATCTGCTGGCCAATGCCGAGGGGATTGGTCAGGGGGCCTTTTCAGGTCTATCGCTGAATACCACGCGTGGTCACTTTTATCGCGCGGCCCTGGAAGCCTTGGCCATGGTGTTGAAAAAACAGTTGGGCCTACTCGAACAAATAGGCCAGTTCAATACCGATCGCCTGTTGCTGGTGGGGGGCGGTTCACGCAACCCGCTTTGGAACCAAATCAAGGCTGATGTGCTCGGCATTCCGGTACTTGCCATCGATGAGTCAGAAACCACCGTGCTGGGAGCCGCCATTTATGCCATGGCCGGCTCTGGCGTACATCCCCATGTGGATGCCGCCCGCCAGGCCATCATTGCCCAGTTCACTACTTTTGAGCCCGCAGCAGACAGTGCGCGCTATCAAGCCATCTATAAGGAATTTGCACTATGAACGCACATAACGATATCCGTCAGGAGTGGAGCATTAATCCCCCCTTGCCCAATTTCATCTACCAATGGAAGGAGGGGTCTGATCCCGTTACGCCGGAGGAGGTACATGCCTTTTTCTACAGCGACGGTATCGAACTCATCAAGCAGCGTATCTGCGATATCGGCCGCCGCTTGTGGCAAAAAGAGTATGTCGATGGCAATGGCGGCAATGTCTCGGTGCGTGTCGGTGACAATCTGGTGCTCTGCACCCCAACCCTGATCAGCAAAGGATTCATGACGACGGAAGATATCTGTCTGGTTGATATGGAAGGTCGTCAGAAGGCGGGGGTTCGCCCATCAACCAGCGAGATCAAAACCCACCTCGCCATCATGAAAACCAGCGGTGCCCGCTCGTGTGTTCATGCTCATCCGGCCAACGCCAATGCCTTTTTGATCACCGGATCCGTGCCTCCCACCGGCATCATGCCTGAACCTGACATCTTCTTTGGTGAGGTAGGGCTGGCCGCCTATGCCACTCCTGGTAGCGAGCAGAATGCCCATAACGTGGGTGAGACCTCCCTCGACCATCAATGCATCTTCATGGAGAACCATGGCGTCATCGTCTGGGGTGACCATGTGGAAGATGCTTATTGGAAGCTGGAAAACGTCGATGCCTATTGCCGCATTCTGCTGCTGGCCACCGAACTGCAAAAACCCATCACCCGGGTGGATGCCGCCTCGATGCGAGACTTCATCAATATCCGGATCGCCCTGGGCATGCCTGATGCGCGAGCCAACCGCAGTGACGATGAACTGTTCAATGCCAACGAGTTTGCCGGTCGCCCGTTACAGACCCGCTAAGGAACCATGATGCTGAAAGGTATTTCTCCTCTCATCAGCCCTGATCTGCTGAAGGTATTGGCCCAGATGGGGCATGGCGATGAAATCATTCTGGCTGACGCCCATTTTCCGGCCCACAGCATGGGACCACAGGTGATCCGGATGGATGGCCTGGGTGTCGATCCCTTGCTCAAGGCAATGGCGCCGCTGTTTGAGCTCGACAGCTATGCGCCGCCGTTGGTGATGATGGCGGCGGTTGCGGGCGATGAGTTGGACCCGACTGTGGAGCGACGCTATCTCGCAGCCTTGGCCGATGCTCGCACCGGTCTGCAGGTAGAGCGGATCGAGCGGTTTGCCTTCTATGAACGCGCCAACAAGGCATTTGCCATCGTCGTCACTGGCGAGTGTGCCAAGTACGGCAACATCCTGCTTAAAAAAGGGGTCACTCCCACCAGTTAACCCTGGGAGGCGGCGCAGTAGAGCCGCCTCCCCTTCTTTCGCACAAATGTGTGGATAGCCAAGAGACGGCGGCTCTTGGCTATCGATACAACATTGAGGGAATCAAGATGAGTTTTATGCTGGCAATGCCAAAAATCAGTTTTCATGGTCAAGGCGCCATTGCAGACGCCCTGACCTATCTGCAGCAACACAGCCTGAACAAGGCGTTAGTCGTCACGGATCGCGATTTGTATCGCCTTGGTCTACTCACCCCCTTGCTCGATGTGCTGGCAGCGAAGGAGATGGATTATGCCCTCTACCACGAGGTGACGCCCAATCCGACAGTAGCCGTGGTCGATGCCGGGTATCAGGCATTTCGTGAGAATGGCTGCGATTACCTGATCGCTATCGGTGGTGGCAGCGCCATTGATGCGGCCAAGGGGATCAAGATCCTGACAGCCAATCCGGGTCCCATTACCCGCTACAGCGGGGTAGGCAAGGTTGAGCGTGAAGGCGCGTTTCTGGTGGCGATCAATACCACCGCGGGAACAGCGGCAGAAGTCACCAGCAATGCCGTCATTACCGATCCGGTACGCCAAGTGAAAGAGGTGATCATCGATACCCGGATCATTGCGGATATCGCAGTGGATGATCCGGCCATCATGCTCAACATCCCGCAGTCGGTGACGGCGGCAACCGGCATGGATGCGCTGACCCACGCGATAGAGGCTTATGTGGCAAAAGGGGCTCATCCCCTGACCGACCATTCTGCACTGGAAGCGATCCGTCTGATCAGTCGCTACCTGCCTCAGGCGGTCATGCATGGCGATGATATCGAAGGGCGTGAAATGATGGCGTTTGGACAATATCTGGCTGGCATGGCGTTCAACAGTGCCGGGCTGGGATTGGTACATGCGCTGGCCCATCAGCCTGGAGCCACCCACAACCTGCCCCATGGCGTGTGCAATGCGATATTGCTACCTGTAATTTGCGAGTTCAATCGGCCTGTTTGTGTTGCTCGCTTTGCCCGTATCGCTCAGGCCATGGGGGTTGATACCCGGCAGATGAGTGAAGAGGCCGCGAGCATGGCGGCCATTGATGCCATCAAGGCACTCTCTGCCAAGGTTGGGATCCCTGCCGGATTCGGTCTGCTGGGGATCAAGGAGAGTGATATCGATGGCTGGATCAACAAAGCATTGGCGGACCCCTGTGCGCCAGGTAATCCCAGAACTGCAGATGCCAAACAGGTAGAACACCTTTACGCCTTGGCAATGTAGTTATCGGTCATTACTTCAGAACACAGGTTATCTGCTGGGCGACCATCTACCCCGCCGGGTTCGGCGGGGTCATGACCACTAAAACATGACAGTCGCACTACACCTAATTGACAGAATCCCTCCGCATCAAGGCGCCAGTTGCGCCCCGAAACTGGCAGACAACCCTGACGTAGCGTCCACCAAAGTCCATGCTTCGTATCGTGACTCCTCACGCCCTCAGCTGTCGTCTTAAGGTGATCTGCTACCGCTGCTTTTTAAGCCAACGCCCCGGGCTCATCCCAAACTCTCGCTCGAACGCCCGACTGAACGCGACGCTACCACTGTATCCCGCCCCCAGAGCAACCTGAGTGATCGACTCCCCCGCCAATAACTGCTGACAGGCCAACAACATCCGCCACTGGGTCAGGTAGCTCAGGGGTGATAACCCTGTATGCACCTGAAAGTGGGCAGCAAAGCGGGCACGGGACATCCCCGCTTCCTTTGCCAATGTCGCCACCGTCCACCGCTCTTCTGAACGTAAATGCATGGCTGCAATCGCACGGGCCAGCCGCGGCTCGGACAGACCGGCCAACATCCCCTGTTGGCAGAGACCACGCTCCACCATATGACGCAGCAGCAAGATGACTAAGGTTTCCAACAGCCGGGTCAGAATGGGTTCTTGGCCATAGCGGTTAGCAAATGCCTCGTCGAATAACAGGGTCAGTAACGGCGCCAGTGCTGGCAGGTCGCTCAGTGGCAGCACCAGGGCATCAGGCAGTGCAAGTTGCAGCGGTGATGCGCCCCCCTGCCCGAATGAAACAGCCGCACACACCAGATCGCATCCCCCCAGTTGGCGCGGTTCCATACGGTGGGGAAGCCCTCCGGGAAAAAGGATCAGGGTCTGTTCTGTGAGTAAGCGCGGCTCGGCCCCCTCGTGATAAAGAGTGAGCTCACCGCTACGCAGCAAATGAAGATGACCACCTGCCGGATAGTCCTGGCTATGGGAGTGCTGACACAGATTTCCTGTGAAAAACAGTTGGGCACGTGGGACTGTGTGTGCAAGAAGGACGGAAAGAGGATCCATATTTGAGACGAATAGTGTGTATTTAAGGACTATGAGTGATAAACCATATCACGATGTGCGACAAACTGTCTCCCGTACCTTAATGAAACATACAGGAGCACTACCATGAGCCGCATTCAACCCGTATCCCAACCTTCCCAATCCGTTGCCCCCACCTTTGCCGCTATGCAGCGCAATCTGGGCATGGTACCCAACCTTTACGCCACGCTGGCTCACTCGCCAGTCCTGTTCAACGGCTTTTTGGCCTTTGCTGACGCACTGAGCAAGGGACGACTGACCGCCCGTCAGCGTGAGTTACTGGCTCTTGCCATAGGTCAGGCCAACAACTGCCAATACTGCTTGTCAGCGCATACCCTGCTGGCGGGCAAGGTGGGCCACACACCCGAAGCCATCAAAGCCGCTCGTCAGGGAGATGCCTCAGACCCTATCGATCATGCCTTGCTGCAACTGGCGACCTTGCTGGTCACCCAGCGCGGAGTCATCAGTGACGAGCAACTGCGCAATGCCTACAGCGCCGGGCTGGATGATGAGCTGGTGCTGGAAGTACTTGGCCAAGTGGTGATCAATACCATGACCAACTACGGCAACCATCTTGCAGCCACCGAGATCGATTTCCCGATCGTCACTCTGACCCCCTGAATGAGGAATCATGATGCAACGATACGATAAAGGCTTCCTGGTTGCTCTGGGTGGCGTGGTACTGATACTGCTCTGGATTGGTGTATTCAAGTTCACCCCAACCGAGGCAGCAGCCATTCGCCCTCTGGTGGAAAACCATCCCCTGATGAGCTGGCTTTATAGCCTCCTGTCAGAACAAGGGGTATCCAACCTGATCGGCCTGGTTGAGATAGTGACCGCCATTGGGCTGGTAGCCGGACTCTGGCGGCCACACCTCGGTTACTGGAGTAGCTGGGGAGCAATAGTCACCTTCGTGGCGACCCTGAGCTTTCTGCTGACAACACCGGGGGTTTGGAAGCTGGTCGATGGCGTGCCCACCACAGAGTTCTTCATCCTTAAAGACTGGGTGCTTCTTGGCGTGGCATGGCACTACCTGAATTTGTGCCGGGCTCAACTCGTCAGCCAATAACTCCAATGCCTTTGGCACCCTTTCGGGTGCCTTTTTTCATCATGCCATCTTGAGTGACCCAATGACGCTCATGGGCACGCAACTCGCCTCTCGCAACGCTGCACGTCTATAAGTGCGCAGAAATGAATAACAAAGGAGGGTCATGTTCGGAAGGCTCTGCAGTACCGGGGCGATAGGATGACGATGCGCTGAGCAACCGCGAGACTTGTTCACCGCTATGTAAAACGGATAACAACTTGGTGAATACAAAAGGCGAGCATAAAAAGCTACCGCCCTGGCAGTTTATCAAATTGGGTGGCACGGAAATCGCCGAGCTTGATAGAGCCGTTAAACCGGCATCAGATTTCAATTTCATCGGTCGGTACATCCGCCGCCTCTCCTAACGGCTTCCCCCAGTAAAACGCCTTCTTGCCGATGACGACCACAACACCGCATACGGTGACGCTACCAGCCAACCCTGTTGCTTGCATCAAGCGCCAGGGGAGCCCTATGTAACACTAAATTGGGACATAGCCTCAAAAAACGGGCCTCCAGTGGAGGCCCGTTTGCCGTGTGCGAGCACTACGTCAGCTCTTGCGCGGTTTTGACCCCGGCAGAGGCGTCGCCGGCTGGCGGTAATCGGCATAGGGGAAGACATTGCGAAAACGCTGGGCCACCGGCTCGGGGATGGAGCGTGAGAAGACCAGCTTGACGCCGTCTCCGTCACGCTGGCCCAGAATGCGGCCCCGCACCGTCTCGTGGCGCAGTATCTGCTTGGCATGCTCAATGAACGCGGGGGACACCTTGCCCCGCTTGACCACCAGCTTGCCAGGCTGCAACCGGATCTCGAACAGGGCGCCCCGTCCCAGCTTCATCAACCACCAGATCAGGGCAACCGCCACCAACAAGGATAACCAGGCCATCTATTTCCCTCCTAACGACTCGATATCCGCGCGCCGCTCAGGCCATCTTGTGTCCTCCCGGTCGCGCTGCTGCCAGTATAAGCCGCCATTGACCCCGATTGTTTGGCGGGGATCACAGCCACAGCGTCATTTGAGCGCCACTCAGCAATCCTTGCCCCAGGCCACCAGCGTCTCGCGATAGAGCGCCAGCAACGCCTGATCCCGCACCGCCACCCCGACCTGCTGGGCACGATAGTCGGCCCAGCCGTCGTGGGGGTGGGATTTACCATCGAATTTTTGCAGGGTATGGCCGATGGCGGGCCCCTCGTTGATGACCCGTACTGGTCCTTCCCGCAGGGTGAACAGGGTCGGATCTATCACGTAGGCGATGGCGGAGGGATCGTGCACGTGGCAGCCATCCAGACCGATGCGCTCCGAGTAGAAGCGCAGGTAGAAGCGACTCACATCCCACAGGAAGCGGCCCGGCTCGCCCGCGTCATCGCGCAGTGCATCCAGATAGGCGCTGCTGAAAAAGCTCTGCTGGGTCACGTCCAGCCCGATAATCACCACGGGCCAGTCGGCGGTAAACACCCGGTCGGCGGCATCGGGGTCGTCGTGAATATTGGCCTCGGCATAGGGAGTCACGTTGCCGCGATGGCCGTTGACGCCAAAGGCGCCCCCCATCACCACTACCTGCTTCACCAGAGCGGTGATCTCGGGCGCCTCTTGCAGTGCCAGCGCCAGGTTGGTGAGCGGCCCTATGGTGACCAGGGTGATCTCGCCAGGCGCGGCCTTCACCGCCTCGACGATATATTGCCAGGCGGGTCTGGGATCCGCCGTGATGGTCACCTCTCCCGCCTCCACGTCCCCCAGCCCGCTCGGGCCATGCACGACCGTGGTCGGCCCCACCGGCTCGCGGCGCAGCGGGGCCACGGCTCCCTGGGCCACGTCCGCCTTCATGCCATATTTCTGCTTGAGCCAGAGCGCGTTGCGGGTGCCGTTGTCTATAGTGGCATTGCCAAACACAGTGGTGATGGCGAGCAGCTCGATGGCAGGGTGCGCCTCGGCAAACAGTATTGCCATGGCGTCGTCGATACCGGGATCCGTATCCAGAATGATTTTGTGGGCCATGGGGCCTCCAGACAACAAGAGAGTTGCCAGTGTAGCGGCCTCCCGCCCGTTTAACAGCGCAGGGATCACAGCCTGAGGGTTTCACCCGATCCGGCCCCGTCGAATGGCGGTATTTTGAGCAGGCCGGGTGGCAGACAGACCAATGCGCCTAAATAGTGGCCAACCGGACGAAAGCGAAGCGCTGCCGCCTTGTGAGCCGGCCTGGGGGATGGTATCACTTGGCCTCGTTGCCCCTTCTCTCACTCCACTGCCGAGGCGCCATAGTGATCACCCTGATTAAAGAGTCTGACCAGCTGAAGATGCCCTGGAAGAACAAGCAGGGCACCACAGCCCAGATCTTCATCGCCCCCAGCGGCGCCACCCTGGACAAGCTCGACTTTGACTACCGGCTGAGCTCGGCCCCCATCAAGGGCGCCGGCCCCTTCTCCAAATTTCCCGGCTATCAGCGCATCCTGCTGCCCATCAGCGGCGCCGGCTTCGTGCTCAACGGCCACCCCTATGCCACCTTCGAGGCGGCCCACTTCAGCGGAGACGACGAGACCCACTGCGAGCTGCTGAAAAAAGAGGTGACGGATCTGGGACTCATCTATGATCCTGCGCGCATCGGCGCCAACGTGCGGGTGCTGAATCTGCCCTTCCCGCTTAGCCTCAGTCTGGATACAGACAAGACCTACCTCTGCCACCTGCTGAGCGGCCAGCTCGACGTTGAGGGCCAAGCCGTCGCGGTCAACGAGACGCTGGTGGTCACGGGGGAAGAGAGCATAAGACTGGAGTGCCAGAAGAAAACAGCCATCGCCTTCTTTACCCTGCAAGCCCGATAAGGAAGAGGCCCGCACAACCGCTGGTGTCGAGCTCAACGTTTGGGGGCGCGGCCCCGCTGTCGAGGCAGGCCTGCATGGAGTCGTAAGGGGTGTAGTGCTTGGTGCGACTGTAATAGGTGCCGCCCTGGGGGTGGCAGATGCCATTGCGGCTCTTCTTGACCGGGGGTTCTGCCGCCAGCGCCAGGGCGCACACCAGCAGCAGGCAACAGCTGACCACCCATTTGACTGTTCTCATCACTCACACCCATTCTGAGTCTGGGGCGACAGGCCCCGCTTGCGGCCTATTCTATCCCGTCCAGGGCGCGGCCACGCCTCGCCAGATCACGAAATGAACCAGTCATTCAATCGCTTGGCTCATCTGCACCGCGCGATCGACACCAGGTATCCGCATCATAAAAAAAGCCGGGGCAGCCCGGCTTTTTTCTTCATGACAACCCGACAAGCGGCTTAACCGATCTTGAAGGTGCCCTTCATCATGGCAAAGTGGCCGGGGAAGGAGCAGAAGAAGGTGAGGTCTTTACCGGCCAGGCCGTCGGTCTTGAAGGTGACGCTGGTGCTCTCGCCACCACCCACCAGCTTGGTGTGGGCCAGCACGCGGGGATCATCTTTGGGCAGGTAGTTGTTGTCGGCACCGGCACTCATACCTGCGGTGGCCACGGCCTGATAGTCGGCGGTATTCGCCAGCGCCCAGTTGTGGCCCATGGCGGTCACCGGCATCTTGCCGGTGTGATTGAGGGTCACCGTCACCTCTTTGCAGGTGGCAGGTACGCTCATCTCTTTGAGGTTGTACTGCATGGCATCATTGCCTTCGATGACCAACGCGCACTCATCGGCCAGAGCCGGGGCAGCCAGGGTACTCAGAAACAGCAGGGTAATCGCCTTTTTCATCATCCTCTCCTTTGATTGGCAATAGATGGCAACACGATTGCCTGCAGGCGAGCGCCCGAACTGGCAAAGATGCTGTCAAAATCGACCTTATTCTACTCAAATGTTGTCAATCGGCTATGGCTTTAGCGCAAAGCTGCGGGTCAGGTCACCAGATTGACCTTATTCACAACAGACGCTGAACCTGAATGGATACGCATCAACCCCTTTCCCGGCCCACCTCTGTTTAATTTTCTCCCGCCATTTTCCACACGACTACTCGCCAGCCGCCAGCCGCTTGGCTAAGCTGGCGGCCCATGGCACAAGGCCCTGTTCAAGATAGAGATATTGCTTATGTCGTTTCCCCCGGTATTGGCCCTGCGCGGCCTGCTGCTGACCCTGCTGCTGGCGCTGACCGCCTGCCAGCCTGCGCCGACCCAGACCCGCATTCAGGGCAAGACCATGGGCACCTTTTACGCGGTGACCCTGAGCGACCCCTTCCCGGGCGGCGAGCCGGCGCTGCAGCAAGAGGTCGACGCCCTGCTGGTGCGCATGAATCACGAGATCTCCACCTACGACCCGAATTCCCTCATCTCCCGCTTCAATCAGAGCACGGGCAAGCAATCCACTGTCATTCCAGCGGCCATGGCCAGGATAGTGCAGCAGGGCATGGATGCCGGGCACCTCACCCAGGGCAAGCTGGACGTGACCGTGGGCCCGCTGGTCAATCTGTGGGGATTCGGCCCGGACAAGCGTCCAATCAAGCGGCCAGATGCCGGGCAGATTGCCGCAGCCCGCCTCAAGGTGGGTATAGACAAGCTGAGCCTGACGCCAGAGGGGGATCACTTCCTGCTTGGCAAGGCAATCCCGAGTCTCTACCTCGATCTCTCCACCTTGGGTGAGGGCGCCGCCTCTGACGAAATAGCGACCCTGCTTGAAAACCAGGGGGTACACAACTACCTGATCGAAGTGGCGGGTGCCGTGCGCAGCAAGGGCAACAACGCCAAGGGCAAGCCCTGGCGAGTGGCCATCGTCGAGCCGTCCGATCAACCGGGGGCCTTCTCCGATGTGGTAAGCCCGAACGGCATGGCGCTCAGTACCGCAGGCAGCTATCGCAACTATTACGAGCTCGATGGCCAGCGCTACTCCCACATCATAGATCCCGCCACCGGCGCGCCTGTGACCCACAAGCTGGTCTCCGCCAGCGTGATCACCCCGACCGCACTGGAAGCCGATGCCCTCGACACCGCCCTCATGGTGATGGGACCCGAGCAGGCGATGGCGTTTGCCAAGACGCATCAACTGGCTGTCTACCTCATCATCAAGACGGATCAGGGCTTTCGGGCCGAATACAGCCCACAATTTGCGCCCTATCTGGTACAGAAGAAGCCATGAGAAAAGAGGCCCCGCAACGCGGAGCCTCTTCAATAGTCAGATGACGCCACTTGATGGCGTGCCGGTGTCACCGACTGTGTGGGCAACGGCAGGGTGGTGGAGCGCGCCTTCGGCGACATCAAGCAAGTGACCGCCGACAAGGTGCTCCCCGTCTAATCCTCGCAGCCGGCCGGATCGACAGATGGACGTACCGCCCGGCTGCCTGCCCCGTAGAGAACAAACACCAGCACGCAAATCGCGGTCATCACGGCGAACAGAGCCGGGCCGCCCCATACCTGCAACAGCCAGCCCCCCACCAGGGGCGAGAGCGCCCAGCCGAGCCCGGCCAGGGCGCTGGCGCCGAAGTAGCTCCCCTTGAGGTGGGCCGGCGCCATCTCGTCGATCAGCACGTTGAAGAGTGGGAACAGCACCGCCTCCCCCACGCTCAGCAAGAACACCGCCACCAGCCAGGGCCACAGCAGGGCCGGGCTCGACAGGGCAAACATCACCTGGGCGGCCGCCATCAGCAGGATGGAGAACTGCAGCCGCAGGCTCACCCGCCAGCGCCGGGTCAGGTGCAACAGCGGAAACTGCAGGGTGATGATGGTCAGCGCATTGGTGGCCACCAGCAGGGCCACCAGGGTCTCCACCTCGGGGGCGCCGGCGCGGGTCAGGTACTGGATCAGCGGCGACTCAACCTGGGCGTAGACCAGCATCATCAGCAGATTGGCGAGGATAAACAGTATGAAGGCCCGATCCCGCCCCACCACCTTGAGCATGGCCACCAGGGTGAGTCCCGCATCCGGCCGGCCGGCGCACTCGCGGCGAAAGCCGAGCAGGAAGGCGATGCCGAGCAGACCATAGCTGGCGGCCGTCACCACGAAGGTCTCCTGGCGCGCGCCAAGCCCCACCATCACGCCGATGAGGGGCCCCACTCCCGCCCCCACGTTGAGCAGGAAGTAACGCAGGTGCTGAGCCAGCTCCCGCTGCCCCTTCTCGGGCAGCAGATCCCCCATCAGCGCCTTGCCGGGGGTGTCGATGAAGGCGTAGGAGAGGCCGGAGCCAAACACCCCGAGCGCGATGAGCCAGAGGGAGTGGCCAAACCCGAGCAGCAGGTAGGCACCGCACGACAGAGCGCAGCCGAGCAGCAGTATGGTGCGCCGGCCGAGCTGGTCGGAGAGCCAGCCGACGTAGAAGCCGATGAGGCAGGAGAGCACAGCCGCGCCGCCCAGCAGCATCCCGATGCCGGACGCCGACAGGGCATATTCCCGGTAGAGCAGGATGGAGAGGAAGGGCCAGACCATGAAAAAGCTGGTACGCACCATGAAGGTGCCCAGGATCACGATCCAGACCAGCGGAGGAAAGGGGGGCAGGCGCATGGGAACTCCTTGTCGCGCAATGGCAGCTGATCCGCAGGGGAAAGCATTCAGTGGTATCAAAAGACACCTGAGCACACAATCCCCACCCTGAAAAAAGCCACCCAAAAGGACGATCTCAGCGCTGGTTGGTGGATGGCTTCGTCGTCCAGGCCAGGCAGGCGTTCGCCGTCTGCCATCCCCTCGTGCCTCCCTATTTGGTCCGGCAGAAGTCATGAACGGCGGGGCTTGGCCGAAAAACCGCGGCGCCACCCCATGTTCAATTGCCTGTCTGCGCGCTTTGGTGGCACACTTCTGTCATCCGCCCGTAGCGCCCTGACCAAACAGATGCAGACACCGGAATCCGAGCCAGAGAAAAAAGCCACACCCAAACCCAAGCGCATCCTGCTGGTCAACGAACAGCGATCCTTTCAGGTGATGATGAAGGCGATGCTGATCAACATCGGCATCAATCGCATCACTTATGTCAACTCGGCCGAGGAGGCCAGGCGTCGCTGTCAGAAAGAGACCTTTGACATCTACCTGCTCGATTACGAGTTGGGGGTCGGCGAGAATGGCCGCCAGCTGCTGGAGAGCCTGCGGGATCAGAAGCTCATCCCGCCCCAGAGCGTGGTGATCATGGTGAGTGGCGACAGCTCCCGTGCCATGGTGTTGAGCGCGCTGGAGGCCGAGCCCGACGAATACCTGATGAAGCCCTTCTCTCAGGAGCAGTTCTCGTTTCGTCTCAAACGCGCCCTCGCCCGCCGCCTGGCGCTGGAGAGCGTGTTCAGCGCCCTCGCCCAGGACGATCTGCCCACCCTGCTGGCCGCCTGCGCCGAGCGGGCCGATGCGGTGCCGCGCTTTGCCAACTTCTGCCGCTGTCTACAAGCCGATACCCAGCTCAAACTGGGGCAGGCCAAGGAGGCGCGCAGCCTGATGCGCCAGTTATTGGCCGGCCAGGAGAACAGCTGGGCCCGGCTGACACTGGGCAAGGCGTGTCACACACTGGGGCTGAACGAGGAGGCCGTGAGCCACCTGCAGGCGACCCTCAAGAACACCCCGCTGATGGTGGAGGCTCACCTCTGGCTGGCAGAATCCCAGCTGGCGCTCGGCAATGACGAGCAGGCCCAGCAGGAGCTCAGACGGGCGGTGGATATCTCCCCCCAGTCGGTACAGCTCTCCCGCCGGCTGGCAGAGGTGTGCCTGCTGCGCCACGACTACGCCCAGGCCAAGGACGTGCTGTTGTCGCTCATCGACTTGTCGCGCAACTCGATTCACCGCACCCCCCACTACCTGGGGGCCTATATCCAGGCGCTGACCCTCTACGCCCTTAACAGCAACGACATCTACCACATCGCCAACCTGCAAAAACAGGTGAACTCGGCCCTGTCGCGCATTCGCGATTCGCTGATGATGTCGGAGTTCAACTACCCGGTGTTCGAGCAGATCTGCCAGGCCAGGGTGCAGATCGCCCTGGGTGAACTGCTCAAGGGCAAGAAGATGCTCTATCGCGCCAATCAGAACTGGCTCGATCAACCGGGCACCATGCCCCCCAGCCTGCTGGGCGAGACCATACTCGCCCTCTACCAGCTCGGTGAATTTGAATACGCCGAGACGCTGCAGGCGCTGCTGGCGGAGGATGAGGACCGGCTGCTCACCACCTGCATCCAGGCCACCCGTGACGACAAGACGGTGCTGGAGCGGCGCCAGCGTTACCAGCAGCTCAACGAACTGGGTATCAAGGCTTACCAGAGCGGCGAGCTGGAGCAGGCCCTGGGCCACTTTCGCGAGGCGCTGCGCCGGGCACCGGCCAATACCGGCGCCGCCCTCAACAAGATCCAGGTGCTGCTGCAGCTGATGCAGAAAAATCGCAAGAGCCCGGAGTTTGGCGCCGAATGCAAGGAGACCCTGGAGGTGCTGGACGGCATTCCCCTCAACCCGGCGCAGCAGGACCGTTTTCGCAAGCTGCGTCAGGAGTTTACCCAGCTCAGCTGACCCAGAGGCTGTCTCGCTCGCCTATGCTGATACAGACTCGGCAAGGGGAGGAAACAGACGATGGCCATGTGTCGATATCTGGTGGCTGACGGGCGCCATTGCAGTGAATAGGCAGGGGATCACGAACTGTGCCGCTGGCACGATCCCCACGCCAACCATCAGAGTCCCCATACCGCTCGCGAGCTGGAGCACTACATTCACCAGGGCGGTCTGTGCCACGGCCTGCAACTGGCCCGCGCCAACCTGGCCGGCCTCAATCTGGTAAAGAAGGGGGCCCCGCAGGGCTTCTTGCTGGAGCAGTGCAACCTCTACCGGGCCAACCTGCAAGGGGCTCACCTTTACGGTATCCGCATCAAAGGTGGCAGCCTGATGAAGGCCGACCTCAGCGACGCCAACCTGCACTGCGCCGAGCTCGACGACGTCAACCTGCTCGGCATTCGCTGGCACAATACCCGACTCGACAACCTCAACACCGGCAAACGGCTGATGCAGGAGCGGCGCGGACGCAAGGAACGGGATCCGGTGCAGGCCCGCATCTGGCTGAAAGAGGCCGAGGAGACCTACCGGGACCTGCGCAAGGCCTCGGAGGCACAGGGCATCTTCACCATGTCCGGCCGCTACATACAGCAGGAGCTCACCATGCGCCGGCTGCAGTTGCCGCTCTGGTCGACCCAGCGCTTCACCTCCTGGATTGTCGATCTGTTCTGCGGTTACGGTGAGGCCCCCATGCGGGTGGTGCTATTCTCCCTGCTGCTCATTTTCATCTGCAGCATCTTCTACTTCTTCTTCGGCCTGAGCTTCAACGGCAACCACCTCATCTACCGGCCTGGCGCCCCCTTCGAGCAGAACGCCATCTTCCTGCTCGAATGCCTCTACTACAGCGTGGTGACCTTTACGACGTTGGGTTACGGGGACTTCACCCCCATCGGCCTGTCGCGGATCTTCGCCGCCTTCGAGGCCTTCACCGGCAGCTTCACGCTGGCGCTGTTTGTGGTGGTGTTCGTCAAGAAGATGACCCGCTGACAACCTGCCCACGATCTTGCTGCGAGGCCGTGATCAAGGCTCATGTGCTGCTCGGAATCCTCACGTATCTCTATACGCTCCGGTTCCTGCGCTGCGCTTCACCTTGCTGACAGCCTCTCGCGACAGCTCGTGAACAGGTTACCGAGCAGCTGCGCCAGTCACAGCCCCCGAACTTGCATCCACGGCGGATTCCTAGTCCAATAGCGACTTATAAAAATGACATGAGCATCCCGGACATGAAGATCATCTCTTTCAATATCAATGGCCTGCGCGCCCGTCTGCACCAGTTGCAAGCCATCATCGACAAACACCAGCCGGATGTGATCGGCCTGCAGGAGATCAAGGTACACGACGAGGCCTTCCCGCTGGCGGATGTGGAGGCCATGGGCTATCACGTGGCGTTTCACGGCCAGAAGGCCCACTACGGGGTGGCCATCATGAGCAAGCAAAAGCCGGTCAAGGTGGAGAAAGGCTTCCCCACGGATCCGGAAGATGCCCAGCGCCGGATGATCATGGCCACCTTCGAGCGAGAAGATGGCTCCCTCATCAAGGTGATGAACGGCTACTTCCCCCAGGGGGAGAGCCAGGATCACGAGACCAAATTCCCGGCCAAGCAGAAGTTCTATGAGGATCTGCAGCACTATCTGGAGACTCACCACACCCCGGACGACGCGCTGGTGCTGATCGGGGATGTGAACATCTCCCCCACCGATCTCGACATCGGCATCGGCGAGGCGAACCGCAAGCGCTGGCTGCGGGATGGCAAATGCTCCTTCCTGCCCATCGAGCGTGAATGGATGGAGCGTCTGAAAGGGTTCGGCCTGACCGACACCTTCCGCGCCGCCAACCCCACGGAGTGCGAGCGTTTCTCCTGGTTTGACTACCGCTCCAAGGGCTTTGACGAGAATCGCGGCCTGCGCATCGACCTCATCATGGCCTCCGACGCCCTCAAGGACAAGGTGACCGAGACCGGCATCGACTACGAGCTGCGCGGCATCGAAAAACCCTCCGACCACGCCCCTATCTGGGCCTGCTTCGCCTGATGAATGCACACAGTGGGGACGTTTGACGCCCCCACTGTGACCAAGCCCCCACTTCCCCGCCCTTTTCCTTCTTATAATGCCCGACAGACCACCTACGCCTCGCGCAACGCTTATTATTGAGAGCATCCATGCTCTGGACACAAGTTGTCGCTGGCTCGCCTTTATGCCCTTATTGGCACTGATAACTTTTAGCACCGAGCAGCTTGGGTTCAATATTCTTGCTTTATCATTTAAAAATTGTCAGTAATCCAATGAGTTAAATTTGTAATCATGCAGTTAACTATGTCCGTTGAAGAGAAGGTTGGGCGCAGCAATCGTGCGCCGTCCCACAGGAGTGTGATGATGAAGGTGCGAAACATCAGGGAAGATATGTTCAAACGCTGTGGCATTGCCCTGGCATTGGCCAGCCTGCTGACCGCCTGTGGCGATGACGCCAGCAGCCAGGTTCAGGCACAGCCCCCTGTGCCAGTGGTGGTCGCTGAGGTCAAACTGACCGACGTCCCACTCACCACCGAAATGGTGGGGGAAACCGCCGGTTTTCGCGAGATCGACGTGCGCTCCCGGGTGAGCGGCATCCTGCTCAAACGCACCTACGTAGAAGGCCAGCCGGTCACCGCCGGCCAGGAGTTGTTCCTGATCGACCCCGAGCCCTACAAGGTTGCGCTGGAGCAGTCCAAGGGGACTCTGGCCCAGGAGCAGGCCCGTCTCAACAAGGCCCGCGCCGATCGGGATCGCATCATTCCCCTGTTTAAACGCCAGGTGGTGAGTCGCCAGGACTATGACAACACCATCGCCAACTACGAGGCAGCCATCGCCAGTCATCAGGCAGCCCAGGCCAAGGTGAAGGAAGCAGATCTCAACCTCAGCTACACCCAGGTCACCGCTCCCATCAACGGCATGGCGAGCAAGAGCTCCCAGTCCGAAGGCAGCCTCATCTCCACCAGCGGCGAAAATGGCCTGCTCACCACCATCACCCAGTTCGACCCGCTCTACGTCAACTTTTCTTACTCGGAGCAGGACCGACTCAACTTCGAAAACTCGGTGAAAAAAGGACTGATTGAAGCCAAGGATGCCACCAACTGGCGCACCCATATTCGCCTCTCCGACGGTTCCATCTACCCCGAGGCGGGCAAACTCAACTTCTCCGACAGCCGGGTTGATCCGCAGACCGGCACCATCCGTGCCCGTGCCATCTTTGACAACAAGGCGGGCGCCCTGCTGCCCGGCCAGTTCGTGCGCATGACCATCGATCTTGGCCTGCGCAAAAATGCCATCGTGATCCCCCAGCGTGCCATCGTTCAATCCCAGGCGGATCGCATGGTGATGGTGGTCGATGCCGACAACAAGGTGGTGCCACGCCCGGTTCAGCTCGGCCAAAACGTTGACAGTGGTGTACTGATCGACAGCGGCCTCAATGCCGGTGATCGTTACATCGTCGAAGGTCTGATGAAAGCGCGCCCCGGCACCGTGGTCAAACCGGTCTCTGCCGACGAGATGAAGGCTATCACCGGCAAGGTAGTCAGCCAGTCTGCGGCCAAGTAAGGAGCTCGTATGTTTTCCAAGTTCTTCATAGAGCGCCCCATCTTCGCCAGCGTGATTTCGATCATTATCGTGCTGGGCGGGTTGGCGGCGATGCGCTCTCTCCCCATCGAGCAGTACCCCCAGATCACCCCACCCGTAGTGCAAGTCACGGCCTACTACTCGGGCGCGACTCCGGAAGTGATCTCTCAGACAGTGGCAGCGCCATTGGAGCAGCAGATCAACGGTGTAGAAAACATGATCTACATGCAGTCAGGATCAGCCTCCAACGGCCAGATGAACCTCAATATCTATTTCGATATTGGCACTGATCCGGACCAGGCCACCATCAACGTCAACAACCGGGTCTCGGCCGCCATGGCCCAGTTGCCCGATGACGTAAAAAAGCAGGGGGTCACGGTTCGCAAGAAATCGACTTCCATCCTGCAGGTGGTCACGCTGCAATCTCCGGACGGTTCGTTTGATACCACCTATCTGTCGAACTATGCCCTGCTCAACATCATTGACGAGCTCAAGCGAATTCCTGGCCTGGGTGATGCAACCCTGTTTGGCGGCACCGACTACGCCATGCGCATCTGGCTGCGACCGGACCGGCTGGCTCAGCTCGAACTGACCCCGAGCGACGTGATCAATGCCATTCGCGAGCAGAATACCCAGTTCGCGGCGGGCAAGATCGGCGCCCAACCCACCAGTGCCCCCATCGACTTCACCTACACGGTGCAGACCAAGGGGCGCCTCGAGGATGTGAAAGAGTTCCAGAACATCATCGTCCGCTCCATGCCCGATGGTTCCAAAATCCGGGTGCGCGATGTAGCCAGGGTCGAGTTGGGCGGCAAGGATTACGACGTTACCGCCAGCGTCAATGGCAAGTCAGCCATCGGTATTTTCACCTACCTGCAACCGGGTGCCAATGCGGTTCAGGTAGCGGAGGATGTTGAAAAAACCATGTCTCGGTTGCAGGAACGCTTCCCGCAGGGCCTGGAATATCGCATTCCCTATGACACCACCGAGTTTGTGAAGATCTCCATCGAGGAGGTGGTCCATACCCTGTTCGAGGCGATCGCACTGGTGTTCGTGGTGGTCTACCTCTTCTTGCAGAACTTCCGCGCCACCCTGATCCCCTGTATCGCAGTGCCGGTCTCCCTCATCGGGACCTTCGCCGGCATGTTGGTGCTGGGTTTCTCCATCAACCTGCTGACCCTGTTCGGCATGGTGCTCGCCATCGGTATCGTGGTGGATGACGCCATCGTGGTGCTGGAGAACGTCGAGCGGATAATGCAGGAGAAGAAGTGCTCGCCCAAGGAAGCGGCCATCCTCGCCATGCAGGAGGTGTCAGGCCCGGTCGTTGCCATCGTGCTGGTGCTGTGCGCCGTGTTCCTGCCGGTCGCCTTCATGGGCGGCATGACGGGGGTGATGTACAAGCAGTTCGCCATCACGGTCGCCGTCTCGGTAGCCATCTCCGGTCTTATCGCCCTGACTCTGTCGCCGGCCTTGTGCGCCGTGCTGCTCAAGGAAGGTCATCACAAACCGGCCCGCTTCTTCGTCTGGTTCAATAACAGTTTTGACAAGCTGACCAGCCGCTATGTGCGCGGTGTGGCCTTCCTCAACCGCCGGGTTGGCGTGGCCTTTTGCATCATTGCGGTGATCATTGGATCGATCGGCATTCTGCTGATGAAGGTGCCGGGTGAATTGGTGCCCGATGAAGATCAGGGCTACCTCATCTCCTCCATCATGCTGCCGGATGCGGCGTCGCTGACTCGTACCCAGGCGGTGGCCAAAGATTTCGACAAGATCATCATGAACAATCCGAACGTGCAGGATGTGGTGACTTTCTCCGGCTTCGACATTTTGTCCAACTCCATCGTCAGCAACCGCGGGCTCTCCTTCATTCCTCTGAAGGATTGGAGCGAGCGCAGCGGGGCCGGGCAAGACTCTTTCGAACTGGCCAAGAAATTCCAGGGTTATAGCGCCTTCGGGCTTGCTGACGGCTTTGTCGCCTCCTTCAACCCCCCTCCGATCCAGGGCATGTCAACCACAGGTGGTCTGGAAGGCTACCTGCAAAACCGGGGTACCGGGGATGCACTGGCTTTCTCCAGTGAAGTGGAACATTTCCTTGAGGCAGCCAAACAACGCCCCGAGCTTGCCAACGTCACCACCACGTATCGTGCCAATGTGCCCCAGGTCTACCTGGATCTGGATCGCGAGAAGGCCAAGGCGCTGGGGCTGCCCATCAATGCGGTGTTTGACACCATGCAGGCCACCTTCGGCCAGGTCTATGTCAACGACTTCAACCAGTTCGGCCGAACCTACCGGGTACAGTTGCAATCCGAAGCGGACTACCGCGCCAAGAAGAGCGATATCCGCAACGTCTATGTCCGCTCCGACAAGGGGGAGATGATACCGCTCAGCAGCCTGGTGACGGTGCGCGATGCCACAGGCCCAGAACTGGTCGAACGTTTCAACATCTTCCAGGCGGCCAAGATAATGGCGCAGCCGGCACCGGGTTACAGCTCGGGTCAGGCCATCGCCGCACTGGAAGCCGTTGCAATCAGCACCCTTGGCAACGACGCCAAACTGGAGTGGACCGGCGCTGCGTATCAGGAGAAAGCGGCCGCAGGCAGTGCCGGCACCGCGTTCGGCTTCGGCATCGTGATGATCTTCCTCATCCTGGCCGCCCAGTATGAACGCTGGAGCCTGCCGTTTGCGGTGATCACCGCAGTGCCATTCGCCCTGTTCGGCGCACTGCTCGCGACCTGGCTGGTGGGGCTCACCAACAACGTCTACTTCCAGATAGGGCTGGTGACGCTAGTCGGTCTTGCCGCCAAGAACGCCATCCTGATAGTGGAGTTCGCGGTAATGAAGCACGAGGAAGGAATGAGCCTCATCGAGTCAGCACTGGAGGCGGCGCGGCTGCGTTTTCGCCCCATCGTCATGACGTCGCTCGCCTTCATCCTCGGTTGTGTGCCGCTGGTGACGTCGAGCGGGGCTGGCGCGGCGAGCCGTCACGCCCTCGGCTGGCCGGTCATCGGCGGCATGCTGGCGGCGACCTTTATCGCCATCTTCTTCATCCCGCTCTTCTTCCGCCTTATCATGAAGCGATCGGAACGACCCCGCGCCCCCGCGCCCCAGAAGAAACAGTGACACTGACAAGCCCCCGCCGATGCGGGGGCTTTGTTATGCATACGCGCCCCCCTCCTTGCGCTTCCATCTGCGCCCTCCCATCCACGCAATCCCTTCCCTCCTCAGGCAACGCACTGGCGGGATCACAACCACGCGGATTGGCATGTACTTACCTTGACCTTACTCTCAAGGTAAGGTTTACAGTGACCCCAATCATCATCAGGACATATCCATGCTGTCATCGAGATTGCCCACTGAGCGCATTGCCCGGCTGTTGCTGGCGCTCATGCTCGTCTGCAATCTCACCCTCTGCATCAGCTGGCACGGGATCGAGGTCATCTCCCCCGCCATGGCGACCGGCAATGACAACGCAACCATGAGCGCAACCGCCATGCAGGGGCTCGCCTGCCACACAATGGCATCCGATGATGGAGCGCAGGGCAATGCCATAAGCCAGGGGGAGTGCCAGATGCACGGCGGCCTCACCTCGCCAACCGGTGCCGGCCTGCCACTGCTGGCAGCCCTGCTGACTCTGCTCGTTCTTCCTTTGTTGCTGCTGCCCCATCTGGGGGTCGCCAGCCATCTATTCGATCACTGGTTGCGGGATCCCTTCCTGCGATCTCGCGGTACTCACCCTCCCTCCTGGCCCCGCCGACATCTGATGCTGTCGGTGCTGCGCCATTAGAAAGCGCTTCTCTCGCGTGCTCGCGGCAAGGCTTATCTTGTCGCCTGCGCACGCTCTTGCCTGACCCTGTCACGACTGGCCCGGCCGGTCACAACAGGGAGCCGTGCGTCCGCTGATTCGTCAGCAACGCCCCGTTCGCCGCCCCTGCCCAAGTGTGCTGCCGTGATAACGGCAGCCATGTGCCACTCTGGCGCACATGCAACCACAGCAGCCCGGCGGCCTGACAGAAGAGAAGCCGTATCATGTCATCTGCCCGCATTCCCGGACAAAGTGCCAAGCACTGCGTCAAACCTGGTACCACCAGCCTCCCGCAAACAGGAGGTACACGATGAGCCAGAAACTGCTGGTCTCTGCCCTGCTGCTTGCCCTCGGTGCAGGTGGCGGCTACTGGGCCGCCAAACAGACAACCGACGGCGCCAGCGCCAAAGAGAAGGCTCCGCTCTACTGGGTCAATCCCATGGATCCCCGCGACAAGCGCGATGCCCCCGCCAAGGACAACATGGGGATGGACTTCATCCCCGTCTATGAGGAAAAACAGGGCGGCTCCCCCGGTACCGTCACCATCAGCCCCGAGATCCAGCAGAATCTTGGCGTGCGGCTGGCCAAGGTAGAGACACTACCCATCCACCAGCAAATAGAGACGGTGGGATACGTCGGCTATGACGAGGACAGGCTGGAGGCAATCAATGCCCGCATGGC
The DNA here is from genome assembly GCF_054052465.1 of Aeromonas enterica. Classification (NCBI taxonomy): domain Bacteria; kingdom Pseudomonadati; phylum Pseudomonadota; class Gammaproteobacteria; order Aeromonadales; family Aeromonadaceae; genus Aeromonas; species Aeromonas enterica. The sequence goes on along the minus strand of NZ_JBSTYL010000026.1, from coordinate 28,501 downwards.
GGGCTGGATCCGCACCCTTGCCATCAAGAGCGAAGGTCAGCGGGTCAGCAAGGGGAGCCTGATTTACGAGCTCTACGCCCCGGATCTGGTCAACGCCCAGCACGAATACCTGCTGGCACTCAACACCGCCAACCCGCTGCTGCTGCGCGCCGCCGAGGGCAAGCTCAAGTCCCTGCAGGTACCGGCAGACCAGATTGCCGCCCTCAAGCGCAGTCGTCAGGTGCAGGAGACGGTGCGTATCTATGCCCCCAGCAGCGGTTATGTGTCGGAGCTGAACGTGCGCGAAGGCCAGTATGTGGAACCCGCCGCCGCCCTCTTTAACATCAGTACCCTGCAGCAGGTATGGGTGAGCGCCGAGGTGTTCGAACGGCAGGCGGCTCAGCTGAAGGTGGGGGATCCGGTCACCATGACCCTGGACTACGCCCCCGGCCGCAGTTGGCAGGGCCGGGTGGATTACCTCTACCCCACGCTGGATGCCGCCACCCGCACCCTCAAGGTACGGTTGCGCTTTGCCAACCCGGATGAGTTCTTGAAACCCAACATGTTCGCCAAGGTAAGCATCCGCACCGGCAAGGGGGAACCCCAGATGGTGGTACCGAGCGAAGCCGTGATCCGCACCGGCAGCCAGAACCGGCTGGTGCTGGCGTTGGGGGATGGCAACTTCAAGTCGGTGGCCGTCACCCTCGGCGCCCAGTTTGGCGACAAGGTCGCTATCAAGGAGGGGGTCGAAACGGGTGACAGCATCGTCAGCTCGGCCCAATTCCTGCTCGACTCCGAATCAGCCATCGATTCGGACTTCCAGCGCATGACGGCGGTGCGCCCCACCCAGGTATGGACCCAGGGCCAGGTTGAAAGCATCGATCTGGCAAGCCGCACCCTGATGGTCTCCCACCAACCCATCCCCGAGTGGCAGTGGCCCGCCATGGAGATGGAGTTCACCGTGGCAGAGGGAGTCGATATGAGCCAGCTTGGCAAGGGTCAAACCCTGCATCTGCAGGTGGAACAGGAAGGAGATGAGTACCGCATCACCACCATCCATCAGGAGAGTGCTACGGCAAACGGCGACGCCGCCAAGCCAGCGATGGACGAGATGGAAGGGATGGACCACAGCCAGCACGACATGGGGGCCAAGCCATGATCCCGTCGATTATTCGCTGCTTGGCCGGCAACCGGCCTCTCCTGTCTATGCATCATGAGCAAGGAGCCAAGCCATGATCCCTTCCATCATTCGCTGGTCGGTCGGCAACCGCTTTCTGGTGCTGCTGCTGACCCTGATGCTCACCGCCTGGGGGCTCTGGTCGGTCAAGCAGACCCCGGTGGACGCCCTGCCGGATCTCTCCGACGTGCAGGTGATCATCAAGACCTCCTACCCGGGCCAGGCGCCCCAGGTGGTGGAGGATCAGGTGACCTACCCACTCACCACCGCCATGCTGGCGGTGCCGGGGGCCACCACGGTGCGCGGCTACTCCTTCTTCGGCGACTCCTTCGTCTATGTGCTGTTTGACGACAGCACGGATCTTTACTGGGCCCGCGCCCGGGTACTGGAGTATTTAAGCCAGGTCGCCCCCAATCTGCCGGCCGAGGCGAAACCCCAGCTTGGTCCGGATGCCACCGGGGTGGGCTGGGTTTACCAGTACGCCCTGGTGGACAGAAGCGGCAAGCACGATCTCAGCGAGCTCACTTCGTTGCAGAACTGGTTCCTCAAGTACGAGCTGCAGACCGTCAACGGTGTCTCCGAGGTGGCGACCGTGGGCGGCATGGTGCGCCAGTATCAGGTGCGGGTCGATCCGGACAAGCTGCGCGCCTATGGCATCCCGCTCTCCCTTATCGAGACCGCCATCAAGCAGGGCAACCAGGAGACCGGCGCCTCCGTCATCGAGATGGCGGAAGCGGAATACATGGTCCGCTCCAACGGCTATCTGAAGAGTGTGAAAGACCTGCAACAGATCCCGCTTGGTACTACGGTACGGGGCGCCCCGCTGCTGCTGGGTGACGTGGCGGATGTGGTCACCGGGCCCCAGAGCCGGCGCGGCATTGCCGAGCTCAACGGCGAGGGGGAAGTGGTGGGTGGCATCATCGTCATGCGTTACGGCGAGAATGCCCAGCACACCATAGACGGGGTCAAGGCGCGGCTCGCCCAGCTCAAGAGCAGCCTGCCGGAGGGGGTGGAAATCGTCACCGTCTACGACAGATCCGATCTTATCCAGCGCGCCATCGACAACCTCTCCGGCAAGCTGCTGGAGGAGTTCGCCGTGGTGGTGCTGGTCTGTCTCGCCTTCCTGTTCCACCTGCGCTCATCTCTGGTGGTGGTCATCACCCTGCCCATCGCCATCCTGACCGCCTTCATCGTCATGCACCTGCAAGGGATCAACGCCAACATCATGTCCCTCGGCGGTATCGCCATCGCCATCGGCGCCATGGTGGATGGCGCAATCGTGATGATCGAGAACGTGCACAAGCACATGGAGCGGGAGGCGCTCACCGACAAGAACCGCTGGCGCATCATCACACAAGCGAGCATAGAGGTGGGGCCCGCCATCTTCTTCTCCCTGCTCATCATCACCATGAGCTTCTTGCCGGTGTTTGCGCTGGAGGCGCAGGAGGGACGCATGTTCCATCCGCTGGCCTACACCAAGACCTACGCCATGGCGGCGGCGGCCGGGCTCGCCATCACGCTGGTGCCGGTGATCATGGGGTACTTCATTCGTGGCAAGGTGCTGGCCGAACAAGCCAACCCCCTCAACCGTGGCTTGAGCCAGGCTTATATCCCGCTGCTACAGGCCGTGCTGGCGCGCCCCAAAACCACCCTGGCCGCCGCACTGCTGGTGACAGTGGCGGGTTTCTGGCCGCTCCAGTATCTGGGCTCCGAGTTCATACCGCCGCTCGATGAGGGAGACATCATGTACATGCCCACCACGGCGGCCAACATCTCGGTGGGCAAGGCGCGGGAGATCTTGCAGCAGACCGACAAGCTCATTCGTACCGTGCCCGAGGTGCAGAACGTGTTCGGCAAGGCGGGCCGCGCCGATTCGGCCACAGACCCCGCCGATCTGGTGATGATGGAGACCAGCATCCAGCTCAAGCCTCGCGACCAATGGCGCCCCGGCATGACGCCGGAGAAGCTCAAAGAAGAGCTCGACTCCCTCATCCGCTTCCCCGGCCTCACCAACGCCTGGGTGCCCCCCATCAAGACCCGTATCGACATGCTGGCCACCGGCATCAAGACCCCGGTCGGCATCAAGATAGCCGGACCGGATCTCAAGGTGATCCAGCAAGTCGGCCAGCAGTTGGAGCAGATCGTCGGCAAGGTGGCGGGGGCAGCCTCCGTCTACGCCGAACGGGTAGCCGGTGGCCGCTACGTCAAGGTGGATATCGACCGGCTCAATGCCGCCCGTTATGGCCTCAACATCGCCGACGTGCAGGCGGTGCTTGCCACCGCAGTGGGCGGCATGGACGTGGGCCAGACCATAGAGGGTCGCGAGCGCTACCCCATCAACCTGCGCTATCCCCAGAGCTACCGCGATTCCGTTGCAAGCCTCGAATTGCTGCCGCTGGTCACTCCCAAGGGGGAGCGGATCGCGTTGGCGGACGTGGCCCGCGTCTACATCAGTGACGAGGCCCCCATGCTGCGCAGCGAGAATGCGCGCCTGAACGGCTGGGTCTACGTGGATATTCGCGGTCGCGACATCGGCACCTTCGTCGCCGAGGCCAAGGCCGAGGTAGGCAAGCAGCTGGTGCTGCCGGCGGGCTACGCCCTCACCTGGTCGGGTCAGTACGAATACATGGAACGGGCCAAGGCGCGCCTCGCCTACGTGGTGCCGCTCACGGTCGCCATTATCGTGCTGCTGCTCTATCTGGCGTTTCGCCGCATGCAGGAGGTGTTGCTGATCCTCACCACACTGCCGCTCGCCGTGGTGGGCGGGATCTGGACCGTCTGGCTGCTGGACTTCAACCTCTCGGTGGCGGTGGGGGTGGGCTTTATCGCCCTGGCCGGGGTGGCGGTGGAGACGGGTGTGCTGATGCTGGTCTACCTCAACCACGCCTGGGATGACCTGGTGGCCCAGGGCAAACCGGACAAGGCGGGCCTGCATCAGGCCGTTATTCACGGCGCCGCCCTGCGCCTGCGCCCCAAGATGATGACGGTGGTGACCATCATCGCCGGCCTGTTGCCCATCATGTGGAGCCACGGCACGGGCTCCGAGGTGATGCAGCGCATCGCCGCCCCCATGATCGGCGGCATGGTGAGCGCGCTGGTGCTGACCCTGCTGGTGCTGCCCGCCGCCTACTACCTGTGGCGCAGCCGAAGCCTTGGCAAGACCGCGAACCACGAAGCCGAATAACCCGAATTTACAACCGATTTTGAATAAACGACGGAAGGAAAACATCATGAACTACAAGACGCTGACCCTGACATTGCTGCTTGGCCTGGCCTCTCTCCAGGCCCAGGCCGAGATGACCATGAACCACGAAGGGCACGATATGTCCCAGATGGAGGGGATGGATATGCAGGCGACGGGAGTGCGCGTGATGACCCAGGGGATCATCAGCCGTATCGACGAGGCAGGCGGCAAGGTAGGGATCAAACACGAGGCCATCGAGAACCTCAAGATGCCCCCCATGACAATGGTGTTCCTGCTGGCCGATCCGGCCCTGACCAAGGGGCTCAAGGTGGGAGATGCGGTGCGCTTTCACGCCGAGAACCCGGCCGGCAAGCTGACGGTCACCCAGTTGCAGAAGCGGTGACACGCGCAACAGCAAAAACGGCGGGATCATCCCGCCGTTTTACTTTCCGTTTCCGGCATCAGGAGCCGGCGCATTCCTCACCACGAACTGACTCACCCGTTCGGATAAGCCTGGGTTATGTTGGCCTGCGCCATCCCCATCAACTGGGCCGAAATGTCCTGCAAGACATAGAGATCCCGCCGTCGGGTCCAGGGTTGAGCGGATTGCTCGTCATACCAGACGGGCAATGCGATCCCCTCCGGGGCATAGCTTTCTATCTTGCGGGCTCGGCAAGTCATGATGCAACGTTTGACATGGTCGCGATGACCGATAACGGCTGCCGTGCCGAGAGTGGCGGGATCCCCCCCTGCATACTCCCTGACGATGGCCTCGACCACCCCGTCCGTGCTCAGATAGATCAGCTTGCCCGCCTCATCCCAGTAAGGCTCGATGGAGATGACATCCCTGGCCGGAATATCCGGATAGCGGGTCGAGTCGAGGTAACGGGCTATCTCCCACTGCACATACATGGGCATGGCTTTTTGCCGATAGAGGGCGGCGCAACAGGCAGCCAGAGCCTCGTTCATGGGGCCAGGCATGGCCAGCTCATCCGGGTTGCCAGAGTCGTTGGGGCGATTGCCAAAAGCAAAGGCGATCAGGGTGCTGGTATCTGCTATCGCGATCGAGGGCGGTGTCATGTTGAAATTGGCCTCCTCGATGAAGGGGACCAGCTGGCGGGCCGTGTTCTCATCCTTCAGCTCGACCGTCAACCTGTCGGTCAGGGTGGCGCTAAAGTCGACCGGGCTCCCTTCACTGTCGTTGCTGCTGTTGCACCCGGCAAGGGTGGCAACCAGGGGGGCACTCAACAACCCCAAGGTGACTCTGCGTCTGCACTCGTCCATAACGGCTCCTTTTGATGGCATTCACGGCTAAACATCAGCCCACGGAAATCCATACCGTACTGAAAAAATGTGTCAAAAAAAGTCAGAATGAGATAAAGGCGGGCATAACTTGCGCGGTTTCACGTTTTAAGCATGAATCGCAAGCAATACCTTGCGATTCAATCGATTGGCATAGTGGAAAAGCACACGACATGACACGGGCAGCCCCTGCTCCGCCCGTGTCCCCTCTGCCAGACGGCTCGTCAGGGATCAGCCGCGAATATGGTCGATGAAGGCGTCGATCTGTTCGCGGCCGCAGGCCGGGTTCATAAAGACCGCCTTCTCCCCGGCGATGTAGGAGTACTTGCCGCGCGCATCGTACTCCGAGTGGGCGATGGCCTCCACCCAGTTGGTATAGAGCCCCACCTTGCCGCGCCCGGTGAACAGGCTGCGGTGGTAGTCGGTGTTGCGCTGCAGGCGGGCCTTGTAGGCAGGATCGCTGGAGCGCGCCAGCTCGAAGGCAAACTCGGCGTCGGGGTCCTGCACCCACTCGGGGTTGTAGATCTTGAAGCCCACGCTCGGCCCCTGGTTCTCCTGCGCCACCAGCTTGACGTTGCCGAGCTGGCTTAACCGGAAGCGGAAGTAGTTGGCGTTTTGCAGGCAGTGGGCCAGCACGGTGCGATAGCCCTCGACCCCCAGGTAGTTGAGCGCCGCATAGGCACCGAACAGACCGCTCGCGCCACGGGAACACTCGATGGTGGACTGCAGGTGGGTCTGGCCCTGAATGTCCCGCTCAAAATACGAGAAGTTCTCCGGGTCGTTCTCCATCGCCTTGAGGTCGTCCTGCTCTTTGATCATCACCAGGCTGGAGGTGTAGGGCACATAGCCCCACTTCTGGAAGTCGACGGTGAAAGAGTCTGCATATTTCAGCTCGGCAAAACGGGCCACGTTGCGCTCGATCCCCGCGAGGGTAGCGCCGTTGATGGCCAGCGGATTGGCGGCGAAGTCATAGTCCAGGAAGAAGATCATCGACCAGCCGATGGCGGCATCCACGTGGATGTGGGGCTTGACTGCCACCTCGAACCGCTCGCACAGCCTGTCCCGCAGCTCGACCACGGGTTTGACCCGATCCACCCCGAAGGTATCGGTGGTGCCCATGGTGAGCATAATGGTGGGCACCAGGTGTTTGAGGGCAAAGCAGGCGGTCAGGGTGCGCTCCAGATGGTCGAGATCGATGTCGTTGTTCTCACCCACCTGGATGCGGATGGTCTTGTTCTCTATGTCGACCCCGAGCAGGGAGAGGTTGGTGATATTGGAGTAGTGGCCGCCCTGGGAGTTGATGATGCGGTAGTCCTGATAGTGGCCCAGCCCCTTGTGCTTGGCCTGGGGCAAGCTCTTGCGAATGCCGAGCAGGTAGCCATAGAGGTTACAAAAGGTCCCCCCCTGGGTGAAGATGCCGGTGGCGCGGGCCGGGTCATAACCCGCCAGCAGCGCTATCTGGCGCACCACCTTCTTCTCCAGCTCCTCGGCCACCCCGGCGTATTCGGAGTAGACCAGGTTGGGGTTGGCCAATATGCCCATCTGGGCGCCGTAGATGGCGGGATCCGCCGACATGGTGATGACGTTCTCGACGCTGGAGGGATTCTCCCAGTCTTTGGAGAGGGCGCCGGCAAACAGCAGCTCGGTCATGGGTTCACCCGGGGTACGCATCTGTGCGGGCACCGGCATGGTCTCGCAGAGATCGGCGAGGCGGGCGCGGCCATCGGGCCAGGCGTTCAGACGGGCATCCGGCGCCAGGCCTCGGGCGCGAAACTCGTTGAGGGTGGCGAAACCGGGCTCGCGGAACACAGGCCAGAGATCGGGATTACGCGAGAAAAAGTTGGCTTTGACGGTGGCGAAACGGGTGGCGAACTCGGGGCGGACGGCATTGACGCCTTCATCTTTCAGATAAACTAAGTCACTCATTTTTATACCATTAGTACAGCAAATGTGCTGCCCTTATACCCCTGTGTCGCTGTTTGAAACAGCGACAATATCTAATGGCCTCCCCTACTTTTTGTCATGATGAGCCGTGACGTGGGCTGGCAAAAAGGCGCCTTTCGGGCGCCTCTTTTGATTTCGTGATCGGACAGGAAAAAACCTCAGCGCAGCGCGGCCAGCAACCAGCGGGAGAGTTCGTCCAGCTCGGCTTGTTGGAGCGGGAAATCGGCCCGCAATTGCGACAGCAGCGCTGCTATGGCCTCGCGGCGATAGGCAAGGCCAACCAGCCGTTCGGCCAGCGCATCCAGCGGCGCCGGATCCAGGCTGTCGCTGAAAATCTGCGCCCGGCCTATGACCCCTTTCTCCACATCGAAGTGCAGCTCGACCCCGCCCCAACCGAAGCGCTCGTCCAGCTGATGGCTGAACGCAGGCGCATGGCCGAAGTTCCACTCCCAGCTGCGCTGGCGGGCGAAGGTGTCGGCAAAGCCGGGCAGGTCGGGCAGCTGGCTCGGAGAGATGTGCTCGGGCAGAACGCGCTCGCCGTAATGGGCAAAGAAGGCCTCGCAGAGGGCGTGGCTCAGCTGGTTGTGGTCAATGCCGGGTAGCAGTTCGCACAGGTTGGCCACCCGGCTGCGCACCGAGCTGATGCCCTTGGCCGCCAGCTTCTTGGGATCCGGATTGAGGTAGTTGGCGAGCCGGCCCAGATCGGCGTCCAGCAGCAGGGTGCCGTGATGAAAGCCGCGATCCAGCGTCTCCCGATAGGCCGATCCCGACACCTTGCGATCCCCGTCCGGGGTCGCCACCAGCAGATCGTTGCGCCCGGAGGCAAACGCACTCACCCCGAGCCGTTTGAGCGCATCCAGTACGATGGCGGTGGAGATGCTCTTGTCATAACCGGGCTTGCCCGCCATGAAGGTGAAGCAGCTGTTGCCAAGGTCGTGAAACACGGCGCCGCCCCCGCTGCTGCGTCGCGCCAGGGTCACGCCATCGTCCTCCATGCGACGGGTGTTGCACTCCTTCCACGGGTTCTGGGCGCGGCCTATCACCACTGTATTGGCGTTGCGCCACAGAAAAAGCACCCGCTGGCTCGGATCCATCTGGCGAAAGATGCACTCCTCCACCGCCAGGTTGAACAGGGGATCGTGAGAGTCGGACAGCAACAGACGCAATCGGGACATGAGAAGACCTCATCGGGATGGGAGAGTCGCTATCATACCACCCGGGGTCGACGGGATCCGGTCCACTTCCACCGCTTTCGGCTTGTTACTGACTGATAACGCAACAAATAAAAAATCGACACAATCTGACAGCAATATAAATGTATCTGTTGATACGGCGACACGGGCTGACGCATTGCGCTGAAAATTAAGTAATCACTCACTGTTATTGAGGTAAACGACTGGCAAAAGCGACTAAAATGCGACCGTTTTTATTGGTCATATGGCTCCGTAATCATTCGCATAATTGCCAAAAATACCGAGCAGGAAAGCCAAATGTGATGAGTGACACAGAAATCTTTTTTTCTGCCACGGATCCCCATTCCAGCGCCCTTTCGCCCCCTTGCGGGTATCAAGGAATTGTTTGACTCTAGGACTGGCCCCGTCTCCCGAGAGGAATGTATATGACAGGCGTAAATTCCTCCCTTCATCGCTTGCTCCGGTATCTGCCAATGCTGGGAATGGCGATCTGCTACACCTTGACCTCTTCGCCCCTGAGGGCGGCGGAGCAGGTTGTGGTACAACTGCCATGGCAACACCAGTTCCAGTTCGCCGGTTATTACGCCGCCCAGTTCAAAGGCTTTTATCGTGATGCCGGTCTGAATGTCGTGCTGCGCGCCGCCACGCCACAGACCAATGTGGTCAAAGAGGTGGTGTCGGGCAATGCCCAGTTCGGGATCAGCGGCAGTGACTTGCTGCTCGCCCGTGCCGCTGGTCGTCCGGTCGTGGTGCTGGCGGCCATGCTGCAACACTCGCCGCTGGTCCTGCTCTCCCTGGAACGACCCGACATACTGCAGCCCTCGGATCTCGCGGGCAAGCGCCTGATGCTGGAGCCTGGCTCCAAAGAGTTGCAGGTCTATCTCAACCGTTATGCCAAGCCACACAGCTGGACCAGACTGCCCTATGAGCAGGGTCTGCAGGCCTTGCTGACCGGACAGGTGGATGCCATCAGCGCCTACAGCACCACAGAACCCTTCTATCTGGCACAGATGGGGATCCCCTACCGGGTATTCTCTCCCCGCGACATCGGCTTCGACTTCTACGGTGACAATCTGTTTACCTCGGAGCGTGAACTGGTGGACAGGCCGGAGCAGGTCTATGCGTTCCAGCAGGCCAGCCTCAAGGGATGGCGCTATGCCATGGAAAACCCGGAAGAGATGATCAACTGGATCATGGAGAACTATCCCAGCGGTTATGGCCGTGAGCAGCTGGAGTTCGAGTCCCGTGAAACCAGAGCGCTGATGCAGCCAGATCTTATCGAGCCCGGCTATATGCAACTCGAGCGATGGCAGCAGATTGCCAAAACCTACCTGGAGGCGGGTCTGCTCAACTCCCTGCCCGATCTGGATCGCTTCCTCTACAACCCGGATCGGGAGCGCATGCGCCAGCAGCGGCAACTGCTCGACAAAAGTGTGGCCATTGCCATGCTGATCACCTTCACCCTGCTGACCCTGCTCGGCATCTTCTGCCATCTCTATCTGCGTCTGCGCCAGGAGGCCAGGGATCGGCTGCGGCTCACCCGCGAACTGGCCCAGAGCGAACAGCACTACCGGTTCGTGGCGGAGAACAGTGCAGACGTTATCTGGACCATGGACACCGCCACCCTGCGTTTTCGCTACGTCAGCCCGGCCATCCAGCCCCTGAGCGGCTATGAGGCGATCGACATCCTCAGCCTGCCACTCAAGAAACTGATCCCGGAAACCTCCAGAAAACAGCTGCGCGATGAGCTCAGTGACTCTCTCGCCGCCTGGCAACGGGGCGATCACGAGCAGACCCGCTGCGTGTTCCGCACCCAGTTGCGGCACAGGGAGGGACATCTGGTCGCGACCGAGACCATCACTACCCTGCACGGCAACGAGAAAGGCCAGCCAGATGCCATTCTGGGAGTCACCCGTGACATCACGGAGCGCGCCGCCAGCGAGGAGATGATGCACCGCCTCGCCTTCTATGATCCGCTCACCGGCCTGCCCAACCGTCGTCTGTTGCAACAGCGTATGAAGGAAGCCATGGCCGAGGAGGGGAAAGTGCTGGCGCTGATGTTCATCGATCTGGATCATTTCAAGCCGATCAATGACACCTTTGGCCATGAGACCGGAGATGTACTGCTCAACATGGTGGCCAAACGCATGCGCCACTGCGTACGGGAGCGGGACATGGTGGCGCGCCTTGGTGGGGACGAGTTCGTGATCCTGCTGCCCGACACAGGTGACGAGGCGCTGACGGTGGCCGACCACCTGCACCAGAGCCTGCGCCATCCGTTTCGCATCGACGAGGAGCAGGAGTTGCAGATCTCCAGCAGCATAGGGGTGGCGATCTATCCGGAACATGGCACGGATCCCAAAACCCTGATGCACCACGCCGATCATGCCATGTATCAGGCCAAGGGGCAGGGTCGTGGCCGGGTCTGTCTGTTTACCGCCGGACTGGATCCCGAACTGGGCTCACTGCTGTGGCAGAGCAGCCAGGAGTGCGGCCACCCCCGCATCGATGCCGAGCATCGCCAGCTCTTCGTGCTGACCAACCGGCTGCTGGAGCGCATGAAAGACAACAGCGAGCACCCAGCCCTCTACCTGGAGAGTCTGGAAGGCTTGTTCGAGATGGTTCGCCACCATTTCGCCTTCGAGGAGCAGATGCTGGCGGAGCTGAATTATGCCGAATTGGCCAGCCACCAGCAGGATCACCAGAGGCTGCTGCACAGGGCAAACCAGCTGATGGCCGCCGCCAGGGCGGGCGATCTTGGCAACGACGAGTTGCTCAACTTCATTATTCAGGAGCTGGTTGTCGGCCACATGAGCCAGGCCGACCGACGCTACTTCCCGCTGATGAAAGGACGCGGACTCAGCACCCCAGCCACCTGAATGTGTGAAACGAGAAGGGCCACCCAGGTGGCCCTTCTGTCATTGTGCGCCCGGCTCGTTTGCCGCGATCGCTCCCCCACGGCGCGACATCAGGCTGTAGTAGAGCAGCGGGATCACCACCAGGGTGAGCAAGGTGGAGACCAGGATCCCGAAAATCAGGCTGATGGCCAGTCCGTTGAAGATGGGATCATCGAGGATAAACAGAGCCCCGATCATCGCCGCCAGCGCCGTCAGCATGATGGGTTTGGCCCGCACCTGCGCCGCTTCGATCACCGCCTGCTCGAACGCCACTCCGGCGCGGCGCTGCTGTTCGATAAAGTCCACCAGCAGGATGCTGTTGCGTACGATAATCCCGGCCAGGGCGATCATCCCGATCATCGAGGTGGCGGTAAACTGGGCCCCCAACAGGGCGTGGCCCGGCATCACCCCGATGAGGGTGAGCGGAATGGGGGCCATGATGATGAGCGGCACCAGATAGGAGCGGAACTGGGCCACCACCAGCAGGTAGATGAGGATCATCCCCACCCCGTAGGCGATGCCCATATCGCGGAAGGTCTCGTAGGTGATCTTCCACTCCCCGTCCCACAACAGCGCCACCTCCCCCAGCTTGTCGGGCTGCTGCACGTAATATTGGGGCAGGTCGATATCGGCACCGGCGGCAAACATGCCGTAGAGCGGGCTGTCGGTATGACCGCCCATATCGGCCACCACCATCACCATGGGTTGCATGTTCTTGTGCATGATATAGCTGGGGGCCACCTCATCGCGGCGGCTCACCAGCTCGGAGAGCCGCACCAGCTGGCCGCTCTGGCTGCGCACCTTGAGGGCCAGCACGCCCGCCAGATCCCGTTTGTCACCGGGGGCCAGTTCGATGCGAATCGGCACCGGATACTTGGCGCCGTGCCCCTGCAGCCAGCTGGCATCCTGATAACCCACCCCGCCATTGAGGGCATTCACCAGATCCCCGAGATCGACCCCGAGCAGGGCCGCTTTGCTGCGATCCACCACCAGCCGCCACTTGGGCTGCGGGTCGGTCAGATAGATATCCACGTCCACCAGATCCGCCGTGGCCACAAAACGGGCCTGAACGGCGCGCGCCGCAGCTTCACGGGCGGCCGGTGTCGGGCCATAGATTTCGGCAACGATGGGTGACCAGACCGGCGGGCCGGGCGGCACCTCAACGACTTTCAGGTTGCCCCCCACAGCGCTGGCGATGGCCTGCAGCGGTGCCCGGACCGACTGGGCAATCTGGTGACTGCTGCGATGGCGCTCATGCTTGTCCACCAGATTGACCTGAATATCCCCCACATTGGCGCCACTGCGGATAAAGTAGTGACGCACCAGCCCGTTGAAGTTGATGGGGGCCGCGGTACCTGCGTAGATCTGGTAGTCCTTCACCTCCGCCACCTTGGCAAGCTCTCGCCCGACCGCCAGCAGGGTGCGCTCGGTCTGCTCCAGCGTCGCCCCCTCCGGCATGTCGAGCACCAGTTGGAATTCCGACTTGTTGTCGAAGGGGAGCATCTTGAGCACCACCCACTGCACCACCGGCATGGTGGTGGCCGCCCCGACCAGCAGCAACACCACCAGCCAGAGCTTGCGTCTGGCCCTCTTGGCGCCATCACCGATCAGAAAAGGGGTCATCAGCCGCTGAAAGAGACCGGTCTTGGCCTCGCCGTGGGCGGCATGCACCTCTCCCTTGAGCAGGTGTCTCGCCAGCCAGGGGGAGAAGATAAAGGCCACCAGCAGGGAGATGAGCATCCCCATGCTGGCATTGATGGGGATGGGGCTCATGTAGGGGCCCATCAGGCCGCTGACAAAGGCCATCGGCAGCAGGGCCGCAATCACGGTCAGGGTCGCCAGTATGGTCGGCCCCCCCACCTCGTCCACCGCCCCCGGAATAAGATCCTTGAGCGCCCCCTTGCCCAAGCCGCGATGGCGGTGGATGTTCTCCACCACCACGATGGCGTCATCCACCAGAATACCGATGGAGAAGATCAGCGCAAACAGCGACACCCGGTTGAGGGTAAAGCCCCAGGCCCAGCTGGCAAACAGGGTCAGCGCCAGGGTGATGACGATGGCTACGCCAACTACCAACGCCTCGCGCCAACCCATGCTCACCAGCACCAGCAGCACCACCGCCGTGGTGGCAAAAATGAGCTTGCCGATGAGGGTGTTGGATTTGGTCTCGGCGGTAACGCCGTAGTCCCGGGTCACCGTCACCTCGACCCCAGATGGAATGAGCCGGTTCTGCAAACTCTCGACCCGCGCCTCCACCCGCTTGGCCACATCGACCGCGTTCTGACCCGGCTGCTTGCCGATGGCTAGGGTCACCGCCGGATAACTGGCCTGCCCCATCCCCATCCAGCTGCGCTTGGTCGGGGTCTCCTGACCCAAAGAGACCCTGGCCACCTCCCCCAGATAGACCGGCTTGCCGTCGTGCAGCCCCACTACCAACTCGCGTGCCTCCTGCTCGCTTTGCAGGAACTGCCCCACCTGCACCTTGATCTCCCGGTTATCCTGCTCGATCACCTGTGTCGAGCCCACCTGATTGGCGGCCGCAAGCCGCAGGCTCAGCTCGCCCCAACTGATGCTATGGGCGCTGAGGGCCGCCGGATCCGGCATTACCCGCAGCACGGCGCTCTGACTGCCCAGAGTGTAAATATCGCGAGTACCGGGAATGCGCTTGAGTTCGGTCTCCAGCTCATGGGCGACCCGGGTCAGCTCGGGGGCACCCAACTGTTTGCTCCAGAGCGTGAGGCTGACGATAGGGACATCATCGATCCCCCGGGGTTTCACCAATGGCTGACCGACCCCGATCCCCTGTGGCAGCCAGTCGCGATTGGAGTCGAGCTGGTTGTTGAGATCGACAATGGCCTGCTCGCGGCTCACCCCCACCTTGAACACCACCACCAGCAGGGCGCCATCGGGTTGGGAAAAAGAGTAGAGGGTATCGATCCCCTTTATCTGCGAAACCACCTGCTCGGCAGGGGTAGTGACGAGGGACTCCACCTCCGCCGGGCTGGCCCCCGGGAAGGGGATATAGACATCGGCGAAGGTGACATCGATCTGCGGTTCCTCCTCCTTGGGAGTCACCAGCACCGCAAACAGGCCGAGCAACAGCCCCACCAGCGCCAGCAACGGGGTGATGGCCGAGCCCTGAAACAGCGCAGCCAGCCGACCCGCAGGCCCCAGCCTCTCCCTGTTGCCGTTCAGGTCGCTACTCATGGGCTACCTCCTGCTGCTGCGCCCAGGCATCGGGGGCCAGCTTATCGCCAGCTTGCAGCCCGGCCAGGATCTCGCACTGCCCCGCCAAGCAGTGGCCGACCCTTACCGGCGTCAGGGCCCAGCCAGCGGGCTGCTGCAGATAGACACCGTTGAACTCCCCTTGCCGCAGCAGGGCGCGATCCGGCACTTGCAGCACCTGACGCTCACCCTGCTTGAGCTGCACCTTGAGCCACATGCCGGGCAATACCCCGGCGGTTTGCGGCGGCAAGTCGAGGCGCAACCTGAAGGCGTGGCTCTGGCTGTCGGCATAATTGAAGCGGGTCAATTTGAGGGGGGTAACGGTGTTGCCATCCGGCAGCAGCACCTGCACATCCGCTGGCTGACTGGCGAGGACGAGCGCAGATTGGGGCAGCTCTACATCCACCCGCAGCGCATCAAGGGAAAAGCCGGAGAGCAGCGGCGTGCCGGGAGCCACCGTCTCCCCCAGCTCCACCAGCCGCTTGGTCACCACTCCGGCGTAGGGGGCCAGAATTCGGGTATAACCGTAGGCCTCGCGGGCTTGGGTGAGGGCCGCATCGGCGGCGTTCACCTCGGCGCGGGCGGCCCGGTCAGTGGCCTGGGCATTGTCGAGCTGGGCGCGGGTGATCACCCCCTTGGCAATCAGCGCCTGAAAGCGAGCGAGCTGACGCTCGGCTTCCACCTGCTGGGCCTGTGCCCGCGCCAGTCGCGCCTCGGCCCCCGTGACGGCGGCAAACTGCTCCTTGCCGCTGATCTCAAGCAACGGTTGCCTCGCCTGCACCTGATCGTTTACATCCACCAGCATGCGGGAGACCCGGCCGCTGGTCTGGGCCGCCACCGTCCCCTGATGGATTGCACTGACGGTGCCATCCAGCGTCAACCAGTCGGTCACCGGCTGTGGTGCCACTGTCAGCAAGGGCTCTGTCAGCTCCCCTTCTGCGGCCAGGGCCTGCCCGGATGTCATGGCCTGCGATGTCATCACCAACAAGGTGAGCCCCAGCAACCGGATGTTTTCCATCATCACTCTCCTTCCCTCGCGTAATCAGTCACTTCACGGGATCAGGCGGTATGGGACTGGCACCCCTTATCCTTTTTCCGAACCAGCACCTTGGCCAGCCCTCTATCAAAGAGCAAGATCCCGGCCACCATGGCCGCAATAAACAACATTATCATGGGCTGCCCACTGGAAATGAGACTCAGAGCTGGCCCCGGGCAGATGCCCACCAGCCCCCAGCCGATGCCAAACAGTGCAGCCCCGCCGATCAGACGGCGATCCAGCCTGGGGGCCGGTACGGCGACGATGGGCTCCCCCAGCACGCTCTGGCGACGGGGTTTCACCAGCAGAAAATAACCCGGCATAAAGACCAGCAGGGCGCCCCCCATCACGAAGGCGAGGCTGGGATCCCAGGCGCCAGCCAGATCGAGAAAACCGGTGACCCGGGCGGGATCCACCATGCCGGAGATGGCCATCCCCAGCCCGAACAGCAGGCCCGCAAACAAACTTGTCAGCAACTTCATGGCGATCAACCTCTTACAACAGATGATGAGTGACGAAGACGGTGATAAAGCCGGCCGCCATAAAGGTCAGGGTGGCGACGATGGAGCGCAGGGAGAGCCGCCCCATGCCGCAGATGCCGTGGCCGCTGGTGCAGCCATTGCCAAGGCGGGTACCGATGCCGACCAGCAGACCGGCCAGCAGCACCACCGGCCAGCCGGGCAGGGCGGTAAATGCAGGCATGCTGGCCCAACCCAGGCTCAGCGCCAGCCAGGCACCGGCCCCCAGCCCCAGCAGAAACAGCACCCGCCACGGCGCACGATGTTGCAGCGCACCGGCCAGAATGCCGCTGATCCCTGCAACCCGGCCGTTGAACAACATCAGGATCAGGGCCGACAGCCCCGCCAGCATGCCGCCGTCCAGAGAGAGCAGCCATTGGCTTTCCATCATCAAGATTCCTTATTTTCTGAGTGACAAAAATGGGTTTGCAGCGCCGCCAGCACATCGGCAGCCGCCTCGCTCACCAGCGAGTAGTAGATATGCTGGGAGACCTTGCGCGAACGGATCATGCCGTAGCGTTTCAATACCGACAGTTGCTGGGAGAAGGCCGACTGGCCGAGCTGGCTGTGAGCCAGCAGCTCCCCGACGCCTTTCTCCCCCTCCACCAGCTGGCAGAGCACCATCAAGCGTTCAGGGTGAGCCAACGCCTTGAGCAGGGAGGCGGCTGCTGTCGCGTGTCTGTTCATCTCGTCGAATTGGCTCATGGGAGTAAATTAGCAATTGCTGATATTTGGTTCTATTGTATAAATAGACACTAAATTAGCAATACCTAAATTAAATAGGGAGAAGGTCATGACGGTAGATAACGGAGTCAGAGTCGTCGCGGGCTGCATGTTGCTGCTCTCGCTGCTGCTCACCGCCTGGGTTCACCCGGGCTTTGTCTGGCTGAGCGTCTTTGTCGGGGCCAATTTGATCCAGAGCGCCTTCACCGGCTTCTGTCCGGCTGCGATGCTCCTCAAGCGGCTGGGACTGAAATAGGGTGACGGGGGATGATAGGGAAAGCAGAACAGAAGGTGGAACGAGGGCAGTGATGGTGCTCACCGCTCTTTCATCGTCCTGGCGGTAGCCAGCCGGCCCCGATTTGTATCTAAATGTTGCTGAAGGGGTGATGAGGCTTTACCTCATCGCTCTGGATGAGTACCATCTGGCCGTTCATCAACAGCGGAGACCATCAGTGGGCAATTCATCAAGTGACAGTTGTAGGCCGACTCTCGTCGTCGGTAACCTGGTCGCGAGATAGCCGCAGGTCTTCCTCTGCCGCATGCTCGCAACCCTGCGAGAAGCGGAAATCCACTCCCCTCTTCTCTTTTTACACTTGACGTCAGGTGACCCAAGCCCAGGCCTGGACACCTTGCCTGCATAGTTTCTGCTTCCCACAAGGAGGCTGCTATGCGTTTTATTTCAACCAAGTCCAGATCCACTCAGGCCAACCCCCTGCTGAGCAAGCTGGGCCGTGGTTTGTTGCCACTCTGGCTGCGCGCCAAGCCGGAGCAGCACCACTACAGGTTGCAGATCCGCTGTCAGGATCGCGCCGACATGGAGCGGGTGCTCGACATGGTGACTCATACCCTGCAACCGGCCGGGCTGCGTCCCATGCAGTCCCTGAGACCAGGGCGCAGCGGGGGTCGCGAGCTGGTGCTCAATCTGCACTGCACCCCGCCCCAGCGCCGTTATCTGGTGCAGTTCGTGCATCAGGTGGGGGTACATCACCCGGTTCGCTGGGAGCTGCATCCCCGTCGCGACGCCGAGCCCCTGCTCAACTAACCGGGATCGAGTAGATCGGGGGCCAACCATGCTGGCCCCTTTCCCTCTGACCCGACTATCTGCTCGCCATGCCGAGTGCGCGGGTCTGTTTGACCCTGCGCCCGCTTTCATTTCCCATGATGGCCTTCACCGCGCGCACCTCGGCGATTCATCAGGAATGCCCACTGGCCTTCTATCCTGTATCCCGAAGGCCATCTCACACCAGAAGGAGTACGCCATGAGAATGTGGCAGCAACTTGACATGATTTCCCTGCTCGACACCCTGGCCAGCCTGTTGCTGGCCTTCGTTCTGGGCAGTCTGGTCGGGCTGGAGCGCCAGTACCGCCAACGCACCGCCGGCCTTCGCACCAACGTGCTGGTCGCCGTGGGGGCAGCCCTGTTCGTCAGCCTGGCCCAGCGCATCTATGACCTGCACGGTGGCAACTACAACGTGGTCCATGTGGTGGCCTATATCGTCTCCGGCATCGGCTTTCTCGGCGCCGGTGTCATCATGCGCGAGTCGGGCAATATCCGCGGCATCAACACGGCCGCCACCCTGTGGGGCGTGGCGGCTGTGGGCGCGGCCAGCGGGGCCGGGCTCGCCATGGAGGCAGTGCTCGGCGCCCTGTTCGTGCTGGCCGCCAACACCCTGCTGCGCCCGCTGGTCAATCAGATCAACCGCCGCCCGGTGGACAATACCGATACCGAGGTGACCTACAGGGTCACGGCCCTCGCCCAGCGCGAGTATCAGAAGGAGGTGCTGCACTGGCTCGAAGAGATGATGGAGCAGGCCAACTACCCGTTGAGCGAGCTGGACATAGAGCCGTTCGGTGAACAGGATCTGGAGATCTCCGCCGTGCTGCTGGCCACCTCCATCGACGGCGACGAGCTGGACGCCCTGATGGTGAAGCTGGCCATTCATCCCCATATCAAGCAGGTGTTCTGGCGCGCCAGCACCACGGACTAAAAGGTGGACAGGCCGCAGGGAAGCGAAAAAAGAAAGCCGGCACAGAGGCCGGCTTTGCTGGAATGCGCTGAGATCAGCGGGTCAGGTCGTCGAAGAAGCGTTTCACCCCTTCGAAGAAGCCTTCCGATCTCGGCTTGTGGGTCTTGGCGGCGGCACCGCTGAACGACTCGTCCAGCTGGCGCAGCAGCTCTTTCTGGGACTCGGTCAGCTTGACCGGGGTCTCGACCACCACCTTGCACATCAGATCCCCCACCTGGCCGGAGCGCACGGACTTGACGCCCTTGCCCCGCATGCGGAACATCTTGCCGGTCTGGGTCTCGGGAGTGACCTTGAGCTTGACGCGGCCATCCAGGGTCGGCACTTCGATCTCGCCACCGAGTGCGGCGGCGGTGAAGCTGATGGGCACTTCGCAGTAGAGGTTGTTGCCGTCACGCACGAAGATCTCGTGCTCCTTGACGTGCACCTGTACGTAGAGATCCCCGGCCGGTGCCCCGGCTTCCCCCGCTTCCCCTTCGCCGGAGAGACGGATGCGATCGCCGGTATCGACGCCCGCCGGGATCTTGACCGACAGTGTCTTGGTCTTCTGGTAGCGACCCTCGCCATGGCACTTGCGGCACGGATCCTTGATGATCTTGCCGCGACCGTGACAGTGCGGACAGGCTTGCTGCACCGCGAAGAAGCCCTGACGCATCTGCACCTGACCGGCACCGTGGCAGGTCGGACAGGTCTGGGCACTGCTGCCGGTGTGGGCACCGGAGCCGTTGCAGACCTCGCAGTGGACCAGGGTCGGCACCTTGATCTCCTTGGAGACGCCGCGCACCGCTTCTTCCAGGGTCAGCTCCATGGTGTAGCGCAGGTCTGAACCCCGGGCCGGACCACGACGACCGCCGCCGTTGCGGCCGCCAAAGATGTCGCCAAAGATGTCGCCGAACGCATCACCAAAATCGGCACCACCGCCAAAGCCACCGTGGCCACCGCCACCCTGGCTCTGATCCACGCCGGCATGACCGTACTGGTCATAGCGAGCCCGCAGATTGTCGTCGGTCAGGATCTCATAGGCTTCCTTGACCTCTTTGAACTTCTCTTCGGATGCGGCATCACCCTGATTGCGATCCGGGTGAAACTTCATCGCCAGACGCTTGTACGCCTTCTTGATCTCGCGCTCGTCGGCATCTTTCGATACCCCGAGCACTTCATAGAAATCGCGCTTTGACATACTGATCCTGTTGCTACGTAAACAGTTATGCAGACGGGCGTTGGTCACCCAACGCCCGTAAATTCATCGTTCAAGCCGATGGGCAGAGCGGACTCTACCCATCTGGGTGTGGCTTATTTCTTGTCGTCTTTCACTTCTTCGAACTCGGCGTCGACCACGTCGTCGTCAGCCTTGGCGGAAGAAGAGGACTGGCCGGCATCGGCGCCAGCACCCTGAGCCTGGGCTTGCTGCTGGGCAATTTCCATCAGCTTCTGGGAGGCTTCCATCAGCGCCTGTTGCTTGGCTTCGATGGCTGCCTTGTCATCACCCTTGATGACGGCTTCCAGCTCGCTCAATGCGGTTTCGATCTTGGTCTTGTCGTCGGCAGGCAGGGCATCACCGGCTTCGGTGACCTGCTTGCGGACCGAGTGGACCAGACCGTCAGCCTGGTTACGAGTCTGCACCAGCTCTTCAAACTTCTTGTCTTCGGCCGCGTTGGCTTCGGCTTCGCGTACCATGCGCTCGATCTCTTCATCAGACAGACCGGAGGAAGCCTGGATGGTGATCTTCTGCTCCTTGTTGGTCTCCTTGTCTTTGGCAGAGACGTGCAGGATACCGTTGGCATCGATGTCGAAGGTCACTTCGATCTGCGGCAGGCCGCGCTGAGCCGGACGGATGCCTTCCAGATTGAACTGGCCCAGAGACTTGTTGTCGCTGGCGCGCTTGCGCTCACCCTGCAGCACGTGAATGGTCACGGCAGACTGGTTGTCTTCGGCAGTAGAGAACACCTGGGACTTCTTGGTCGGGATGGTGGTGTTCTTCTCGATCAACGCCGTCATCACGCTGCCCATGGTTTCAATACCCAGGGAGAGCGGGGTCACGTCCAGCAGCAGTACGTCTGTCTTGTCACCGGACAATACGGCACCCTGGATGGCAGCACCCATGGCCACTGCTTCGTCCGGGTTGACGTCTTTGCGCGGCTCTTTGCCAAAGAACTCGGCAACAGTCTTCTGCACCATCGGCATGCGGGTCTGACCACCCACCAGGATCACGTCGTCGATCTCGCCAACCGCCAGACCGGAGTCTTTCAGGGCGGTACGGACAGGTTCGAGCGAGTCTTTCACCATATCTTCCACCAGGGATTCCAGCTTGGCGCGGGTCACCTTGATGTTCATGTGCTTCGGACCGGTGGCATCTGCAGTGATGTACGGCAGGTTCACGTCGGTCTGCTGGGCAGAAGAGAGCTCGATCTTGGCTTTCTCGGCGGCATCTTTCAGACGCTGCAGGGCCAGCTGGTCGTTGCGCAGGTCAATGCCCTGCTCACGCTTGAACTCGTCTACCAGATAGTTGATGACACGGTTGTCGAAGTCTTCACCACCCAGGTGGGTGTTACCGTTGGTCGCCAGTACTTCGAAGGTGGTTTCCCCTTCGACTTCGTCGATCTCGATGATGGAGATATCGAAAGTACCGCCACCCAAGTCATATACGGCAACCTTGCGCTCGCCCTTGACCTTGTTCACGCCGTAAGCGAAAGCCGCGGCAGTCGGTTCGTTGATGATGCGTTTTACATCCAGACCCGCGATGCGACCGGCATCCTTGGTAGCCTGACGCTGGGCATCGTTGAAGTAGGCCGGCACTGTGATAACCGCTTCGGTTACCGGCTCGCCCAGATAATCCTCGGCGGTCTTCTTCATCTTCTTCAGCACTTCGGCAGAGATCTGCGGCGGTGCCATTTTCTTGCCCTTCACTTCAACCCAGGCGTCACCGTTGTCAGCCTTGGCGATGGCGTACGGCATGATCTTCAGGTCACGCTGCACTTCTTCATCTTCGAAACGGCGACCGATCAGACGCTTGATGGCGAACAGGGTGTTCTTCGGGTTGGTGATGGCCTGACGCTTGGCCGGCTGACCAACCAGGATCTCGCCATCATCGGCATAGGCAATGATGGACGGAGTAGTACGATCGCCTTCTGCGTTCTCGATCACGCGAGCGGTGTCGCCATCCAGAATAGCGACGCAGGAGTTGGTAGTACCCAGGTCAATACCGATGATTTTACCCATTTGACGAATCTCCAAATACTTTGAATAAACTGGCGAGGAACTCGCCTTAATGCGTTAACGGCTAGGTGGGGGCAGCCAGTGTGGCTTTCAAGCTCCCGGCATCAAATTTTTTGTGCCGCCGCGACCTTGCAACCTATATGGGGTCTCAAGTTGACGCTTCAAGCCCCGCCCTCAAAAAACCGCGCATTCTTGCCCTGTTTACGGGTGAATGCTTGCCAAATGGCACCATAAAATACGCATCATGGCGCCGCTACCAATAAAAAGCCCGCCGAGCGGCGGGCTCAGCACAGCGATATGACTCAGGCCGGCGCCTTGGAGACCATCACCATGGCCGGACGGATCACCCGACCGTTGAGCTCGTAGCCCTTTTGCATCACGGCGATGACGGTGTTCGGTGCCAGCTCGCCATTCTCGATCATGCTCATCGCCTGATGGGCATTGGGATCGAACGGCTGGTTGAGCGGATCCAGCGGATTCAGACCAAACTTGCCCACCGAGCTCTGCATCGATTTGAGGGTCAGCTCGACCCCTTCGATCATCGGCTTGAGGGCATCGTTCTCTTTGTCCGCCAGCTCGATGGCGCGCTCCAGGTTGTCCAGTACCGGCAGCAGTTCGGCGGCGAATTTCTCCAGCGCAAACTTGTGGGCCTTCTCCACGTCCTGGGCGGCACGGCGACGCAGGTTTTCCATCTCGGCGACGGCACGAATGGCACGCTCGCGTTCTTCATTGGACGCCTGCAGGGCGGCGTCCAGTTGGGCCTCCAGCTCGGCAATGCGGGCCTGCTCGGCTGTCACTTCACTGTCTACATCGGTCGGCTCGACTGGCTGGACTTCCACTTGCTCCATCGCTTCAACCTTTTGTTCTTCGTGGTTCATGACATCTCCAATTTCAGGGTTGCTTGTTAGGGTCTGTTGACGTTCGGTGCGCGACAAGTCGGTAACAGACCCTGTAATGGCGCTATTATGGGGACGCAGCCCCGGCTTTCAAGGGGAAAAGGGCGCTATCGTCGCCAATGAGCCGCGCCAATGGCCAAATTGCCACTTTTGATGGCGGTATGCCCACCAGGAGACGCTGGCGGCAGACAAATCCCCCGCAAAGCGCGGTATACTCCCCCAATACTCATCCCAGACCCGACAGCATATGGATTCTCCGTTCAAAACCATTGCCCTGATTGGCAAACCCCACCACGAAGGGGCCAACCAGACCCTGACCGGCTTGCATCAATATCTCACTACCCGAGGTTTTCGGGTGCTGGTGGAGAGCCGGGTGGCCCACACCCTCGGCATCATGGACGAGAACGTGATGGATCTGGTCCAGCTCGGTGAGCTGGCGGATCTGGCCATCGTCGTCGGCGGGGACGGCAACATGCTGGGGGCGGCCCGGGTGCTGTCACGGTTCGATGTGGCGGTGATCGGCGTGAACCGGGGCAATCTCGGCTTTTTGACCGACCTGTCGCCGCAGGATTACCTGCTGCCGCTGGAACAGGTGCTCTCCGGCCACTACAAGAGTGAACACCGCTTCCTGCTAGAGGCGGCGGTCTATCGTCACGGGGAGCGCAAGTCGAGCAACCTGGCGGTGAACGAAGCCGTGCTGCACCCGGGCAAGATAGCCCACATGATCGAGTTCGAGGTCTATATCGATGGCAGCTTCATGTACAGCCAGCGCTCGGACGGCATCATAGTCGCCACCCCGACCGGCTCCACCGCCTATTCCCTGTCGGCGGGCGGCGCCATCCTCACCCCCAAGCTCAACGCCATCACGCTGGTGCCCATGTTTCCGCACACCCTCAGCAGCCGCCCCATCGTGCTGGACGCCGACAGCGAGGTGCGCCTGCTGGTCTCGCCGGACAACCAGGATGACGCCATGCAGGTGAGCTGCGACGGTCAGGTCACCCTGGCGGTGCATCCGGGGGATGAGATCCTCATCAAGAAAAGCAGCCACAAGCTGCATCTGGTACACCCGCTCGACTACAGCTACTTCCACGTGCTGCGCAACAAGCTCGGCTGGGGCAGCAAGCTGTTCTAAGCCGCTTTTCAACTCTCTTGTCCATCCTGTTGCGGGCCGACTCTTTACTGTATGTAAAACCAGTATATACTGGATGCATACACAGTAATGTTGGCCCATACAGGATGAGACCATGCTGACCCAGCTGACCGTCAACAACTTCGCTATCGTCAAGTTTCTCGAACTCGATCTGCAACCCGGCATGACCTGCATCACGGGTGAGACAGGGGCCGGTAAATCCATCGCCATAGATGCGCTCGGCCTCTGCCTCGGCGAGCGGGCCGAGGCCAGCATGGTGCGCCCCGATAGCGACAAGACAGAGGTCAGCGCCCGTTTCCTGCTGGACGGCAACCCGGCAGCCCGCGCCTGGCTCGCAGCCAACGAACTGGACAACGAAGGCGAATGCATAGTGCGGCGGGTACTCTCCGCCGAAGGGCGCTCCCGCAGCTACATCAACGGTGTGCCCGTCCCGCTCACCCAGCTCAAGAACCTGGGTCAACTGCTGGTCAACGTCCACGGCCAGCACGCCCACCAGCTCCTGCTCAAACCCGACTACCAGCTCAGCTTGCTGGATGGCTATGCCGGCCATCACCTGCTGTTGGAAGAAGTGCGCCAGCACTATCAGCTGTGGCGCCAACTGCAAAACGAGCTCAATCGCCTCAAGGCAGAACAACAACAGCGGGAGGCCCGCCGTCAGCTCATCGAATATCAGGTGCAGGAGCTGGACGAATTTGCCCTGCAACCAGGAGAGTTCGAGGCGATCGAAGAGGAACACCAGCGCCTGGCCAACGGCACCGAGCTGATGCAGGAGTGCGGCGCCTGTCTCGATCTGCTCTATGACAACGAAGAGACCACCATCGCCGGCTTGTTGCAAGTCGCCGTCGACAAGGCCGAGGGTCTGGTGGGCATGGACAGCCGGCTCACCCCTGTGCTGGAGATGTTGAACGAGGCGATGATAGGCGTGCAGGAGAGCCACAGCGAGCTGCGCAGCTATCTGGATCGGCTTGAACTGGATCCCGAACGCTTCAACGAGCTGGAAGCCCGTCTCTCCAAAGCCATTAATCTGGCCCGCAAGCACCATGTCAAACCGGCCGAGCTGGCCCTGCATCATCAGGATCTGGCCAGTGATCTTGCCCGCCTCAATTCCGATGAAGAGCGCCTCGAGGGCATGGAAGATGAACTGGCCGAGGCCCGCCTCGCCTTCGTGCAGGCCGCCGAGGCCCTGAGTCAGAGCCGCCAGCGTTACGCCCAGGAGCTCGGTACCAAGGTGACCGCCAGCATGCACGAGCTGGCGATGCCCGATGGGCGCTTCGCCATCGAGGTGCGGCCGGATGCCCAGAGCAGTCTGTCACCGCTCGGTATCGATCGGGTGGAATTCATGGTCACCACCAACCCGGGGCAACCGATCCAGCCGCTCGGCAAGGTGGCCTCGGGGGGTGAACTGTCGCGGATCAGCCTCGCCATCGTGGTGATCAGCGCCCGCAAGGTCTCGACTCCGACCCTGATTTTCGATGAAGTAGATGTGGGGATCAGCGGCCCCACCGCCGCCGTGGTGGGTCGTCTGCTACGCCAGCTTGGTGAATCCACTCAGGTGATGGTGGTGACTCACCTGCCGCAGGTGGCAGGCAAGGGACACCAGCACATGGTGGTGAGCAAGCACACGGACGGCAAGACCACCGAAACCCAGATGCAGGCGCTGGATCAGGGAGACCGCCTCAAGGAGCTGGCTCGTCTGCTGGGCGGCGACCACATCACGGACAATACCCTGGCCAACGCCCGCGAGCTGCTTGCCTCCTGAGCAAGCATGTCCAGGCAGGCAGCAAAAGGGAGAGTCAGACCCGCGGGGTTGGGCTCTCCTTTTTTATTGCTCCCCCTCATTGCCTCCTGACCTTTTCTTCTCCCACCGCCCTCTCCTCTGGCCAGCCAACATCAGCGAAGCCTCTCTGAGCCAACTCTGACACTGGCGCCAGTGGTGGACAGGACAACACCTGAGCTGCAGCCCAGTTCCCGGGTCTGGGTCTGGGTCTGGGTCTGGGTCTGGGTCTGCAACAAGGTGCTCGTTCTGAGTCTGATCCGCCCACCCACACTGCTGAGGGCAGCAAGGGGCGATCGGATCAGCCTGGTTGCCAGAAGTAGCACAGGTGCATAGAGTGAAACCAGACTGGGGGGACAAGCCCTCACTTCGTTTAGCCATCTTATCCGCGCCCCTGCCCGACCTGCGTCATCGCGAGCTCGGCCAGGCGAGCCTCCAACGTCAGGAATGTCTTTATGCTCCATGTGTTTGGCCACAAGAACCCCGATAGCGACAGCATCTGTACCGCCCTGGTCGCCGCCGACTGGCTCAATCGCCAAGGCCGACCGGCCCAGGCCTATGCTCTGGGTGAACCCATTGCCGAAACCCGCTTCATTCTGGAAACCGCCGGGGTCGATGCCCCGCCCCTGCTGCTGGGCAGCGTGGCCAACAAACCTGTGTTTCTGGTGGATTTCAGCGAACTGGAGCAGGGGCCAGAGGGGCTGGCCGAGGCCGACGTGCAGGGGCTGATCGATCACCACAGGATAGGCACACTCATCACCCGGGGCCCGCTCGATGCCTGGATCCGGGCCGTGGGGTGCAGCGCCACCGTCCTGCTGGAACTGATGGGCTATGACACCCTCTCCCGCATCCAGGCTCGCCTGCTGCTGGGGGCCATCATCAGCGATACCTTCAGCCTCACCTCGCCGACCACCACGGATCGTGACCGCGCCGCCGTCCACGCACTGCTGCCCCTGGCCGATCTGGCGCTGGAGCCCTTCGCCCAGACGCTGCTGGAGCGGCGTACCCAGCTCGGTGACGCCCCTCTGACCGAACTGCTCGTCGCCGATGAGAAGGCGTACCTGATCGGTGGCTACAAGCTCTATGTCAGCCAGATCTGCGTGATGGATCCGGCGCAGATCCACACCCGCCAGGCCGAGCTGGCGCAGGCCATGCAAGACCGGCTGGCGCAAGATGAGCTGGATGCCTATGTGCTGATGCTGACTGATCTGGCCAAGGGTGGCAGCCTGCTCTACTTCGCCAGCAATGGCATACTGCCCGAGCAGCCGACCCATCTGGCTGGTGCCGTCAGCCGCAAGAAAGAGGGGCTGCCCTGGCTGACCCAGTATCTCTCCTCAGACCCGGCTTGAGTTCAAAAGAGAGGGAGCCGGCCCACGGCTGGCTCCCTGCCTCCCCTCTCTTCGTCACCCAGTATTCCTACCGCCTCCCGCACGCCCCAAGCCGCACTCGCTCGCGATCTCATCGATGCCAAACCACAGGATCCTGGGTGTTGGCCCCCATCCACAGCGTAAACATGCTGCCCTGCCATGATTTTCACTGCCAACAGACCAATGAACCGCCAAAAAGCGGGGTTCCCTTCATTTTCCATTCAACTCAGTCTGTTATGATGATGTGAACGAACATGGCTTTGCGATGCATCACCGACAAAGAGTGACGCCAGACGCGCGAAACCGGTTTGTTCTATGCGACACATAGCGGGAACACAGTGGTAGGAGACAGACAATTTGTCCCCGGTGCCCCGCGCCATGCCAAGGAGAACTGCTTATGACCTCAACCCATATTGTGCTGTTGCTGGAAGGCAAGGATTACGAGCAGGAGACACTGGCCAAAGCAAGCCAGTTGGTACAGGGAATGGGCGGTGAATTGACCCTGCTGCACCTGACCCACAGCAGCAAGATGCGCCGCAAGAGCCTGTCACTGTCCGAAGAGGAACGCAGTGCTCAGGGCACTCTGGATGCCAAGGCCATCATCAGCGAGCTCATCACCACCCTGCAGCACCCGGTGGATTATCAGTGTCTGGTGGTCGATGACGTGGTGCCTGATCTGAAGCGCTGGCTGGATGCGCACCCGGCGGATCTGTTGCTGGTGGGCAGCCGCCACCACTGGATGGAAGGATCACTGGCCCGCCTGCTCATCTACAAGCTGCCGATCGATATCCAGATCTGCCACGAACCCTACACCGAACAGCTCAAGGCCGTCGGCTGATCTGCCTGGCGGGCCCCCCCCCCCCGGGGGGGCGCGGGCCCCCCCAGATTGTGGAGCG
>NZ_JBSTYL010000025.1:0-73202 GCF_054052465.1 Aeromonas enterica | reverse complement strand
CTCAAAAAGGTGCGCCGCCCCCTCACGCGGCCCCGCGCCCCCCCCTCCCCGCCCGGGCCCTCCCCCCGCCGGCGCGTTTTTCCACCAGTCAACACCCCTTTCTGTAATCTTTTATTTCCACCTATTGCCACCTTCCAGTACAAAATCCGCCTTTACAGGCTTGTTTCCACTATTTTGATCCGTTAACGTGGCAACCATCTTTTACAACCCACGGTTTTTCGTAACGATGCGTCCACTCCGATATCGCTAGCCTCCGGTCCCGACCCCGGAGGCGCCTTGCCAGCACAGCCACTGGCACTCTTTTTTGAATACGCAGTTTCTCGATCTGGATGGACACCATGAACACCAAGACCCTGGGTTGTACCCTGTTGATTGCCGGCACCACCATAGGTGCCGGCATGCTGGCCCTGCCGCTGGCTTCCTCCTCCCTTGGCGGGCCCGCCACCCTGCTGTTGATGATCGGGCTCTGGGCCCTGATGGCCTTCACCGCCATGTTGCAGGTGGAAGCCAGCCTCAACACCGGCAAGTGGTACCTGCACCAGCTGGCGGATCACCTGCTCGGCCCCTGGGGCAAACGCATCGCCTCCTTCTGCATCCTGATGCTGTTCTATTCGCTGGCCTCCGCCTACATCAGCGGCGGCAGCAGCCTGCTGGCCCAGGCGCTGGCCGATGCGGGCATGACCCTCAGCCAGGAGCAGGCAGCCTGGGCCTTTACCCTGCTGTTTGGCGGCATGGTCTGCGTCGGCACCAAGCAGGTGGATTACCTCAACCGGCTGATGTTCACCGTGAAACTGGTGATCATGGTGGCCGTGCTGGCCCTGCTGCTGCCGCGCGCCGAAGGGCAACACCTGCTCTCCATGCCGCTCGGCCAGGGTTTGCTTCTGGCAGGCCTGCCGGTGATCTTCACCTCGTTTGGCTTCCACGGCTCCATCCCGAGCGTGATGCTCTACCTGGGCGACTGCCCCAAACAGCTGCGCCGGGTATTTGTGTGGGGCTCGGCCCTGCCGCTCATCCTTTATGTGCTGTGGCAGGTGGCCATCCTGGGGCTGCTCGGTCAGCAGACCCTGATCCAGACTGGCGGCGCGCTCGACAGCCTTTTGGCCAGCGTCGGCAATCTGGTCAGCTGGCCCGCTTTCAATCAGGCGATGCATCTGTTCGCCGATCTGGCGCTCGCCACCTCCTTCCTCGGGGTGACGCTGGGGCTGTTTGACTTCATGGCCAAGGTGACTCGCCGCAAAGACAACTGGCAGGGTCGCAGCCAGACCGGGCTGATCACCTTCGTGCCGCCCCTGCTGTTCGCGCTCTACTTCCCGCAAGGCTTCATCATGGCGCTGGGTTATGCCGCCATCGCGCTGGCGGTGCTGGCGGTGCTGCTGCCGGTAACCCTGGTGTGGCAGAGCCGCAAGCGGGTCGAGGCTCACCACTACCGTGCACCCGGTGGCATGCTGGCCCTGGGTCTGGCCGGCGCCATGGGCGTGCTGATTGTCGGTGTGCAAGTAAGCGTCAGTCTGGGTCTGCTGCCGGCGCTCTGATCCTCATCCCTTGATGGAAAAAGAGAAGCCCCGCCAACGCCGTTGGCGGGGCTTTTTAACGGCGCTGTCCTGAAAAGGCTGAGGTTTACCATCATGGACACCCCAGCCTTTCAACACCGGCTATCTCTCCACTCTCTACCTTGCACCAACGCGTGTTGCTCAGCGGCAGCCCACGGATCCACACACCATTAGCTCCCTGAACTCCCGATTACCGGCATGCAGCGGTTGTCCCCATGCTTCAGGTTGATGCTGGCGCGCGATGGTAGCTCATCAGGCACAAAGGGAAGAGAGCATCGTTGAGGTAGATGAAACCTTCTTTCACGAATCATTCAAGGGGCAAGGTTGATTGCCTCGCCCGGCAAAGCGTCGTGATGGTGAAGGGAAAATTCGTGGTACCGGGCCGGATGAAATCCCGGTCAGGGGGCCAAGACAGGGTGAGCCACTACGCGGATTTTCAGCCGGTGCAGATGAATGCCAAGACGATCATCGCAGTCTTGAAACCGCTTCTCTCGCTGGGTGCAGTAGTGTGTAACGAGGGTTGTTTATGGCAGTTTCAGCAAGGTGTAGGGGTCACCCATCAGGTGATTCGTCACCGTCAAGGTAAACGAGTGGTCGGTGCTTACCACATCCAGCATGTAAACGGAGATCTCCATCGGTTGAAAGAGAGGATGGTGCGATTCCATGGCGTGGCGACCCACTACCTAAAGAATTATCTGGGTTGACGCCGGATGCTGGAGCGTTACGGGAGGGGAGTGAATATCAAAGCGGGTTTGCCTGGGGCACTGGGCCCCCCATGGAACATGGTCATTGGGACACTAGATAAAAGCGCAGCTGACACAGAGTAAACCGTGTCAGCTGCGCCATAGCTATGCTTCACCACACGTCTGATGGTGGTAGCCCCCTGCCCTGACCAGGCAACTTGGGTAAACAGATTGGGGATGATCCGTACCATCTATGCCCAATGAGTCAGCAACGACAATCCCGATTACCGGAAAGCATTGTCGAAAAAACGGGGGCAAGATGACCCATATACAACCAACAAGCTGGATAGCATCACATAACTATTTGATTATAAAAAATTAATACTTAACTTAGAAGGGCAGCTTCATGCCCGGCGGCAGTTGCATGCCACCGGTCAGCTCGCCCATCTTGGTCTTGTTCTGCTCTTCCACACGACGCACGGCATCGTTGACGGCGGCAGCGACCAGATCTTCGATCATCTCTTTGTCATCTTCCATCAGGCTCGGGTCGATCTCGATGCGACGCACGCTGTGGCTGCCGGCCATGGTGACCTTGACCATGCCAGCGCCGGCTTCGCCGACCACTTCCATCTGGGCAAGCTGCTCTTGCATCTTCTGCATGCGCTCTTGCATCTGTTGGGCCTGCTTCATCAGGTTCCCCATTCCACCTTTACCAAACATATGTCGTCTCTCGTCTTGAAATCCGGCATCCAGCGCCGGGCTGTAGGCTTGTCTGTCCTAGATGGGGACAAGCAAACCGCTTTTCAACCGGGCACTGGGCCCGGCATGGGTGTTAAACATCGAATTCAATTACTTAGCGGCTCTATGCTCTCGTGGTGGAGCACGGCGCCGAATCGCTGAACTAAAAACTGCACGTTGGGATCCTGCTCCAGATCCCGGCTTACCTGCTCGCGCACTCCCAGATAGAGGCGGTGCTCTATCTCCAGCGGCGTCTCCTGATCGGGCACCAGGCCCAGGGTCACCTCTACCTGCACGGACTGCCCCAGCTCCGGGCCTATGATCTCGGCCAGATCGGCGCGGGCCCGATCGCTGATGAGGTGGCGCTGCTCGGGCTTGAGGGTCAGCAGCACAGTGTCTCCCTGCTGGCGCATGACAGAGTTGATCGCCAGCTGACGCAACCGGCCACCGACCCCGGTGCGGGCAATCAACTCGGCCCAGGGATCGCCGCAGTTGACCAGCAAGGAAGACGGGATCAGTCTGGCGACCTCTTCCCCCTCCTCGGGCTGGCTGTCGCTCTCCAGCTCATCCCAGTCGATGGTCTCCATCACTGAGGTCGCCGTCGGCTGTGGTTCGCTGGCAGCAGCAATCTGGGGCTGGGGCATCGCGGGTGCGGCGCTGGACACGGCAGGCGCTACCTGCACCCTCGCGGCCGGCGTACCGTCCAGATCCCAGGGCGGCAGATCGTCCGGGTTGGGACTAGCTCTGGCGGGAGCCTGAGCCGGGGCAGCCTGACCATATGCAGGCCCGGCGCTGGCTGCGGGAGCCGCCGGCACCCGGTGTGGCATGGGCGTACTGGCAGCGGCATCGCTAAAGCCCTGGCTCAGATACTCTTCGTAGTCGCTGCCACTGTCGTCATAGGCATCGAGCGGCGGCAGCTCCTCATAACCCGCCACAGCAGTACTCTGGGTCGGCGCAACGGCGGCGGCTTGCCAGCCGGGAGATGCGGATGCAGCAACCGGCTGCGCGATCGGGCCGGCCTCGGGAGCCTTCACGGGCCGGGTGGGCGCAACGCGAGGAGGTGCTGACGCAACGTCGGTGGCTCCTGGCTCACCACGCAGGCGGCTGCGCAGCAGATTGCGCTTGCCCAGCAGGCTCTGCATGCTGGACGCGGCTGAGGCCGTAGTCTCCGGCTCGGCAACCGGCGCCGCCTCGATGTGAGGCTCGGGGGATGACGGAGCTGCCAATGAGACGTCCTGCATCACGTCATCACGCCTGCTGACGGGAGACATTGGCTCACTCGCGCCAGCGGACCCCTCATAGCCCATCTGCTGCGCCTCACGCAGCAACTCGTCCTGCTCGGCAAACAGCGGCGCACTCAACTCATCGCTGGTGCTCTCTTGCTCATCCGCAGAGAGAGGGATGACAGGCTCAGCCTGCACAAGGGTGTGCGCCCCCGGCGTGAGGGTCGGAGCATCACCAGATACAGCCGGTTGGGCCACAGTCGCAGTGGCCGACGCGGGGGCTGGCTCAACCCCCTGAGGCTTTCCCAGCGGGGCCGGTGCACTCCTCCCGCCTGCCACGGAAAGTCCGGACGGCAGAGCGGCAAGGTTGGCCGGGTGCACGGCCTCTCGGCGCGGGGAGAAGGCCAGCATGCGCAGGCAGGTCATCTCGAGCGCGGTGCGACCATCGGGCGCCCAGGGCAGATCCTTGCGCCCCCCCAGCACTATCTGGTAGCAGAGCTGCACCTCTTCCGGACTCATGGCCTGGGCCAGTTGCAGCAGAGAATCGGCATCCGCCCCCTGCTCCTGCACGCTGGCAGGCAGCAGCTGCGCCATGGCGATGCGATGGAGCAATCCCTCCAGCTCGGCGTGCAGCTGATCAAAATCGGGGCCCAGGGTGGCAATCTCGGTGATCTTGGCCATGGTCGCCGGGGCATCCTGGCGCAGGATGGCCTCCAGCAGCTGGTGCAGATGGCGGTGATCGAGCGTCCCCAGCATCGCCAGCACGCTCTCGAGGCGAACGCTGCCGTTGCCGTGGGCCAGCGCCTGATCGGTCAGGCTCAGGGCATCGCGCATACTGCCGTCGGCGGCCTTGGCCAGGGCCTGCAGGGCGCGCGGCTCAAAGGGCTGCCCCTCCTGATCAAGCACCCACTCCAGCTGCTTGGCGATCTGGGTCTGATCCAGACTCTTGAGATGAAATTGCAGACAGCGGGAGAGGATGGTAATGGGCAGCTTCTGCGGATCCGTGGTGGCCAGCAGAAACTTCACATAGGGGGGCGGCTCTTCCAGAGTCTTCAGCAGCGCGTTGAAGCTGTGACGCGACAACATGTGCACTTCATCGATGAGGTAGACCTTGAAGCGGCCGCGGGCCGGCCGGTACTGCACGTTGTCGAGCAGTTCCCGGGTGTCTTCCACCTTGGTGCGGGACGCCGCATCGATCTCCAGCAGATCGACAAAATTGCCCTGATCGATCTCGCGGCAGGTGTCGCACACACCGCACGGATGGCTGCTGATCCCCTGCTCGCAATTGAGACTCTTGGCCAGAATGCGGGCTATGGTGGTCTTGCCAACCCCACGGGTACCGCTCAGCAGATAGGCGTGATGCAGCCGTCCCTGATCCAGGGCGTTGGTCAAGGCGGTCAGCACATGGTGCTGGCCTACCACTTGTTCAAACGTATGGGGGCGCCATTTACGCGCCAGAACCTGATAGCTCATAAGTCTCGATGCAGGGATGACAAGGCATTGAGGCAGAATGCTAACACAAATGCCAGGCGGGCTGTATCGGCTATCGGCGAGGTCGGGAGGGATCGCTTGAATTTCAAACCGATGCCCGGATGGGCACCGGTTTCGGGACACGCAGCAGGCTGACGAGGCCGCGTTGCATCCTGGGGGATTACTCGCCGGCCAGTTCGACCAGTGAGACGACCTTGATGCCGGCCGCAGTCAGACGGGCATCGCCGCCCAGAGACGGCAGTGAGATGATGAAAGCGGCATCGGCCACGTCACCACCGGCACGGCGGATGAGCTTGACGGTCGCATCGACGGTACCGCCGGTGGCCAGCAGATCGTCCACTACCAGCACCTTGTCACCGGGCACGATGGCATCTGTGTGCAATTGCAGGGTGTCGGTACCGTATTCGAGGGCATAGGACTCCTCGATCACTTCGCGGGGCAGCTTGCCAGGCTTGCGCACCGGCACAAACCCCAGGCCCATGGCGAAGGCGACCGGTGCACCGAAGATGAAGCCGCGGGCCTCGGTGCCGACGATCTTGGTGATCCCTTGATCACGATAATGCTCAGCCAGCAGATCGATGGTGGCCTTGAAGGCCTCCGCGTTCTCTATCAGGCTGGTGATGTCACGAAACAGAATGCCCGGCTTCGGATAGTCGGGGATGGTTTTGATGCTCGCTTCGATAAATTTCAGGGTATCCGGATTCATTGTTTGACCGCTTATTTTTTGAGCCCAGGCGTGGCCGTATTTCTCGATTCCCGCCAGCGGGAAATAAAAAGGCCCGTCACGCAAAATGACAGGCCGACTCCATAGCATTATTGCCGCAATAGCTTAGGGACTTCACTTCGCCATTGCAACTGGCTCCAGTACCGGCAGACGCATTAACCAGGTGAGCAGGATCACCATTATGGCAATGAGCAGCAGCCTGACCCACAGCAGAGGCACCACCGCCAGCGACACCGAGAAGGAGAGCAGAATAAAGATGATGGCCCGGCGCCGGGCGTGTCGGCGAATGCCGCGATACTGTTGCCAATCGGCGATGGGGGGGCCAAACCAGGGGTGAGCCAGCAGCCAGCGGTGAAAACGGGGGGACGAGCGGGCAAACAGCGCCGCCGCCAACAACATGAAGGGGGTAGTCGGCAACAGGGGCAATACGATTCCTATGATGCCGGTGACGAATGCCAACCAGCCCAATCCCATCAGACACCAACGTTTCATGGCAGATCCTCTTCAATACGGCTCCGCTTAGCCTAACAGAGTTGGCCCAAAAGCTGACAGCCTGGTCCTGCGAGCCGCGACTGATTACGCTCAACGAGTGGGCTGACGGCTGACAACGCAGGCCATTGCCACTACAATCTGCGCTCTTTTTTCTCCCCTATTGTCTTCGGAAGCAGCTATGCGCGTTATTTTGGCCCCCATGCAGGGGGTGCTGGATCACCTGATGCGGGAGGTGCTCACCTCCGTCAACGACTACGACCTCTGCGTCAGCGAATTTATCCGCGTGGTCGATCAGCTGTTGCCTGCCAAGGTGTTTTATCGGATCGCGCCCGAACTCAAACAGGGTGGCAAGACCCGCGCAGGCACCCCGGTACGGTTACAACTGCTGGGGCAGCACCCCGAATGGCTGGCCGAGAACGCGGTGCGTGCCATCGAACTCGGCTCCCCCGGGGTCGATCTCAACTTTGGCTGCCCTGCCCCCACGGTGAACAAGAGCAAGGGCGGCGCCGTCTTGCTCAAAGAGCCCGACACCATTTACCGCATCGTCAAGGCGGTACGCGAGGCGGTGCCTGCCCACCTGCCGGTGAGCGCCAAGATCCGCCTCGGATACGATGACAAGGATCTCTACCTGGAGAACGCCCAGGCCGTCTATCAGGCGGGAGCCAACGAGCTGGCGGTACATGCCCGCACCAAGCGCGAAGGCTACAAGGCTCCGGCCCACTGGGAGTATGTGGACGCCATCCGCCGCGCCCTGCCCATCCCCGTCACCGCCAACGGCGAGATCTGGAACCATGCCGATGCCCTCAGCTGCACCCGGGTCTCCGGCTGCGACACCTTGATGGTGGGGCGCGGCGCCATCTCTCTGCCCAACCTGGCGAACGTAATGAAGAGCGGCTGTGCCCACATGAGCTGGGCCGAGGTGCTGCGGCTGATGGTGACCTACACCGAGCAAGATCTGGCGAGCGAGAAGGCCGATTACTATCCGAGCCGGATCAAGCAGTGGTTCAGCTACCTCAGGCGAGAATACCCCGAGGCCGATCTGCTGTTTCGCGATATCAGGCTGTGCAAGGAGACGGATCCCATTCGGGATGCCTTGCTGCAAGCCTCGAAAACTGTGATCTAACCGTCCTTTACTTGACGCATATCATCTTGATAATCCTGTCGTCTCCCTATACTGCCCTGGATTTGTAATTCGTCTGTTGGGGGCTAGTGTGTGTGAAATGACGCAAGCTCGGTTGGCCGTGTGGCGTGATCGCCTGCTGACTGACTGGGCGCAAGTAAGAGAAGAGCTGATCGGTCAGCTCAAAGCCTGTCGGCGTGACGAATGGGCGGAACAAGTGGATCACTGCGAACGGGATCAGCTGGTGGATCTGACCAGTCGCCTCGACTTGCCCAAGGTGGAGCAGAGCGTGGCCAGCCTCAAGCGGATCGATGCTGCCCTCTGCCAAATGGATCTGGGCCTCTATGGTCTCTGTTCCGATTGCGAAGAGCCGCTTGCCATCGAGCAACTCGAACAGGATCCGACCCTGCAACGCTGCCCGCGCTGCGAAGCCCGCTATCGCAAGGGATTCCACGCCCACGAACTCTGAGGGATGCACATTCGTGCATCCTCGCTTCCGGGCTGGTCAGCCTGCCGTTTCTATTCAATAATCAACAACAACCACGCTGAACAGGGACAGATCCGTGTACAGAGTCTTGTTGTTATGGTGTCTGTGTTGTATCGCCTGGGCACAGGAGTCACTGATCGTGGGCTGGTCAAGCTGGCATCCGTTCAGCTTTCGCGATGAACAGCAGCAGCTGCAGGGGCTGGACATCGACTTGCTGGAGGCCATCTTCAGCCGGGCCGGTTTTGACGCCAGTTACAGCGAAATGCCCTGGGCCCGCGTGCTACGCGAGCTGGAGTTCGGCACAGTCCAGATAACCATGTCCGCCAATCAAACCGCCGAGCGCGAACAGTTCGCCCGCTTTTCCATCCCCTATCGCAATGAAGAGACAGTGCTTCTCATCCGGCGCCAGGACAAATCACGCTGGCAGGGGATCGCTCAGCTCTCCGATCTGCTGCCTCGCACCGAGTTCACCATTGGCCTGCTGCGCGACTTTGACTATGGCGTGGATTTTCGTGCCTTCATGCAATCTTCTCAGCTGAAGGATCGCCTGCTCGTCAGGCTGCGGCTGGATCAGCTGGTGAAATTGCTGCTGGCAGGCCGCATCCAGGGCGTGGTCATGGATCCCATGGGGCTGCAGGAGCTGAGCCTCGTTGGCATGCCACTCGATGAGCTGACTACCCTGCTCACTATCCAGCAAACACCCGTGCATTTGATGCTGAGCCGGCGCACCACCACGCCCCAGCAGTTGCAACGGCTCGACAAAGCCATCCAGGCACTGTTGCAAAGCCCTGAATACGCGAAGATCCTCGCACGCTACCGCTACCCGCTGTAGTAATACTGAGACAGATAAAAAAATGGGCCCATCGGGCCCATTGTTGACTGTGTCGCTTACTGTGCCAGCAGGTGACCCACCAGCTCATGACGCCACCCTTGCAGCAGCATGGGCTTGTCAGCGCGAGCGCGCTCTTCATCGCTCATGCGCCAGCTCCAGGTGAAGTACTGGTGAATGATCTTCTTGCTCGCCACCAGTTCCGGCGGAATGTTGCTGGCCTTGGCCTTCTCTTCCACCATCCCCTTGATGCGTTTGAGCTCTGCCTTGTACTGGGGATAATCCACCAACCGACGAATGGGATCAGGCCAGCTCGCAGGGTCACTCTGCTGGGCCGTCGCGACTATGTCCAGCATCCGCTTGCCGTGGATCTTGATTTCGATGGGAGCCAGTCCCAGCTCGTTGAGATCGCGCAGTGAGGTGGGTTTGCGCTCCGCCACCTTGAACAGGTGCAGCTCCTTGACCACGAAGTTGAGAGCCAGATCCCGCCGTACCGCCTCTTGCTGACGCCAGGCGGCCAGCTCGCGCAGTATGGCCAGTTCACGACGCCCCAGTTGCCAGGCGTTGATTATTTCGAGATAGGCCTGACGGGGATCGCTGCCCTGGGTTTTGCGGGCCGAGTGGTTCTGGCACTCCTGCTCGAACCAGGCAAACTTGCCGCTCTCGTGCAGCCGGGCCATCACCTTCTCATAGAGCGGCATCAGATAGAACACATCGGCCGCCGCGTATTCGAGCTGACGCTCGGTAAGCGGACGAGCGAGCCAGTCGGTACGAGCCTGATCTTTCTCCAACTCCACCCCGAGGAACTCCTTGACCAGGGCGCCGAAGCCCACCGAGACGCCGTGCCCCAGAAAGGCAGTCGCCAGCTGGGTGTCGTGCATCTGATTGGGCAGATGGCCGGCCTCGTGCTGGATCAGTTCCAGGTCTTCGCCGGAAGCGTGCAGTATGGCGATCTGCCCTGCCCGGCCAAGCCGTTGCCACAGGGGGGTGAGGTCCAGAGTCAGGGGATCCAGCAGGGCCAGGTGCTCGCCATCATAGATCTGGAACAGGCCCAACTGGGGGTAATAGGTGCGGGTGCGGACGAATTCAGTATCGATGGCCAGGGGAACATCGGCCAGGGAAGCGAGATACTGTTCCAGTTCGGCTTGCTGTGAAATAAGTTGATAGTGCATCTTTGCCTGCGCGTTGATCAGGGCCAAAAGAAAAAACCGTGGCATGACCCACGGTTTTGCATGACAGCGGCGCATCGCCCGCTATTGCTTGGCAATTTCCTCGTCGCGCAGCACACGGCGCAGGATCTTGCCCACATTGGTCTTGGGAAGTTCGTCGCGAAATTCTACCAGTTTCGGCACCTTATAGGCAGTCAGATGTGTACGGCAGTGGGCAATAATCTCGTCCTCCTGCAGTTTTGCATCTTTCTTGACCACGAAGATCTTCACCAGCTCGCCGGAAACCTTGTGCGGCACGCCAACCGCAGCCACTTCCAGCACCTTGGGGTGAAGCGCCACCACATCCTCGATCTCGTTCGGATAGACGTTGAAACCCGAGACCAGGATCATGTCCTTCTTGCGATCGACGATCTTGAAGAAGCCCTGCTCGTCGCACACGGCGATGTCGCCGGTACAGAGCCAGCCATCCTGCATCACCTCGGCGGTGGCCTCGGGACGCTGCCAGTAACCCACCATCACCTGGGGGCCGCGTACCTGCATCTCGCCGGGCTTGCCAAATTCGGTGATCACCCGGCCGGCGTCATCCACCAGCCGGATATCGGTGGAGCAGACCGGCAGACCGATGGAGCCGTTGTAGTCGAGCAGATCGTAGGGACAGACGCTCACCAGCGGAGAACACTCGGTCAGGCCATAACCTTCCAGCAGCGGGGTGTCGGTCAGCCCCTTCCACTGTTCGGCGACCGCCCGTTGCACTGCCATGCCCCCCCCTATGGTCAGCTTCAATTTACTGAAATCCATTGACTGGAATTCGCCATTGTTGACCAGGGCATTGAACAGGGTATTGACGCCTGTGATGCAGGTGAAGGGGTATTTTCTGATCTCTTTGACAAAGCCCGGGATGTCGCGCGGGTTGCTGATGAGCAGGTTGTATCCCCCCAGGCGCATGAACAGCAGGCAGTTCACCGTCAGCGCGAAGACGTGGTAGAGCGGCAGTGCCGTGACCACGAACTCCTTGCCCCGCTCCAGCATGGGACCGTAGACGCCAAGGCACTGTTCGACGTTCGCAATCATGTTGCGATGAGTCAGCATGGCCCCCTTGGAGAGGCCGGTGGTGCCGCCTGTGTACTGCAGGAAGGCGAGATCGTCGTTGGTGATCTCGGGCTTGATGTACTGCAGGTAGCGCCCCTTGGAGAGGGCCTGACGCATGGTGCTGGCGTGGGGCAGGTTGTATTTGGGCACCAGCTTCTTGACGTATTTCACCACGAAGTTGACTAGCGTGCCTTTCGCCAGACCCAGGTTGTCGCCCATGCGGGTCAGGATGACGTGCTTGATCGGGGTGTCGTAGACGACTTTTTCCAGGGTATGGGCAAAGTTGGAGACGATGACGATAGCCTTGGCACCCGAGTCCTTGAGCTGATGCTCCAGCTCGCGCGGGGTATAGAGCGGGTTGACGTTGACCACTATCATGCCGGCGCGCAGGATGCCAAACACGGCAATGGGGTATTGCAACAGGTTCGGCATCATCACGGCCACCCGATCACCCTGGCTGAGCTTGAGCTCGTTTTGCAGGTAGGCGGCGAAGGCGCGAGACTGTTCTTCCAGTCGGCGGTAGGTGATGGTCTGCCCCATGTTGACGAAGGCAGGCTGATCGGCGAATTCGCTCACCGACTCTTCAAACATGTCGACCAGGGAGCTGTACTGGTCTGGGTTGATCTCGGCGGGGACCCCTTCCGGATAACGCTTCAGCCAGACTTTTTCCACGAACTTCTCCTGCATAACTAGCACCTGTGCGCTCACTGTGTTGCCTCCGTCCCTGTTCACATCCATTTTAATCGGTTGTTTTAAGCTCATGCTCTAATGCCGCACATATTTACATAGGGCAACATCAATTAACAGCAAATTAACAACAGAAAAGTGTGAGGGGGAAAGCAAACCTGGAATTATTGAAAGCCGGTGATTCTACCGAATTTGACAAAAATTTTCGATACAAACGGCGGTATCTTCCGAATTTTCCATGTGAAAATGGTGGTTTCCCGCCAAAACGACCATTTCTATTTGCTCGAATGCGCCATAACGCAACTGCCATTGCGCCAACAGGCTGGCAAAGCCCTGCTCACCCCGGATAAACAACACGGGGCAGCGGATGGCCCGCATCAACGCCTGGGCCTGTCCTTCGCTCATGCGCAGTGGCGACAGATCCCGCAAACGGGGATCGCTGCGCCAATGCCAGCGCCCTGCCCTCTCCACCAGTTGTCGCTCGCAGATAAGCCGCGCCGCGTTCGGGGCAATGTCCGCCACCTTGCAACGGGCGATTACCGCTTCCTCGATGGAGGCAAAACCATTGGAGATCCGCTCACGGGTGCGGCTGCGATTCAAGATCGCTTTGCGCAGTTGTTCAGGCACGGCGTCATCGGGCTGGCTCAAGGGGCCCAGACCCTCCAGCATGATGAGACGCTCCACCTGCTCAGGAAAGACACCGGCATAGGCAGAGGCGATCAAGGCACCGAGGGAGTGGCCCAGCAGGCTGAAATGCGGCCAGCCTGCCGCCTGAACGATTTGGTAGAGATCGTCGAGCCAATCGACAAAGACATAGGAGGTGGCCTTGTGATCCGAGTGGCCATGGCCCGGCAGATCGATACAGACCAGCTGAAAGTGGGTCAGATAGGGGGCAAGGGGCACAAAGCTCGCACTGTTGTCGAGCCAGCCATGCAGCGCAACCAGCAAGGGCTTGCTCGTCTGCTCACCCGGCACTGGCTGACTCTCAAGCAAGGCCACCCGGCGGCCATCGGCCAGGGTCAGGAAGCGCTCCTGCAGCACGGCGTTCACTCCCGGTCCTAGCGACGCAGCGGCCGTCTCGGCCAGTAGGGATCATAGAAGGGATCGTAGAAGTAGGGGTCCATGTAACGGATCTCCACCTCCTTCACCGGTGGCCACAGCTTGCTGGAGCTGGCATTGAGCACGGAGAAGCGATACTTGTGTTCGCCAATCTGGCTGTCCACTGGCTTGTCTATGGTGCCGAGCACCGTCAGGCTGCGCCCCTTGGCGTAGAGGGTCGGGTCGACAAAGCCTTTCATGATGGCCAAAAAGCGGCCCGGGCTCTGCTCGGTCTGTTCCGGCACACCGTTGGACTTGAGCGGCAGATAGACCACCTCGATGACGCTCTGATCCGCCTTGTTGTGCACCGCCGAGATGACCCCGCTCCAGCGAGCAGGCTTGCCCTCCTGGCCAGCCAGGGCGGGCTGATAA
The DNA here is from genome assembly GCF_054052465.1 of Aeromonas enterica. Classification (NCBI taxonomy): domain Bacteria; kingdom Pseudomonadati; phylum Pseudomonadota; class Gammaproteobacteria; order Aeromonadales; family Aeromonadaceae; genus Aeromonas; species Aeromonas enterica. The sequence goes on along the minus strand of NZ_JBSTYL010000025.1, from coordinate 59,450 downwards.
GCCACCAGCTGGTTTGCCGGCTCATAGGCCAGCTCTTTGGGCACAGTGCTGCACGCGCTGAGCAGCAAGCCAGCTAACCCTATCACAATCGCACGTTTCATCATGTCACTCTCCTTTTTGCCGGATACCGAACCTGTTACCAGACACTGTCCGACATGGGGATATTGGTTTACGGCAGGAGCGACAGGCATGCCACGTCTCTCCCTGCCCTTATTTGCGACCCGGCAATTTTTTCCAGGTCACCTTGTCTCGCAAGTATACCGGGGTAGCCTGTTCCACAGGTACGGCCTCCCCGGCCAGCAAGGCGGCACGCGCCAGCGGCAGCATGTCGACGGCAGCCGGGAAGCGCACCTGGCTCATGGCAACCTCCTCGGCCAGACCACCCAGGATCTCGCCATAGGTCTCAAAGCCGGTACCGACACGGGTCCAGCGACCCGCCAGCGTGTCAGACGCCACCAACACCGCCGGATCGCTTACGACCTCCTCACCCACCAGCTGCATGCGGCCCTCCTTCAGCGCATACTGACCGAAGTAGACCTCCCCCATGCGCGCATCGATGGCAGTCAGCACCTGCTCGGCGCCTTCCAGCCGGTAAGCCCCCTGCGCCATGGCGGCCAGAGTGGAGATACCGATGAGCGGCACGCCCACCCCGAACGCCAGCCCCTGAGCCACGCTGATCCCGATGCGCACGCCGGTGAAGGAACCCGGGCCACGCCCGAACGCGATGGCATCAAGTTCGCCCAAGGTTATCCCGGCATCATCCAACACAGCCTGAACCATGGGCAAGATTTTACGGGTGTGATCCCGCGGCGCCTCTTCCCAACGGGAGAACAGCGTGTCGCCCACCAGCAGAGCGGCGGAGCAGGCTTCGGTGGCGGTATCAACAGCCAGGATCTTCAACTCGTTCATGCTTTACAATCTCTATAAAATCAGTCAATTACGTAACCGACAAGCAAGCTGTGCTCGCCCGTTGTTCAATTCTGTCATCTCTTTGCAAGCGGCTCGCTGAAAAACCTCTCAGCAGGCTGCTTGGCCGCCCATCTCTTGAGAAAATAACCTTCACTGCCATCAACAGCCCATCAGCAGCAAACTTATTCACCGCGATCGAAAAAGCTCCCCAGGTTAGCCAGTTCACGGGTGCGAGGAATGGCAGGCAGACTCTTGATAAAGGTGGCGCCGTAGGGTTTGTTGACCATGCGTGGATCACAGATGACCAGTACACCGTGATCACTGCGATCACGAATGAGCCGCCCCACCCCCTGTTTGAGCGCGATCACCGCCTTGGGCAACTGGAGCTCGGCGAAGGGATCGCCCCCCTTGAGCTTGCAATCATCGACTCGCGCCTTGAGCAGCGGGTCGTCGGGGCTGGCAAACGGCAGCTTGTCGATGATAACACACGACAACGCGGCCCCCCGCACGTCTATCCCCTCCCAGAAGCTGCTGGTCGCCACCAGCACGGCGCGGCCATTCTCCACGAACTCCTTGAGCAGCCGCTGCTTGTTGTCTTCCCCCTGCAGCAACACGGTGCGGCCTATTTCGCGGCGCAGCACCTCGGCCACCTGACGCATCACCTGATGGCTGGTACAGAGAAAGAAACAGCCCCCCGGCGTCTTGTTGATGAGGGGGATCATCAGCTGAGCCAGCTGCTCGCCCCGCCCGAAGGCGTTGGGCTCGGGCAGAAAACGGGGCACGCACAGCCGCGCCTGTTCGGCGTAATCAAACGGGCTGTCGAGGATGAGCTCGGCGCTGCCCGCGAGCCCGAGTTCAGCCACAAAGTGATCGAAGCGCATGTCCACTGTCAGGGTGGCGGAGGTGAAGATCCAGGCCACCTCGGGACGCAGCACCTCGGCGCCAAAACGCTCGGCCACCGACAGCGGGGTGATGTTGAGGGAGAAGTGCAGCCGCGAGCAGTCATACCAGTAGGAGAAACCGGTCTGGTTGATGGTCAACACCTCCCCAAGGCGGGTGCGCAGTTCGCAGATCCGTTCGAAGGCATGATCCAGCTGCTCACCACGCCCCAGCGCCAGTTTGAGCACCTCGTAACAGAGCCCGAGGGCATCGTTGAGCCGGGCCAGCGCCTGGGCCCAGAGCGGCTGGCGCAACATGTCGCGGGTATTGCCACGGCCGCCATCCACCCCGAAGGCGAGGCGCAAATCCTGGCTGGCGATGGAGAGCCGGTCCGCCGCCTTGCCAAGCTGCCCCATGTCGTGGGCCTCGGCACGATAGGCGAGCTGGATATCCTGTGCCAGATCCTGGATGGTGCGGCTGCCCACCGACTTGCCGAAGTAGTTGGTGGCGATCTCCGCCAACTGGTGCGCCTCGTCGAACACATAGACCTGGGCTTCGGGCACCAGCTCGCCAAATCCCGTGTCTTTCACCGCCATATCGGCGAAGAAGAGGTGATGATTGATCACCACCACCTGGGCATCCATGGCGCGGCGGCGGGCCACCACCAGATGGCAGTCGTCGTAATAGGGGCAGTCTCGGCCGAGGCAGTTGTCGTTGGTGCTGGTGACGTGGGCGAGGATCTCGGCGTTCTCCTGCAGACCCGGAATGTCACCCACATCGCCGTTGTCGGTGGCAGTGGACCAGGATTTGACCTTGACCAGATCGTTGAGGACTTCCGGCTTTTGCAGATGAGATTCGCTGAGCAGGCGATTCATGCGCTCTATGCACAGGTAGTTACTGCGCCCCTTGAGCAGGGCCACTGGCGGGGTGTAGGAGAGCGCCCCCGTGATGGTGGGCAGATCGCGATAGAAGAGCTGCTCCTGCAGGTTCTTGGAGCCGGTGCTGATCACCACCCGCTTGCCGGACTCCAGCGCCGGCACCAGATAGGCATAGGTCTTGCCGGTGCCCGTGCCCGCCTCCACCAGCAGACGGCCACCAGTTTTGATGGCACGGGAGACCGCTTCGGCCATGGCCAGTTGCGGGGCGCGGGCAACAAAGCCGTCGATGTGGCTGGCCAGAGGGCCGTCTGGCTTGAACAGGGTCTGGATGGTCAAAAGGGCGTCCCGCAGCAAAAGCGGGCATTATGCCAAAAATGCGGTGAAAGCGGGACTGATAATGCGTTCAGACGAAGAGATCGATCTGGTGCTCGGGATCCGGCTTGTGATCGTCCTCTTCAGGCTTTGGCTGATCACGCTTGGCAGAGGGATAGGCCTGCTGGCGCTGCTGGGACTCGCCGTTGTCGGTGCTGGTCTTGCGCAGCTGGTGCTTCTGGCTGATCTGGGTCACTTCCCGCTTGATGTCGTCAGGACTCGGGGTCGCTGGCGCCCGCGGCAAAATGGGGAACAACAAGTCCTGGCTGGGCATGATCTCGCCTCCTCTGGGGCATCTTGTCTAGTTATCGACCAAGAAATCGTTTTCTCAACTTTAATCGATGGAATCACATTTTCGAGTTGCTTTTTCCGTCAAGGCAGGTAGTTTAAATCGGGCGTCAACTACGACATCTTATTTGTAAAGGATTAGTTACATGAAGTTCACCCTGCTGAAGACTCATCACCACCATCATCATCCCGACTAGTCTTTCAGGAGGTTGACTGCTGGAAGACACTTAACTGGTGACTTCCAAAAGGACCGCAAGATTCATAAACCCTCGGAAGCACATACTTCCGAGGGTTTTTTCGTTTTTGACTAGAAGGAAATCGAGCAAATGGAAACACAACGTCTGCGTATCGCCATGCAAAAGTCCGGTCGTCTGAGCCAGGACTCCCAAGCCCTGTTCAAGAGCTGCGGCCTCAAGATCAACCTGCGCGAGCAGCGCCTTATCGCCCATGTCGAGAACATGCCCATCGACATACTGCGGGTGCGTGATGACGACATCCCCGGTCTGGTGATGGAAGGGGTGGTCGACCTTGGCATCATAGGTGAGAACGTGCTGGAAGAGGCGCAGCTCATTCGTGCCTCCCAGGGGCTGCCGGCGGAAGTGAAAACCCTCAAGCAGCTGGATTTCGGGGGCTGCCGCCTGTCGCTGGCAGTGCCGGACGATGTGGCCTATACAGGGCCAGAAAGCCTGGCAGGCAAGCGCATCGCCACCTCCTACCCGGGTCTGCTCAAGCGTTTCTTTGACGAAAAAGGGCTCGCGTTCAAGAGCGTGATGCTGGGCGGCTCGGTGGAAGTCGCGCCGCGTGCGGGGCTGGCCGATGCCATCTGCGATCTGGTCTCTACCGGCGCCACCTTGGAGGCTAACGGCCTCAAAGAGGTGGAGGTGATCTACCGTTCCAAGGCGGTGCTGGTGCAGGCCCCCAACCCCTTGAATGAGGCCAAGCAGAAGCTCATCGACAAGCTGCTGCCGCGCATCCAGGGGATGCAGCAAGCCCGCGAGAGCAAGTACATTATGCTGCACGCCCCCAAAGACAAGCTCGATGCCATCACGGATCTGCTGCCCGGCGCCGAGCGCCCCACTATCATGCAGCTGGCCGGTGACACCAATCAGGTGGCGTTGCACGTGGTATCCAGCGAGACCCTGTTCTGGGAAACCATGGAGCAGCTCAAGGCGCTCGGTGCCAGCTCCATCCTGGTGCTGCCCATCGAAAAAATGATGGAATAAGGAAGGGACACCATGCAGACCCTGATCTGGAAGACCCTCTCCCCCGCCCAGCAAACCGACGTGCTGACCCGGCCCGCCCTCAATGACGAGGCCGACATAGGCGCCGTGGTCAAGGAGATCATCGCAGCGGTACGCAGCCGGGGCGACGAGGCCCTGCGCGAGCTCGGCCTGCGCTTCGAGCGCGCCCCCCGTGAACAGTTGCGGGTCAGCGAGGCCGAAATCGAGGCCGCCTGCGCCCGGCTTGACGACGACATCAAGAGTGCCATCGAGGCCGCGATTGCCAATATTCGCACCTTCCATGCCGCCCAGATGCAGCCGGTGGTGCGGGTCGAGACCCAGCCCGGCGTGGTGTGCGAGCTACGCACCCAGCCCATCAGCCGGGTCGGCCTCTATGTGCCGGGGGGCAGCGCACCGCTCCCCTCCACCGTCATGATGCTGGCCATTCCGGCACGCCTGGCCGGTTGCCGTGAGGTGGTGCTCTGCACCCCCTCTCCCGCCAGCGACGAGATACTGTTTGCCGCCCGCGCCTGCAGCGTCGAGAAGGTGTTCGCCATCGGCGGCGCCCAGGCCATCGCCGCCATGGCCTACGGCAGCGAGAGCATCCCCAAGGTGGACAAGATCTTCGGCCCGGGCAACGCCTACGTGACCGAGGCCAAGGGCCAGGTCTCCCGCGACTGGCGCGGCGCCGCCATCGACATGCCGGCCGGCCCCTCCGAGGTGCTGGTGATTGCCGACGAGAGCGCCAACCCCGCCTTCGTGGCAGCGGACTTGCTTTCCCAGGCCGAGCACGGCCCCGACAGTCAGGTGGTGCTGGTCACCACCTCACCCCTGCTGGCCGATGCCATTGCTGGCGAGATCAAGGGCCAGCTGGCCCGGCTCCGCCGCCGCGAGATCGCAGCCAAGGCGCTGGGTGCCAGCCTGGTGATCCTCTGCGATGACCTGGATGAGGCGTGCGTCATCTCCAACGCCTATGCCCCCGAGCACCTGATAGTGCAAACCAGAGCGCCGCGGGAACTGCTCGACAAGCTGGAGAACGCTGGCTCCATCTTCCTGGGAGCATGGACGCCCGAGTCGGTCGGCGATTATGCCAGCGGCACCAATCACACCCTGCCCACCTACGGCTATGCCCGCACCTGCTCAAGCCTGGGGCTGGCCGATTACCAGCGCCGTTACACTGTGCAGGAGCTGAGCACCGAAGGTATTCGCGGCCTTGGCCCCATCGTCGAGCGCATCGCCCAGGCCGAAGGACTTGATGGTCACAAGCATGCCGTCACCCTCAGGTTGAACGCCCTGGCCGCCGAGCCTCAACAAACAGCACAGCAGAAGGATTTGTCATGAGCATCGCCAATCTGGCTCGCCGCGTGGTGCGGGCCCTCACCCCTTACCAATCCGCCCGCCGCATCGGCGGCAAGGGCCACATCTGGCTCAATGCCAACGAAGCGCCGCAGGCCTACCCCTTCACCATCGAGGGGAGTCGCCTCAACCGCTACCCCGAGCCCCAACCGATCGAAGTGGTCAACGGCTACGCCGGCTATGCGGCTGTTAGCCCAAGCCAGGTATTGGTGAGCCGTGGTGCCGACGAAGCCATCGAACTGCTTGTTCGCACCTTCTGCGAAGCGGGTGAAGATCAGATCCTGATCTGCCCGCCCACCTACGGCATGTACGCCATCAGCGCCGAGACCTGCGGTGTCGGTATCGTCGAACAGCCGCTCACCACCAGCCGCCAGCCTGACTGGCCCGCCATTGTCGATCGTCTTTCCGACGTGAAGCTGGTGTTTCTCTGCTCCCCCAACAACCCCACCGGGGATCTGGTGGGCCGCGATGGGCTTATCGCGCTACTGGAGAAAGCCCGGGATCGCGCCATCGTGGTGGTGGACGAGGCCTATATCGAATTCTGCCCCGAGGCGTCCGTGGTGGACCTGCTGGCCCGCTTCCCCAATCTGGTGGTGACGCGCACCCTCTCCAAGGCCTTTGCCCTGGCCGGGATCCGCTGCGGCTTTACGCTGGCGAGCCCCGAGGTGATCGCCATGCTGGCCAAGGTGATCGCCCCCTATCCCATCCCCGAGCCCATCGCCCAGATCGCGGCGCAGGCCCTCTCCCCCATGGGGCTGGAGCTGATGCAAGAGCGGGTGGTGGAGCTCAACAAACAAAAAGCCGCCTTCAAGGCAGAGTTGGCAAAGTTGGCCTGCGTCAAAGAGGTGTTCGAGGACAAGGGCAACTTCGCGTTGGTGCGCTTTGTGGATGGCGCCACCGTCTTTGCCGCCATGAAGGCTGCCGGCATCATCCTGCGAGATTTCTCCAGCAAGCCCGGCCTTGATAACAGCATTCGCGTCACCATCGGCTATCAGGGCGAGATGGATGCCGTGCTGGCCGTATTGCGTGATCTGCCCTCTCCCTCTTTCTAAAACAAGGATGTAGCGATGAAGACCCCGTTTTTGTTTATCGACCGCGACGGCACCCTGATTGAAGAGCCGGTGACCGACAAGCAGGTGGACAGCCTCGCCAAGCTGCGCTTCGAGCCCATGGTGATCCCGGTGCTGCGCGAGCTGCAGGCCGCCGGCTACGTGTTGGTGATGGTGACCAACCAGGATGGGCTGGGTACTACCAGCCTGCCGCTGGAGAACTTCCAGCCCCCCCACGACCTGATGATGCACCTGTTTGAATCGCAAGGGGTCCACTGGGAACAGGTGCTGATCTGCCCCCACTTCCCCACCGACGGCTGCAGCTGCCGCAAGCCCCACCTCGGGCTGGTGAAGGAGTATCTCGCCTCGGGTCGCATCGACTTTGCCAACTCCTTCGTGATTGGTGACAGACAAACCGACTTGCAGCTCGCCGACAACATGGGCATTGGCGGTATTCGCTATCAGCCGCAGGATCACGACTGGCCCGCCATCCGTGATCAGCTGCTGTCCAAGGGGCGCGTAGCCGAGGTGGAGCGTTACACCAAGGAAACCCGCATTCAGGTAGCGGTGGACTTGGATAAGAGCGGCGGCAACCAGATCGCCACCGGCATCGGCTTCTTTGATCACATGCTGGATCAGATAGCAACCCACGCAGGTTTCAGGCTCAAGCTCAAAGTGAGCGGCGATCTGCACATCGACGATCACCACACGGTGGAAGACGTCGGGCTGGCGCTGGGTCAGGCGCTGCGCCAGGCGCTGGGCAACAAGCGCGGCATCGGTCGCTTCGGCTTCGTGCTGGCGATGGACGAGGTGCAGGCGGTGATCGACGGTCGCCCCCGCCTGGTTGAAGGTGCGAATGACAGTGCCCAGCCCCCCTCGCTGACCGAGCTGGACGTGGCCACGGCGCTCGATTTGAGCGGTCGCCCCTACTTCGTGTTCGACTGCCCGAGCGGCTTTGGCCGAGACAGCGTGGGCGAGATGGCCACCGAGATGGTGCCCCACTTCTTCCGCTCCTTGTCGGACGCCATGGCCATCACCCTGCAGATGAAGGTCGGCAGCGGCAACACCCACCATCAGGTGGAGGCGCTGTTCAAGGGCTTAGGCCGCGCCCTGCGTCAGGCCATCCGGGTGGAAGGGAGCGAGCTCCCCTCCAGCAAGGGAGTGTTGTGATGGATGTGAGCAGACAGACGCTCGTTATTATCGACACCGCATTGATGGTGCGGATCTCGCCAATCGACATGGGTAGGGGCACACGATGAACAATCAAAAACTGGTCATCATCGACACCGGCTGCGCCAATCTGGCCTCGGTCAGGATGGCGTTCGAGCGCCTCGGTGTGCAGCCGCTGGTCTCCAGCCAGGCCGCCGATATCGAGAACGCAGACAAGCTGATCCTGCCCGGCGTCGGCACAGCCGTGGCCGCCATGAAGAATCTCAACGAGCGTAATCTGGTGCCCCTTATTCGCGCCGCCAAACAGCCGCTGCTGGGCTTTTGCCTCGGCATGCAGATGCTGGCGGAGGCCTCCGAAGAGAGCATGGGCACGGATGGCTCGTCAGAGACGCTTATCGACTGCCTCGGCATAGTGCCGGGCAAGATCAGGCTGATGGAGGTGGGCAAGCTGCGCCTGCCCCACATGGGCTGGAACCAGATAGAACACGACGAAACGCACCCGCTGCTGATCGGTATCCCGAGCGGCAGCTACTTCTACTTCGTTCACTCCTATGCGCTGGAGGTAACCGACGCGACGTTGGCGACCTGCGACTACGGCACGCCGTTTACCGCCATCGTGGGTCGGGACAATTTCTTCGGCGCCCAATTCCACCCGGAGCGCTCAGGCAGCGCCGGTGCCCGTTTACTGAAAAACTTTCTGGAGCTATGACTGGCATGATCATTCCCGCAATCGACCTCATCAAGGGTCAGGTGGTTCGTCTCTATCAAGGGGACTATGGCCAGAAGACCGCCTACAGCGACAGCCCGCAGGCCCGCTTTGACGAATATGTCTCCCAGGGGGCGGTGCAACTGCACCTGGTGGATCTGGACGGTGCCAAAGAGACACAAGCCCGCCAACTCCCCCTGCTGACCCAGCTGCTGTCGGCTACCGAGGCACCGGTGCAGGTGGGCGGCGGGGTGCGCACCGAACAGGATGTGGCGGATCTGCTGGCCGCCGGGGCCAGCCGGGTGGTGATCGGCTCCACTGCCGTCAAATCCCCGGATCTGGTGGCAAGCTGGATGGAAAAATACGGTCCCGAGCAGATAGTGCTGGCGCTGGACGTCAATATCGATGCGCAAGGCAATCGCCATATAGCCGTGGCTGGCTGGCAGGAGAACAGCGGCGTGACCATAGAAGCGCTGATTGAGCGTTTTCTGCCGGTCGGTCTCAAGCATGTGCTCTGCACCGACATCAGCCGCGACGGCACCCTCTCGGGCACCAACGTCGAGCTCTATCGGGATCTCTGCGCCCGTTACCCGAGCGTGGCCTTCCAGGCCTCCGGCGGGATTGGCGGGATCCAGGACATAGAGGCGCTCAAGGGCTCCGGGGTCAAGGGGATCATCCTCGGCCGCGCGCTGCTGGAGGGCAAGTTTTCCGTGGGTGACGCCATCACCTGCTGGGCCAACGGCACGCCAGATTGACGGCTTGAGCACCCGCCGTGACATGAGAGCCTGCCTGGTCACAGGGGTCGGGCAGGGATCTCTCCAACCAGAGATAAGTCGGGGTAAGTCCTTATTACTTGGTAACAATTGACTCTATACTCGAACTCATTGAGACAACGTCACGGAGGACTTATGTTCACATCTCACGCCGCCACCATATTGATTGTCGATGACTCGCCCGAGAATCTGATGGTGCTGACTGACCTGCTCTCACCCACCTATCGGGTGCTGGCAGCCCAGAGCGGGGAGAAGTGCCTGCGGATCGCCACTGGCAAGACAACGCCGGATCTCATTCTGCTGGATGTGATGATGCCGGGCATGGATGGCTATGAGGTGCTCAAGCAGTTGCGCATCACCCCCGAGACCAGCCGTATTCCCGTGGTACTGCTCACCGCCCTCGCCGATCCCCAGAGTGAAGAGTACGGATTGTCACTCGGGGCGGCCGATTACATCACCAAGCCCATCAAACCGGCCATCGTTCAGGCTCGGGTACGCACCCAGCTGGAGGCCAAGCAGGCCCGTGACGGCTTGCAGAGCCAGAACACGGCGCTGGAGGCGGAGGTGGCGCGCCGGATGGCAGAAAATGATCTGACCCAACAGGTCTCCATTCGGGCTCTCGCCCATCTGGCTGAGATCCGCGACCCCGAAACCGGCAACCACATCTTGCGCACCCAGGGTTACGTGCGACAACTGGCCAGCGCCCTTGCCACTCATCCCCGCTTCGTCGAGACCCTGACCCCTCGCTACATAGACCTGCTTAGCCGCTCGGCCCCCCTGCATGACATCGGCAAGGTGGGTATTCCCGATCACATCCTGCTCAAACCGGCCAAGTTGACGGTAGATGAATGGGCGACCATGCGTACCCATGCCAAACTCGGCAGCGATGCCATCGAGGAGGCTGAACGGGATATCGAGCAGCCGCTCGCCTTCCTCACCTTGGCCAAGGAGATCGCCCACTGGCACCACGAGAAGTGGGACGGTAGCGGTTACCCCGACGGCTTGCACGGCGATGATATTCCCCTGTCGGCCCGGCTGATGGCCCTGGCCGACGTGTTCGATGCCCTCATCAACGCTCGCGTTTACAAGACCGCCATGCCCTACGAGGAGGCTAGAACCCTGATCCTGAGCGGCAGCGGCCAACATTTCGATCCGGATGTAGTGGCCGCATTTGACGGCCATTTCGAACAGTTCGTCGCCATCGCCGAACGTTACAAGGATGACGGTGAGGCGCAACATGGCTGATCAGCCCCCGCTGACTCGGGTTCATATCCTCAACGTCGTGCTGACTTATGCTGCGGTGGCAAGTTTATGGATCCTGCTCTCCGACAAGGCGGTGGAGTGGTTGTTCAGCACCCCGGCCCAGTTTGCCCTGGCCAGCACCATCAAGGGGTGGCTGTTTATCCTCATCACGGCGCTCATGCTCTATGCCATGTTGCGTCGTCGTATCGACATGCCTGTGGCCACCAAGCTTCCCTCTCACCGCCAACGGTTGCCCTTTATCCTGCTCAATACGCTGATCCTGGCGCTCACCAGCATGGCCATCGCCCAAAATATCGGGCTCACACAGGACAAAGAGGTCGCACGGATCGAAGCCATCGCCGACCTCAAGAGCAAACAGATCACCGAATGGCTCAACGCCCGTGAACATGATGCCCGCCTGCTGCAGGAAAGTCCGCTCTACGCCAACCTCTATCGTCAGGGGCAAGCCACGCACGAAAGCGAAGCACACGAACCACTGATGACCCGGCTGGCCGAGTTCATCTCCATCAGGGGGTTCAGCGCAGCGACCGTGTTCAGCCCAACTGGCACCGTCTTATGGCAGACTCCCGGCGCCAGCGGTCTGAGCCCCCCTTTGCGCGATGCCTTTGCTCAAGTGGAAGCAGGCAACGTGATGCGAGTGGGCCCCTACCTTGATGAGCAAGGTCAACCCAGGCTTGATTTTATTGCTCCGCTGTCCATGCCGGAGGGTCCCTCTCCCTTCATTGTGCTGCAGATCAGCGCCAGCGACTGGCTCAACCATATTCTCAAACAGTGGCCCATTCCGGACAGCAGTGGCGAAGCGCTGCTGTTTCGCCGCAATGGTGAACAAATCCAGTTTCTCAACGACGTGCGCTATCGCCCCGACTCTGCCCTTACTCTGCAGCTCCCTATTCACAGCAAGGACTTGCTGGCAGCCCAATTTATTAACGGCGGTGCCAAGGAGGGGCTGAGGCAGGTCTTCTTTGGTAAAGATTACCGAGGGGTCGAGGTCTTTGGCATCATCAACTCGGTTGTGGGAACTGACTGGTATCTGACGGCCAAGATAGACAAGGCGGAGCTCAACCATGCCGCTTTCAAGGAGAGCGTCTGGATCGGTCTCATCGGTTTGTTGGTGCTGTTCATTGCCAACGCTGGCGCCATCTTGCTGCGCCAGCATACCCAGCTCTATATGGCCGAGCAGATCCGCCAATCCCAGGCGGGACGTCTGCAAGCATTGCAACTGCTCTCCGCCATTGCCGACAGCTCGGAAGACGCCATCTTCGCCAAAGACAAGGAAGGCAAATACATCCTCTTCAACCGTGCCGCCAGCCAGTTCGTCGGCAAGACGGCAGCCGACATGCTGGGTCAGGATGACATGGCCATCTTTCCGCCAGATCAAGCCCGGATGTTGATGGATCTGGGTCAGCAGGTCATCGCCAGTAACAAGGTACAAACACAGGAGGAGTACCTCACCCTGCCCAGTGGCGATCGGGTATTCCTCGCCACCAAGGGGCCGCTGCAAGACAACGAAGGCCAGGTGATAGGCATCTTTGGCATCTCCCGCGACATCACGGATTTCAAACGGGCCGAAGCGGGCCTCAAGGAACGGGAAGGACTGTTTCGCGCCCTGGTGGAGCAATCCCTCGCAGGCATCTACATCATCCAGCAGGGCCAGCTCTGTTATATCAACCCGGGCTTTGCCCGTCTGTTTGGCTACGGCTCGACCAGCACCCTGCTGAAAGTAGGTACCCTGCCCGCACTCGCCAGCCCCAAAGACCATGCCAGGGTGGCGGAGCAATTGCAGCGCTGCGAGCAGGAAGATGCCGAGATCCATACTCGCTTCACCGCCCTGCGCCACGATCATCAGAACATAGAGGTGGAGGTGTATGGGCGACGCGTCGATTATCGTGGTCATCCTGCGGTACTGGGTCTGTTGCTGGATGTCACCGAGCGGGAGCAGGTCGAGCAGGCACTGACTCGCCAGGCCACTGAACTGCGCCAGCAGAACAACGAGCTGGAACGTTTCAACAAGGTGATGGTGGACCGGGAGCTGGCCATGCTGACCCTAAAACACCAGATCAATGAGCTGTCCATCCAGCTTGGGCAACAACCGCCCTACCCTCAAGCCCCCACACCGCCGGAGGAGTCACTATGACGAGTGGGTCTCAGCTGTGGCATATCCATCAACCCCGACAACGGTGGGGAGTCTGCTTGCTGGCCATTCTGCTGCCCATTCTCATGTTGCAGATCCGGGTTCAGTTGCCCATCGCCTTTGGTGAACGCCCGCTGCTGGTGCTGTTCATGCTGCCCATCATCATCTGTGCCCTGCTTGGCGGTCTGTTGCCGGGTCTGCTCAGCACCCTGGTCAGTGCTCTGGTGACCACCTATTTCATGTTGCCCCCGTTTCATGCGCTGACCATTAACGCCGGCCAGGATCTGGTTCAGTGGGGGATCCTGATCGCCAACGGTGTTCTCATCAGCCTGCTCAGCGCCGCCGTGCACCGCTCACGGGCGCGGGAGACCCAGCGCTGGCAGGAGTTGATGAGCATCCAGTCCCGCCTGCAACAAAGTGAAACCCGCTTCCAGGCCACCTTCGAGCAGGCGGCGGTGGGCATAGCGCTGGTCTCCCCCGATGGCAACTGGTTGCGAGTCAACCAGCGCCTGTGCGACATGGTGGGTTATCAAGCCGATGAACTGATGGGCATGACCTTCCAGCAGATCACTCACCCGGACGATCTCTTCATCGATCAGACCTATGTGACCCAGATGCTGGCGGGCGAGCGGCCTCACTACACCCTGGAGAAACGCTATCTTCGCAAGGGGGGCGAGGAGCTCTGGATCACCCTCACGGTGGCGCTGGTCAGGGACCTGAAGGGAGAACCCGACTACTTCATCTCGATCATCGAGGATCACCAGCAGCGTAAGGAGACCGAAGAGGCGCTGCGCCGCAACGAGGGGATCCTGCGTGAATCCCAGCATCTGGCCAAGATCGGCAACTGGCGCTGGCACATTGCCGACAACAGCCACTTCTGGTCACCAGAGATCTACCGCATCTATGGTCGTGACCAGACCCTGCCACCCGCCGTCTATCCCGAGGTGAGAAAGTACTTCACCCAGGAGGGGTGGCGCGCCATCGCCCAGTCCGTCGAACGCTGTTTGCAGGATGGTCTGCCCTACGAATGCGATGCCGAGGTGATCCACGAGCAAGGGAATCCCATCTGGGTTATCGCACGAGGCGCCGCCCTGCGCGGCAACGATGGTGCTATCGTCGAGCTGTATGGCACTGTGCAGGACATCACCGAACGCAAGCTGGCCGAGCAGCAGCTGTTACATAATCAGCAAGTGGCGCTCGATACCCAGCGCAGGGCCAGACTGGCGGCACTGAATCTGATGGACGATGCCATCAGCGCCCGTATCCGTGCCGAAACCACCAGCACAGCCCTGCGTGAAAGCGAGCAGCGACTGCTGATGGCTCAGGAAGGTGCTCATGTCGGTATCTGGGAATGGCACATCCCCAGTGGCCGCCTCTTCTTCTCGCCGGAGTGTGCTCGCCTTTATGGTCGCACCGCCGAACAACTCAGTGAATTTCACGCCTGGCAAAGCTGTCTGCACCCGGACGACAAACCCCGCATCGACAAGCTGATGGCCGAACTGCCCGCCACCGGCAAACCCATCGAGATTGAATTTCGCATCCTGTTGCCCAGCGAAGAAGTACGCTGGCTGAGCAGCAAGGGCAGCGTCTATCGGGATGCCCAGCAGCGCCCGATGCGCCTGCTCGGCATCCATCTGGACATCACCGAGCGCAAGCAGGCTGAGCAACAATTGCGCCAGCTATCACTGGCGCTGGAGCAGAGCCCGGACGGGGTTTTCATCACGGATACCCAAGCGCGCATCGAGTATGTCAACGTCGCCTTCCTGGCCGCCAGTGGATTCCAGCAGAGCGAGGTGATCGGCCAGACGCCGTCCCTGCTGCGCTCAGGGCTCACCCCCAAGGCCACCTACATTGCACTGTGGGATGCCATCAAGCAGGGCCAACGCTGGCATGGGGAGTTCATCAACCGGCGCAAGGATGGATCGCATTATCAGGTGCTCGCCACCGTTTCCCCCATTAGGCAAGAGAATGGAGTGGTAACCCACTATGTGACAGTGCAGGCGGACATCACCGAGAAGAAACAGCTCGGGGAGGAGCTGGATCAATACCGCTATCATCTGGAGGAGATGGTCAACGAACGCACCCTGCAGCTGGCTCAGGCCCATCAACGGGCGGAGAGCGCCAACCGTGCCAAGAGTGCCTTCCTGGCCAACATGAGCCACGAAATCCGTACTCCCATGAACGCCATCCTGGGACTGACCTACCTGCTCAAGCGCGACACGCCGGACCACACCCAGCATGATCGCCTGGAGAAGATAGACAACGCCGCCCAGCATCTGCTCACCATCATCAACGACATCCTGGATCTCTCCAAGATCGATGCAGGCAAAATGGCGCTGGAACAGAGCGACTTCTCCCTCACCGCCATGCTGGACAACATCAGTGCCCTGATGAGCGAACAGGCACGCGCCAAGGGACTCACCATCATAGTCGACATCGGAGATACCCCAGCCTGGGTCCATGGCGATATCACTCGTCTGCGTCAGGCGCTGCTCAACTACGCAGCCAACGCCATCAAGTTCACCGAGCAGGGCTCGGTCACCATGCGAGTAAGGGTGGAGCGTTCGCTCGCCACGGACTACCTGCTGCGCTTCGAGGTGGAAGATACCGGTATCGGTATCAGCCCGGAGCAGAGCGAGAAACTGTTCCAGGCATTCGAGCAGGCGGACGTCTCCACCACCCGCAAATACGGGGGTACCGGCCTCGGTCTGGCGATCACCAGTCGGCTCGCCACTCTGATGGGGGGGGAGGTCGGCGTCACCAGCACTCTCGGCAAGGGTAGCTGCTTCTGGTTTACCGCCCAGCTTGCTGCGGGCAAGGGTGAACCGCAGCAAGCCGCCCAGCTCGAACAGACGGTGCAACAGACACTCTTTTTCTCCAACCATGCCCGCGTGCTGCTGGTAGAGGACAATGCCATCAACCGCGAGGTGGTGCTTGAGCTGCTCAACAACAGTGGCCTCGTCATCGAAACCGCCGTCAATGGCCAGGAAGCGCTGGATCATATTGGCCAACATGCCTTCGATCTGATCCTGATGGACATACAGATGCCACTGATGGATGGCTACAGTGCCACCCGCGCCATCCGCGCCCTGCCTGGCTGGGAACAGGTCCCCATTCTGGCGCTGACCGCCAGTGCATTTGAAGAAGACAGAAAAGCCTGTGAGGCGGCGGGCATGAACGACTTCATTGCCAAACCCGTTACCCCCGCCAAGCTGTTTGAGGCGCTGCATTTGTGGTTGCCCAACAGCGCAGCTACAGAGCCCAGATATCAGCGCCGAGCAAGTGACACCTTGATAGCACCGCTCGCCCGACTGCAGTCCTTCCCCGGACTGGACCTGCAACAGGGGCTGGCGGCACTGCAGGGCAATCAGGTGAAATACACGGCCTTGTTGCGCCATTTCGCCAGCGAACACAGGCAGGACATGCAGTTGCTGGAAAGCTACCTGCAAGCGGGCGACCAGCCTGCCGCCACGCGTTTGGCTCATGGCTTGCGCGGGGTGGCCAGTACGCTTGGATTGGTAACGCTGGCCGAACAAAGCCTGCGACTGGAACAGGAGCTTGCGCGCAATACCAGCGGTGATCTGACGGAACAGATGACGAGCATTGTGAGCGAGTTTGAACAGCTGCTCGTACAACTTGGTACAGAAGAGTCGGTCCACACAGCCATCACTTCGCCCCTCAGCAGCCATTGGCAGCAACAGCTGCTGCGCCAGATGGAGGAGCTGCTGGTGCAAAGTGATACCGCCGTGATACCGCTGTTCGAGCAATATTCGGCCCCCTTGCTGCTTACTCTGGGAGCACCAGGCGAAACCTTGGCGCGGCAATTGAAAGTGTTCGACTTTGATGGTGCCCTGCTCACCCTTCGTGAGCTGCTGGCAGCTGATGGCTCTCAGCTAGGCTTGAGCGGCCAGGCGCCTGCTGGCGCCAGTCGGCATCAGGGGCCGACCAAGCTGGATAAAGGGTTGAATCACTGAATAAAGTCGTGCATATAGTGGTACTCCCCCGAGTGAAGACGCCGCCCGTTTCGGGTCTCTTTTTCCCGCTCAGGAACCCGCTGTTAAAGCATGCAAGCCACCTTTTTCACTCGCCGCCGGGCCCTGGGGCCCGTGGGCAACAACGTTAGTTTTAACAGTGCTTTACATGGAGCAACGAGCATGTTGTCAAAGCGTATTATCCCCTGCCTCGACGTCAAAGATGGCGTGGTGGTCAAGGGAGTGCAGTTTCGTAATCACGAGGTGATGGGCGGCATCGTCGAGCTCGCCCGCCGCTACGCCAGCGAAGGGGCCGACGAGCTGGTGTTTTACGACATCACCGCCTCGAGCGATGAGCGGGTGGTGGACAAGAGCTGGGTGAGCCGGGTGGCGGAAGTCATCGACATCCCCTTCTGCGTCGCCGGCGGCATCAAAAGCGTAGAGGATGCCCGCCAGATCCTGGAATTCGGTGCCGACAAGGTCTCCATCAACTCGCCAGCGCTGGCCGATCCCGGCCTCATCACCCGACTGGCCGAGCGCTTTGGCGTGCAGTGCGTGGTGGTGGGCATCGACTCCTACTTCGATGCCGACACAGGCCACTATCAGGTCAAGCAGTTTACCGGTGACGAGAGCCGCACCCGCACCACCGCCTGGCACACCCTCGACTGGGTCGAGGAGGCGCAAAAGCGTGGCGCCGGCGAGATCGTGCTGAACGTGATGAACCAGGACGGCATGCGCCAGGGTTATGATCTCGAGCAGCTCAAGCTGGTGCGGGCCGTCTGCAAGGTGCCGCTCATCGCCTCCGGTGGCGCTGGCGCCATGGAGCACTTTCGCGATGCCTTCACCCTCGCCGACGTGGACGGGGCGCTGGCCGCCTCCGTGTTCCACAAAGGCCTTATCCCCATTCCCGAACTGAAACGCTGGCTGAAAACCGAAGGAGTCGCCATCCGTGAATAATCAAGCAGTAAACAACGAGCTGTCGCTCGCCGAACGTCTGGACTGGGCAAAGTGTGACGGCATGATCCCTGCCATCGTCCAGCATGCCGCCAGCGGCGAGGTGCTGATGCAGGGCTTCATGACCCGCGAGGCACTGGCAAAGACCCAGGCCACCGGCCAGGTCACCTTCTTCAGCCGCAGCAAGCAACGCCTCTGGACCAAGGGCGAAAGCTCGGGCCATGTGCTCAAACTGGTCGCCATCAGCACCGACTGCGATCAGGACTCTCTGCTGATCGCCGCCAACCCCGTCGGCCCCACCTGCCATCTGGGTACCCCCTCCTGCTTCGACGGCCACCCTGTGCCACCGCTCGGCTTCCTGGCCGAGCTCGAGCAGATCCTGGCATCACGTAAAGGCGCGGATCCGGCTACCAGCTACACCGCCAGCCTCTACGCCAAAGGCACCAAGCGCATCGCCCAGAAGGTGGGTGAAGAGGGTGTGGAAGTGGCGCTGGCCGCCATGGCCAAGGATCGGGAGGAGCTCATCAACGAATCCGCAGATCTTCTCTATCACCTCACCGTGCTGCTGCAAAACGAGGGGCTGGAGTTGAAGGATGTGGTGCAGCGGCTTTATGAGCGCCACAACAAGTGATCGTAAAACCGATTTAAAAAAGACGGGCCCTGATGGGCCCGTTTCCTTATGTATCTCACTCGGCATCGGACCATCACCCCAGCTGCTGGCGCAGCATAAATTTCTGCACCTTGCCGGTGGAGGTCTTGGGCAGCGGGGTGAAGATGATGCGCTTGGGAGCCTTGAAGTGGGCCATCTGCTCGCGGCAAAACGCAATGAGCTCGGCCTGGGTGAGCTCACGCCCCTCCTTGAGCTTCACAAAGGCGCAGGGCACCTCCCCCCACTTCTCGTCCGGCATGGCGATCACCGCCACCTCGTCCACGTCAGGATGGCGATAGAGCACGTCCTCCACCTCCAGACTGGAGATGTTCTCCCCGCCCGAGATGATGATGTCCTTGGATCTGTCCTTGATCTCCACGTAACCGTCCGGGTGCCAGACCGCCAGATCCCCGCTTCGAAACCACCCTTCCGCCATCGCCTCGGCGCTGGCAGAAGGATTCTTGAGATAGCCCTTCATCACCACATTGCCGCGCAGCACTATCTCCCCCAGGGTCTTGCCATCCTGGGGGACCGACTCGCCGCTAACCGGGTTGATGACCCGCATCTCCCCCTGCAGCGGGGATGCTACCCCCTGACGCGCCTTGAGACGCGACAGCGTGGTGGCATCCTGCCCCTGCCAACGTCGTTGGGGTTCACACAGCACGCAGGGGCCATAGGTTTCGGTGAGGCCATAGACGTGGGTCACGGCGATCCCCATCGCCTCCATGCCGGCGATCACGGTCGCAGGTGGCGCTGCACCCGCCGTCATCACCTTGATGGGGTGATTGAGCCCATATTTAAGCGCAGGATCGGCGTTGTTGAGCATGTTGAGGACGATGGGCGCGGCGCAGAAGTGGCTCGCCTTGTGCTCGCGCAGGGCATCAAAGATGGCCCCCGCTTGCACATGGCGCAGGCAGACGCTTACTCCGGCCGTCGCCGCCAGGGTCCAGGGGAAGCACCAGCCGTTGCAGTGAAACATCGGCAGGGTCCAGAGATAGATGGGGTGCTTGGGCAGCTCCCAGGAGAGCACGTTGTTGACCGCATTGAGGTGGGCACCACGATGGTGATAGACCACCCCCTTGGGATTGCCCGTGGTGCCCGAGGTGTAGTTCAGAGAAATCGCCTGCCACTCGTCCGCCGGCAGCCAGCCGGGCTCATCCCCGTCCCCCTGGGCAAGAAACTGTTCATAGTCGAGCTCGCTGACAAGCTCCCCCTCCCGATAGAGGGGATCGTCGATGGCGATGAGCAGCGGCGGAGTCTTGACAAGGGCCAGCGCCTTGCGCACCACGGCGCCGAACTCCCTGTCCACCAGCACCACCCTGCTCTGGGCATGCTGGAAGATGAAGGCCATGGACTCGGCATCAAGCCGGGTATTGAGGGTGTTGAGCACGGCACCGCTCATGGGCACCCCGAAGTGGGCTTCGAACATCGCCGGGGTATTGGGGGCGACGATGGAGACAGTATCCCCCTCGCCGATGCCATGCCGACGCAGGGCCGAGGCGAGCTGGCGGCAGCGCCGCTCGGTCTGGGCCCAGTTTTGACGCAAGGCCCCATGGATCAGCGCCGGGTAGTCGGGATAGACCCGCGCCGCCCGCGCCAAAAAGCTGATGGGGGTCAGCGCCTCGAAATTGGCGGGGCTTTTATCAAGGCCTGTCTCATAGATGTTCTGCTCTGTCATCGGGTTCCTTCCTCGCAGGTGGCACAAAGCGGCTGGATCGGATTGGGCGGGAGATCTCGCCGGCATCATGCTCTGCGCCGATCTCTTATGGGGCAGACAGCCTAACAGCAGCGTCATGGCGGCAGGTATTAGCAAAACGTCTTAGGCGATGGCGCTGCCTGAGTTTTCACCCAGTCAAACCGGTCATGATGCGGGGCATTGCCAGCCTTGAATAATATGTATCCATTATCAAACCGGCATGGGCGGCCATGCATTCTTTACATATTTATTTGCAACTGTGGTGTAGTTGCAAATTATATCCACCAAATGAATTGAAATAGTTATTGAATATGCAAACCCAGAATGGGGATATCATCGAAATTAACGAAAATTCCATCAGCAAATATATTCTGTGAGCCAGGCCATAAAGCGAGCTGCGCTTCGTATTCATCCTGACACCAGCAGGTTATGGTTACATGGTGAAACAATCTACCGCATGCCCAATATCAGGCCAGACTTCTCGCCAACGAGTGCGCTATTACCAGTAGATCTGCGTATTCCTGCCCCATGACGAAGGAACCCTGTCGACCCGATATTCCGCCGAGCCCGAACCTGCTTTATCGAGGAGCATTTTATGTGTGCCGAGCCGAATACCAAGCCACGCAGACAATTTCCCACTGCCTTTACCATTTTGTTTCTTATTATGCTGCTGGCCATTGCGATGACCTGGATCATTCCGGCGGGGGCCTATTCCAAGCTCTCCTATAACTCGGCCAGCAACACCCTGATGGTCAATAGCCCGCAAGGAGAAATAAGCCGGGTGCCTGCCACCCAGACCGAGCTTGAAAAGCTCAATATCAATATCGAAGTGGAACAGTTCACCAGCGGTACCATCCGCAAGCCCATCGCCATTCCCGGCACCTATGAGCGGTTGGCGCAGGCCCCCAAGGGACTCCCCGATGTGGCGGTCAGCATGGTCAAGGGCACCATAGAGGGGGCCGACATCATCGTCTTCATCCTGGTGCTGGGCGGGCTCATCGGCGTCATCAACAAGACGGGGGCCTTCAGTGCCGGGCTGGTAGCGCTGTCGCGCAAGACCTGCGGCAACGAATTCATGTTCGTGGCGCTGGTCTGCGTCGTCATGGCGCTGGGGGGCACCACCTGCGGGCTGGAAGAAGAAGCGGTCGCCTTCTACCCCATACTGGTGCCCATCTTTCTGGCGCTCGGCTATGACGCCATCGTCTGCGTGGGAGCCATCTTCCTCGCCGCCTCCATGGGCACCACCTTCTCTACCATCAACCCCTTCTCGGTGGTGATCGCCTCCAATGCCGCCGGCATTCCCTTCACCGAGGGGCTGATCTTTCGCGCCGTCGGCTGTCTGGTGGGCACCCTGGTGGTCATTGGCTATCTCCACTGGTATTGCAAGAAGATCAAGGCCAATCCTGCCTTCTCCTACACCTATGAGGACAGAGACAGCTTCCGGGCCCGCTTCCTCAAAGAGGGCGCACTGGATGAAGGCGTCCCCTTCACCCTGCGCCGCAAGATAATTTTGACCCTGTTCATCCTCGCCTTTCCGCTCATGGTGTGGGGTGTCTCCATGGCCGGCTGGTGGTTCCCGCAGATGGCGGCCTCCTTCCTAGCCGTCGCCATCATTATCATGTTCATCTCGGGACTGAAGGAGAAGGAGGCGGTCGAGGCCTTCACTCAGGGCGCATCCGAGCTGGTGGCGGTGTCGCTGATTATCGGGCTGGCACGGGGGGTCAACCTGGTGCTGGATCAGGGGATGATCTCGGACACCATACTGGCTTACGCCTCCAGTCTGGTCGCCGGCATGCACGGCGCCGTGTTTGCGGTGGCCCAGATGCTGGTGTTCACCCTGCTGGGGCTGGTGGTGCCCTCCTCCTCCGGACTGGCGGTGCTCTCCATGCCCATCATGGCGCCGCTGGCCGATACCGTGATGATCCCGCGCTACATAGTGGTGTCGGCCTACAACTGGGGGCAATACGCCATGCTGTTCCTGGCCCCCACCGGGCTGGTGCTGGTCACCCTGCAGATGCTCGGTATCCAGTTCAACCAGTGGGTCAGGTTCGTGCTGCCCATGGTGGGCTTCGTGCTGGGCTTTGGCGCCCTGATGCTGGTGGTGCAGGTGATGATGATCTGAGGCGAACCTCACTGCAAGAGCGCGCCCGGCCCAGGGTGCCGGGCGCTTTCTATGCGGTCAGAGCTCCAGCGGCTCGGGGAAACGTCCTCTCACTGGTGCATCAATGACGCACCCGGCCTTGTTGGCGAAAGCAGTAGAGCTTGAGGCTGATGTCGACTATGTCGGCAGGCAGCTCCTGCGCCACCTCGGAAAGGGGTTGATAAAGGGATGCCAGCAGCCGCTGTGCCTGCTGCAGGGTAATGATCTCGGCCTGTACGGCCGGCTGTATCCATCTTGGCAGCATCGACATAAGTCCCCCTTCGATCTTCCACAGTCCCAACGCGTACCGCGTCGGGATTGCCCTGGTATTGCCGTTGTCACTTTCATTGGCCCCGAGATGATGACGGCTTGAACCTGGCTCACCGGCACTGCATCACACCTATCGGGGTGATCCCCTTTCACTCATGGGCCCGTCACTCTCTCTACCAAAAGACCAAGCATAATGCTTGCCGTGATCTGTTATCGGCCGCTTGCTCCCGTCAGTAAAGCGATTTATCAAGCACTTGCCGCACGCATCTGTGCATGCGGGCAAGCCGTTCAAACCCGCGTCAGGGGACAAACGCAGCAGATTGCAGCCCGCGCGGCAGTGGCTTGACGCAAAATGGATAAAAGAGTCCATATGAATCGCAGATTGCGATGCATCCACCCGCGCCAAACTGACATGCCACCCCGGCCTGTCAGACCGGATCCCCTGAAGCGCACTCCACGGTCTTTGTCGCCAAAGCCCGACACCTTTTTGACGAGGGGCTTTTTGGTGAAGTCAGAGCTTGTCGTGCCTGCACGCTGGCCGTCTTGTTCATCCTCGGGGTTGTGCCAAGATCGCGACAAGCAACAGCCGCATCAGGTGATGCATTTCAGGAGAACGAAAAATGAACAAATCCATGTTGGCAGGTGTCGGGATCGGTGTAGCCTCTGCGCTGGCATTGTCTGCCGCCGCCAGCGGATCCCTGTTTTCAGCCAAGCCGCAGTTTGCCGAGGTGCTGGCCAGCAAGCCGGTGACCGAAACCATCAAGACACCCCGTCAGGAGTGCCGCAACGTCACAGTAACCCACCGCAAACCCGTGCAGGATGAGAACAAGATCCTGGGTACCGTGGTCGGTGCCGCGCTGGGAGGCGTGCTCGGCAACCAGTTTGGCGGCGGCAACGGCAAGAAGGTGGCAACAGCGGCTGGCGCAGTGGCCGGTGGCTATGCCGGCAACCAGGTGCAGGGCAACATGCAGGCGGGTGATACCTATACCACCACGGAGCAACGCTGCAAGACGGTGCAGGAGAGCAGCACCCGCACTCTGGGTTATGACGTGACCTACCGCCTCGCCGGTCAGGAGGGGGTGATCCGCATGGACAAAGCCCCTGGCGCCACCATTCCGGTCAAGGATGGCAAGCTGGTGATCGACAACGCCCAGACTAAATCCTGACAGGATCCGCCAGATTCATGCTTGGGCCTGAAACAGGCTGACACCATTTCGGCCAGTGTTCCGCCACTCAACACCCCCGCTGTTGCACATCGGGGGTGTTCTATTTCAACGAGCCATGCAGCCCCTCCAAGGTGTTGATATGGCCTGCTCTCCTTTGCCTTAGCCTGCGCCCGTAAACTCATCAACAAAAAAGCCCTGCCAATATATGGCAGGGCTTTTTATATCAACCTGTGACGCGAAGAGGTGTTACCTCACTCGCTTACTGGTTGTGGGTGGCGCGACGGGGACGACGGGCCTGAGCCGGTTTGCCGGCGCCATCAGCAGGACGCTGCCCGCCCTGCGGCTTGGGCTTGCCACCGTTACCGGTGCGGGCACCGCCGGCATTACCGCCATTGGCGGAACGACCGGCGCCCTGACGCTGGCCTTGTCCCTGCGGACGTGGCGCAACACGGCGTTGCTCGCTCGGATCACGGGGCTCTTTGCGCAGCGGCGCACCGATACCACGGGCTATGTTGTCCAGGGTCTCGCGGGAGGCTTCAAAGCCAGCCACCTGCTCGCACGGGATGTTCTGCTTGGTCAGACGCTCGATCGCCTTGATAAGCTTGCCTTCATCGGCCGCGACCAGGGAGATGGCGTGACCGGCAGCACCGGCACGGCCGGTACGACCGATACGGTGAACGTAATCTTCCGCCACGTTGGGCAGCTCGAAGTTGACCACTTGCGGCAACTTGTCGATGTCCAGACCACGGGCGGCGATGTCGGTCGCAACCAGCACCTTGACGCTACCTTCCTTGAAACCGGCCAGCGCGCGGGTACGGGCACCCTGGCTCTTGTTGCCGTGGATGGCGGCGGCGCTGACGCCGTTCTTGTCGAGGGTCTCGGCAACACGGTTGGCCATGTGCTTGGTACGGGTGAACACCAGCACCTGCTGCCAGTCGTTGCTGGTGACCAGATGGCTCAGCAAACCGATCTTGTTGGCCTTGTCGCACGGGTGAACCAGCTGTTCGATGCGCTCGGCAGTACTGTTGCGCGGCGCCACTTCGATCACGGCCGGGTTGTTGAGCAGGCCGGTGGCCAGCTCGCGAATTTCGTCGGCGAAGGTCGCGGAGAAGAGCAGGTTCTGACGCTGTTTGGGCATCAGGGCCAGGATCTTGCGGATGTCACGGATGAAGCCCATGTCGAGCATGCGGTCCGCTTCGTCCAGCACCAGGATCTCGACTTCGTCGAACTTGACGGCGTTCTGGTTGTAGAGGTCCATCAGGCGGCCTGGGCAGGCCACCAGCACGTCCAGACCACGGCGAGTCGCCATCATCTGCGGGTTGATGCTGACACCACCGAAGACCACATGGCTGCGCATCGGCAGATGTTTGCCGTAGTTGCGTACGCTCTCGCCCACCTGGGCGGCCAGCTCACGCGTCGGGGTCAATACCAGGGCGCGGATCCGGTTGGGAGAAACTTTGCGCTTGCTCTCCATCAGACGCTGCAGCATCGGCAGGGTAAAGCCTGCGGTCTTGCCGGTCCCTGTTTGGGCCGCCGCCATCAGGTCGCGGCCAGCCAGAACGGCGGGGATCGCTTGCAGCTGAATGGGAGACGGGGTGTCGTAGCCTTGCTCGGCAACGGCACGCAACAAGGGTTCGGCCAGACCGAGGGAAGAAAAACTCATAATTACCTGCTAGGGATAGTGGCGCCGGGGATTTGTGGTGGGGCTCCTCTGCTGAGCCGATGCCATCTCACAAGTTCTGGGCCTATTGAGAAAACAACGATTTCCCCGGGGAGCAGAGCAAAGGGGAAAGAATAGAGGCGCAGTCTAACGGAGTTGCCGTGGATAAACGAGAGAAATGTGATGTTCATCCCAGCGTGAACCGAAAAAGTGAGTCAGCGTCCCGCTCGCGTATCCAGCCCAAGAGCGCATTCGAATCAGGCTATGCTTGATGCCAGCAACAGACGACCATCGTTTCAGTCCCCGAACAAGGAGGTTCAGGCTCATGGCGGTACATATCACACGCAAGTGTCGTCACTGGCGTCGGGCAAGCCTGCTGCTTCTGACACTGGGGCTGAGCCTGCCACTCGGGGCCAAGACCACGCTGTCGGTGGCCTGGGGCCACTGGCCCCCCTTTAGCTACATCAACCCTCAAGGCGAGCTGGATGGACTGGATGTGGCCCTGACCCGCCGGATCCTCAGCCAGGCCGGGCTGGAAGCGCGCTTTCGCAACCTGCCCTGGGCCCGCACCCTGCACCTGATCAAGCAGCAACAGCTGGATCTGGCCATGGGGGCGCTCGACACCCCGGAGCGGCGCGAGTTCGCCCGCTTCTCGGCCCCCTACCGGCGCAGCACCTTCGTGCTGCTGAGCAACAACCCCATCCCTGGCCATACCGATCCCTGGCAAGGCATTCAGAACCTCTCAGCCCTCTGCCAGCAGACACAACTGCATCTGGGCAAACTGCGTGGCACCCGCCCCACCCAGCGGATGGAGCACTGCCCCGCCCTCAATGGCGCCACCGACTACAACACCGACGACAGGTTGATCGAGCTGCTGCTTGCTCGTCGCCTGGATGGGGTCATCATGGAGTGGCAATACGCTCGCTATCGGCTGCAACAGCTGGGGGCGGGTGGTTTCATCAGCTGCCAGCTGATGCTGCACCATCAGCCGGTCAGCCTGATGTTTGCCAAAGCGGCGGTGAGCGAGGCCGAGCTCGCTCGGGTCAATGACGCCATCGCCGCCCTCCCCCCGCCAGACAGTGACCTTGCCCCGCCCCCATGCCGGTTTGAGGGTGAGGATACGGTATCGCCAGACACGGCCCAGACCCGCCAGCCGTAGGAATAAAAAGGCGACCCTGAGGTCGCCTTTTTCTGTGCCTGTTACTGCACCATTACAATATCTTTTGCCACACCTCACGATCAGTTTGGGGGTGACAGGCCGATCAGCGCAGCTGGGGCGTATGGGTCAACACGCCCTGATTCTGGGCGCGATGGCGCAGCAGGTGATCCATCAACACCAGCGCCAGCATGGCTTCGGCGATGGGCACGGCGCGGATGCCGACGCAAGGATCATGGCGACCCTTGGTGATCATCAGGGTAGCCTCGCCCTCGGTATTGATGGTCTTGCCCGGCACGGTGATGCTGGAAGTCGGTTTGAGCGCCATGCTCACCACAATATCCTGACCGGACGAAATGCCACCCAGAATGCCGCCCGCATGATTGCTGGCAAAACCCGCCGGGGTCATCTCGTCGCGGTGCTCGGAGCCTTTTTGCTCCACCACCGCAAAGCCGTCACCTATCTCCACCCCTTTCACGGCATTGATGCCCATCATGGCGTGAGCGATGTCGGCGTCGAGCCTGTCGAAGACCGGCTCGCCGAGGCCGACCGGCACGTTGCTCGCAACGACCTGAACCTTGGCACCGACACTGTTGCCCTCTTTTTTCAGATCGCGCATGTACTGATCGAGCGCCTCCAGCTTGTCCGCATCGGGGAAGAAGAAGGGATTCTGCTCAATCTGCGCCGCATCGAACGCCTCGGCCTTGATGGGGCCGAGCTGGGAGAGAAAGCCGGTGATCTCGATGCCATGCATCTGCTTGAGGTACTTCTTGGCGATGGCGCCCGCCGCTACCCGCATGGCGGTCTCACGGGCGGAAGAGCGACCACCGCCCCGATAGTCCCGCTGACCATATTTCTGGTGGTAGGTGTAATCGGCATGGCCCGGACGGAACACATCCTTGATCTCGGAGTAATCCTTGGAGCGCTGATCGGTATTCTCGATGAGCAGCCCGATGGAGGTCCCCGTGGTCCTGCCCTCGAACACCCCGGAGAGGATCTTCACCTCATCCGGTTCACGGCGCGGGGTGGT
Organism: Aeromonas enterica; assembly: GCF_054052465.1. NCBI lineage: Bacteria > Pseudomonadati > Pseudomonadota > Gammaproteobacteria > Aeromonadales > Aeromonadaceae > Aeromonas > Aeromonas enterica. Next base: position 31,764 of record NZ_JBSTYL010000025.1, on the reverse strand, counting down.
GTAACGAGAGGTGCCGGGCTTGCGCCGATCCAGATCTCCCTGCAGATCCGCTTCGCTGATCTCCAGACCCGGCGGGCAGCCATCGACCACGGCGCCCAGTGCCAGACCGTGGCTCTCGCCGAACGTGGTTACCCGAAAGAGTTGACCAAAACTGTTCCCTGCCATGCGCGCTCCTGCTTAGTTCTTGTAGATGGCGAAATGATCCTGATACTGCACCAGCTCGTCGCGAGTCATCACGAAGACACCGTGACCGCCGTTCTCGAACTCTACCCAGGTAAAGGGGATCTCGGGGAACTGGGCTTCCAGGTGGATCATGCTGTTGCCCACTTCGACCACCAGCACGCCGTTATCCTTGAGGAAGTCGGCCGCATGGGCCAGCAGACGCTTGGTCAGCTTGAGCCCATCGGAGCCGGAGGCCAGCGCCAGCTCGGGCTCATGACGAAACTCGTCCGGCAGATCCGACATGTCTTCGGAGTCCACATAAGGCGGGTTGGAGACGATGAGATCGTACTTGTCCCCCGCCGGCAGATCGCGCATCAGATCGGAGCGGATCGGAATGACCTGCTGCTCCAGACCGTGATCGGTGATGTTGCGCTCGGCCACATTCAGCGCATCCACGCTGATGTCAATGGCATCCACTTCCGCCTCGGGGAACTCGTGGGCCATGATGATGGCGATACAACCGGATCCGGTGCACAAGTCCATGATCCGGGTCGGTTCATGTTTGAGGAAGGGGGCGAAGCGGTTGGCCACCATCTCGGCGATGGGGGAACGGGGAATGAGCACCCGCTCATCCACGTAAAACTCCCAACCGGCATACCAGGCCTTGTTGGTCAGGTAGGCGGCCGGCACGCGCTCTTGCACGCGGCGGATGATGAGCTCGGCGATGCGATGACGCTCGCTGGTGGTCAGACGGGAGTGGCGCATGCCCGGATCCGCGTCCGGCGGCAGATGTAGCGCGGGCAGTACCAGCTGCACGGCCTCATCCCAGGCGTTGTCGGTACCATGTCCGTAGAAGATCCCGGCGTCGTTGAAACGACTCATGGCCCAGCGCAACATGTCCTGGATGGTGTGCATCTCGGCAACCACCTCATCGATAAATATCTTGTCCAAATCCACCTCCAAGTCGAGTAATATCCGGCCCGAGAAACCTATATAGCGAGCAAGACGAGTACCTGATGAAAAAAACGCCCTCACCGACGATCGAGGAAAGCCTGCTGTTTCGCGATGCTGTCAAAGGTACCCGGAAAATTAAGCAAGATACCATAAGGGCCGACCTGCGCCCGGTCAAGCAGAAACGCGAACTGCGTGAAAGCCGCGAAAAGCTTGGGGTTGGCCACTTTTTCAGCGACGAGTACCAGCCCCATCTGGACGAGGATGGTCCGACTCGTTACGTGCGTGACGATGTGTCAAAATTCGAGCTGAAGAAGCTCAAACGCGGCATCTATCCGCCGGAGATTTATCTGGATCTGCACGGCATGAACCAGAATCAGGCAAAACAGGAGCTGGCCGCCCTGCTCACCCTTTGCCAGAAAGAGAACATCCATGTCGCCTCCGTGATGCACGGCATCGGCAAACACATCCTCAAGCAGCGGATCCCGAGCTGGCTGGCCCAGCACCCCAATGTGCGCGCCTTCCATCAGGCCCCGCGTGAATGGGGCGGCGACAGCGCCATCCTAGTGCTGCTGGATATAGAAGAGTAAAAGTTCCTAGACGAGGGGGACAGCCCCCTGCCGATGACGCCACCTTGATGCTCCTTGCCACCAGCGTCTGCCGTGCATCATACACTTGGGCCCATGTCCCAATAAAAAACCACCGCTGCCCGCCGGTGGTTTTTTATTGGCCTGGCAAACCTGCGTCAGCCCGCCGTCTCCACGTAGCGCTTGAAGTTGTTCAAGATACCCTGCCAGCCCGCTTTCTGCTGTTCGCGGCTATGCGCAGACTCGGCATCAAAGTCCAGGCTCACCAGGGTGGCGCCTTGCTCCTCGACGAAGCGTACCTCCACAGTCCGTCCGTCATCCATTACATAAGCAAGCCGGGTCGGTGCCTCAACCAGGGTGAAGGTGCCTTCAAAATCGAAAGCGGCACTGCCATCCCTGGCCGCCATGTGATGACAGAAACGCCCCCCCACCACCAGATCGACCCGGCTGCGCGTGGTGTGCCACTCATCGGAGGCGGCATTCCATCTGACGACACAGTCCGGGTCATTCCAGGCCCACCAAACGGCCTCTATCTCCTGCTCGATGTGTGCATCAATGCTGATCTTCATCCCTTTCTCCTTGCCTCGATTGATATCCCTTGCCAGCGGTTTGCTCCGATACAGAGACCGCCATCACCGATGAGCGATAGAGACCCGTCAGAGACCCCAGTTGACAGAGTAAAGCCCAGCTTATTCCCCTCAGCCAGTCATCCCCGTCACCCAGGCGCCACGGTTTGGCCCAAACAATGCCGATCTTCACACTATGGAATGCTTGGCGGGAAAACGGCCACACTATACTGAATATCAATGTGTTATTCGCTGTGGAGGTTGCATGTTCACACAGGGTTCCCATGCCGACATCAAGTCGTCTCTCGATGCCATCGGTGCCGCAGTAGCGGTGTTTTCACTCGATGATGACGACCGTTTCACCCTGGTCTCGGCCAACGATACCTTCGCCCAGGCGTTCGAGCTGGATGTGCTGAACGCCATAGGCAAACGGCTCAGCGAGATGTTTCCCCGCTACATCACCGGCAGCATAGAGCAGCCTATGCACGAGTGCGTCAGCCAGCAGACCGGACTGGAGAGCGAACTGCCCATCGATACCCTGTCACGCACCAGCTGGTGGCGCTTCATCCTCTCCCCCATCATTCCAGAGCAATCCCGCATCACTCGCATCATAGTCACGGCCATCGACATCACCGCCAAGAAGCAGCTGGAGGAAGCGCTCAAGATGAGCCGCAAGCGCTTTGAAGCCGTGGTCAACTCCGCCTATGACGGCATCATCAGTGTCAACAGCGAGTCGCGTATCGAGCTTCTCAATACTGCCGCCTGCGAGATGTTCGGGGTCGACGAGAGTTATGTTGGCAAACGGCTGGAAACCCTGTTGCCCCAGCGTTTTCGCGCCAACCACGACAGCTATTTCAGGGCATTCAGCAGCTCCCCCATCAATTCGCGCCCCATGCACGCCCGCGCCTCCGTGATGGGCCTGCGCCGCGATGGCAGCGAATTCCCACTGGAGGTCACCATCGCCAAGATCAATCTGGGCCAGACCACCGAGATGACCGCCATACTGCGGGACATTTCGGAACGGGCCCGGCTGGTGGAAGAGCTGAAGGTGGCGGCCACCACGGATCCCCTGACCGGGATCGCCAACCGGCGCCGCTTCGATGAGCTGGTCAAGCTGGAGATGCAGCGCTGCCAGCGTTTCGGCCACACCATGAGCCTGCTGTTGATCGACATAGATCACTTCAAGCAGGTCAACGACACCTATGGCCATCAGCAAGGGGATCAGGCCATTCTCAGCCTGGTCAAACGCATCGCCAAACAGCTGCGGGAAGTGGATATGCTGGGTCGTTGGGGCGGCGAGGAGTTCATCATCTTGCTACCTGAAACCTCGCTGGAACTGGCTTGGGCCAGTGCGGAGCGGATCCGCCTGGCCATAGAATCGGAACGTCACCCGCTGAGTGCGGGCACCGAGGTGTCGCTCACCATCAGCATCGGCATCAGCGCGAGCCAGAGTCCGCAAGATACGGTCGAGAAAATGGTGCGCCGGGCGGATACCGCCCTCTATCTGGCCAAGAAGCAGGGCCGCAATTGTTGTAGAAAAGAATCGCCGGAACACCCCTAACCTGGCCGTTCACCAAGCCACCACCAGCGGGCGATCTAGCCCGAGCACAAGGAACGCTCGGGCTTTAGAAACCAGCCAACCTAGCCCCATCCATTTTCAATGCGTGCGCAATGAAGCGGTCAATCTTGCAGGCGCGGACGACTGAAACGTATCAGTGGCCCGTTCGATGCCTTCGCCACGACCAGGTAGCCACCGTTTGGCAATTGCCAGTCGAAAAAATCGGAGAATCCCGTGGTCGTGAGGGCGCGGATCACTTTTGCCACGACCCCGTGCGCCACCAGCAAAACCCGCTCGCCCTGCGCCTCCTCGGCAAGCGTGGTCAACCCCAGTGACACCCGCGCAATCACGGCATCCAGCGACTCCCCTTCCGGTGGCACCGCTGTCCAGCGCCGGGTAATATTGCGCGCCCACAGCTCGGGATAACGCCCCCTCGCTTCTGCCTGGGTCAGCCCTTCAAATATCCCCACATGACGTTCACGAAAGGCGGGCACTATCAGGGCAGGCAGCGCCAGCGTGCGCGAAACAAGTTCGGCACGCTGCCTTGCGCGCAGCAGAGGCGACGTCAGCAACCGCTGAAACGGCGCCTCCGTCGCCGCGATCATCTGCGCCAATCTGGTGACTTGCGCAGTGCCCGTGTCGTTCAGCCCGACATCCAGCGCCCCAGATAACGCCCCTCGGCATTGGCCTGAGTCTCACCATGGCGGATCACCACCAGTTCCATCATTTGTCCTTGTCTGTCAACATTCGTCTATCAGCCTGATTCACTTTCCTTCGGGATAACGCGGACACTCATCATCAATGGGTAACCAAACCAACTGTCGTTCGGTATAAATGTGGTACGTGGGTCTTACCGAGTCCGGATTATCCAGAGACGTAATACTAAGCGTCAGATATTCAGGGTGCTCAATACTGCGATAGCTCAACGTGGAGCCACAGATTGAGCAAAAGCCACGTCGGATCTGAGTTGAAGAGGCATACTCCATCGGAACACCACTCACCCATCTCACCTGTTCAACACGAAAATCCATCCAGGCGCCCACCGGAGATCCGGTTGTTTGCTGGCAATCACGGCAATGGCAAAAATCAGCAGCAAAAGGCTTGGCCGACAATGCATATCTGACATGCCCGCAATGGCAACCCCCTTCCATGTCTGTGTCTTCTTTCATGGTTTCTGGTCTCAATAAGATATCTCCTCCCATCAAGGCTTGGGCGCAAACTGCTCGAACACCTGCTGACCGGTCAGGGTGGGCGTCTCGTTCTTCAGCTCATAGAAGTCAGGCTTCTCATCGATAAAGATCTGGTTCGCCAGCTGAAAATCGTCCCGCAGGAAGAGACCGGCCGGCACTATGTACTCATCCGTCGGCAGCAGGTGATAGAAGAGATGGGTGCCGCAGGTGGGGCAAAAGCCGCGCTCCGCCCATTCCGAGGAGCGATAGGTGGCAGGCATCATCCCGCTGAAACGCACATCCTTGCCGCAGTGCACTGCAAACAGGGGACCACCGGACCAGCGCCGGCAGGTGGTACAGTGGCAGAGGTTGACCTCCTGGTGATCCCCGCTCGAAACGAGGATCCCGCCGCACAAACAATGTCCTTGCATAATGCCTCCCTGGAAAAGATGGATCCCAGCCACTCTTCGGCCATATTTCGCATCATATGAGTACCATTCCTGTCGCACCTTCGCCATTAACCGCCTCACAAAACGCGGTACGGATCCCGTCTGTTCACCGCATCTGGGGTGGCGCTGCTTTTCACTGTCTGCCAAAGAGGGACGCGCGCGTCCACGACTTGCTCGTTACCCATCATCCCGCAAGCATGTCTTGAAACGCACTTATCTGTCCTGAATACCATCGCCATTCAGCCATTGCATCAGCGCCTGACGGTTTCCTGCAGGGCGATCCGGTTGCCCTCGGGATCCTGAAATTCAGCCACCCTGACGGTGTCGCCAACCCGGGTAACGGGATACAGACGTTGGGCACCGGCCAGCAAGGCGCTGGCCATCACCTGTTCGATATCGGCCACCGCCAGATAAATCCGTGTGCCATCCAGGCTCGGAACATACGTCTCTCCCTTGGCCAACGCACCGGAACACCCCTCACCCCCTTCCGAGAGCGGGAACAACGCCATCTCGTTGCCATCTATCTCCGCTCGCTCGAACGTGATGCCAAATACGCGGGAGTAAAACCCGATGGCTCGCGTCATATCCGTCACCGGAATTTCAAAATGCATGGCGATATTCATTAGGTGATCTCTCCTTGTTTATCCCGTTTCTGCACGCGCAGCATCAAGGTACATATCCGATATAGCCACCTGTTTCTCAACTCACAGAGTGGACGGCTGGCACACGACAAAAATACACCATTATACCGCGCCATATCGAACAATAGACATTGTTCAGGTGTGAGTGTCGATACACCACATGCGATAACAACGAAAATAGGCTTGACGACGGTGAGGATGAATTATTCCAGCTCAGATAACTGAGTATTGGCGCGCGATAACAGAGGCCTGCATGATGGCACCTTGTTTTCACATCACGCTGAATGACCAGCCTCTCATCAATATTCATGGCATCCAAAACCCATCGCCAGACCAGCAAGCAGCGTTCCACCTATAAATTGGGAACAACAATAAGAAACGGGATATAAACAGAGGATAAATAAACATTCGTCCTCAGGGAGACGTCATCTCTTGATAAGCGGGAGGTGCAAGCATGGCAATTCATCTTCTTCCCGGATGAATGGCCTCTACATGATGAAAGGAGGGAGGCAATAAGCCTCCCCCTTGCCGTCCAGTCAGATATATGAAGGATCCGTTGTATCGATTTCGTCAGCCCCGGTGATGGAGCCACCTCATCACTTGGCCGGTACCAGCGCCCAGGGATCGCCCTTGCCGGGTTCATTGCCCTGAGTCCACCACTTTGCCTGATAAACGGCACCCTTGTAGCTGACCTTGGCCCCCGTCGTATAGACGGCGGTCGCGCTCCAGGCCGGCACGTCTCCGACCGGCGGATCGACCGGGTCAACGGGGGCCGGATCCAGCTTGGCCACCACCCGCACCTTGGGCCAGTTGGCATGGGAGCCGTAGAAGTTGGTCACACACTTCTCGTAATCTCCCGGCACCAGGGCCGAATAGGCGGTCTGAAAACCCACCAGCTCACACTCGAAGGAGTAACCGCCGGGTCTATCCGGGTAGTACTTCCAGTTGCCATCCCAGTTGGTATAGAGCACATCGGTGGCGCCGTTCAGATTCAGGCTGCCATAGGGCGTCTGCTGCCAGCAGGTGTTCTTCTCGTCGGCCTTGACGGGGATCTGGTAATGCTCGGCCAGCCCCTCCCAATAACGGATCCGGTTGACCGGTTGTCCCTTGTCCTTGTTCTGTTCACCACACTCTATGCCGCCATTGATGACGTTGATGGTGGTGCCAAAGCCATAACCGATACCGGCCGCTATCTCGCGCTGGGAAGGTACCCAGGTGCGGTCAATCACGTGCAGCATGGCAGGCTTGGGGGCCTGGGGGGTGAGGAAGAACCAGATGGCGGACGCCAGGTTCAGCCAGGAGTCGGCGACCCGCCCCGGATCGCTCAGCAGCACCGAGGCATCACCCGCAAACATGGCTTCGGAGAAGGCGCCGTAGTTGAAGTGATAGGAGAGCTGCTTTGCGCCGCGTCCGAAATAGCCCTGTCCCGTGCTGCAGGGCCATTTCTTGTTCTGCCAGTCATTCTGGCCGCAGCCCGTGGTGTAACCCGCCTGCCCCTCTGACCACCCCATCTCGCGCACATGCACCAGCGCCTGCTGCCACTCTTCCAGCGCCAGCGGGTTGTCGGAAATATTGTTCTTGCTGATGTGCCCGCCCGTCTCCTGGGCAAAATGGGCGAAGGCCGTCACTATGGATTTTTTGCAAATGGCATCCGAATCCCGGCCATCGGTATATTCGCCACAAAAAGCCGGGAATTTACCGATGGCCCGCAAGAAGCGTTCATAGGTATATTCCGGCGCCGCCATCTGGGTTAAATATTCCCAGTCCGATTCCGTGAATACCCGCTCGACTCGTTTGACGTTATCCGGGTTGCTGGCCGCTCTTGGCGTGATGGCATCGACAATATTATTGGGCCGAGTCGCCAATGCTTTTGACCAGACATCGTACATGGGATTGGCTGTCTTTGTTTTTTCAACTGCCGCCAGATCCGGTGCGGCAATCACATATCCACCGGCATTTTGTGGATCGGGCTGAATATTCATGACGGCATAGCTTGGAAATGCGCAGGCAACAGCAACCAGCCAGGCACATTGCGTGGGTTTGAACATGGGGCACAGTCCTTGTCTCAGAAAAATTCATCCCGAGAATAGGCCTTTTTATAACTAAATTCTCATCAAAAATTAAGAAATAAAACGATTCTGTGAGCCATTTCACTCTCTGGGTGCAACGCCATAAAATGCATAAAGAACTAATGTTCTGGTTTACGCAACGAGCGCCGCGATATGCCTTGTAAAGGCCGCTGAAAAATAATAACAACCCGCATCTTGCTGTGGCCCATCCCATGATGGGCCACATCACAAACCAATTTGGTCAATCACCCGACAGGATCAGGTGATGTCCGGCTGGCAGCAGGACATTCCAGGAGGATGTCACTCACGCCTGCGCAGAGCGCACGGCACGGATCAAGATATTGCGGGGGGTCATGGGTTTGTCGCAAAACTCGCCCACTTCCACCTGGTAGCCCTGCTCTTGCAGGAAGAGCGCCCGATCGAGCGCCAACCAGATTTCGAGCGGCCGGCGAAATAGATGGCGCACCAGCTCCATGCGGGCGACATCGCCATAACGGGCCTCCCCCATGGCCAGAAAAACGGCAAGATCCATCCCCGCCGGCAGGGCTATCCCCTTGCGCTCGGCCGCCCATTCACAAAACGCCTCGAAGCTGCCGGTGAGCAGACTTTTTTGGATATTGGGCACCGGCAGGTATTCGTTCACCCCGCACACCTGACGCTGCAGGCAGTCAAACCCGAGCCGCCACACCACCTCCAGCTCGCGCAGGCGCGAGATGCGGGCGCCTGCGGTCACCGTCTCCTGCAGCGGCAGCCGCAGATCCGCCTTGGCCAGTTGCAGATCGCTGGCCCGGGCGGCGGTGGACAAGGGGGCATAGTGGGTGCCGCGGATCAAGTGATAGCAACAAGGGGATATGGTCACCCCCTGGGCGCCACGCTCAGCCACCAGCGCCAGCAGATGGGTATGCAGCTCGCCACAGGCGTGCAGCGCCATGGCGTGGTGTTCGGTGGCGAGCAACTGGCCGGCATCGACTGCAAAGGCATCCGCCTGTACAAACTGCATGCGGGCCCCGTCACGCGCCGCCAACCGACGCCCCTCCTCACAGAGCGGACCTTGCAGCTCCAGGCTCAGGATCTCGGCCCGGCGATGCAGGGAAACCAGCCGCCCCAGATGCCCCTTGCCCGCACACCACTCCAGATAGGGGCCTTGATGGGATGGCAGGCAGCCGGTAAAGGCCTCTATCTGTGCCTGCTTGCGACCCGGCATGTGCATCGCCATCTCCTTGGCGCACTGGATGGGCTCGGGGGTAAAGCGTGCGAGTTCACTCAGGGCATGCAGCGTCTCCCCCGCCGGGATCCAGGGGGCAAGCAGATCGCACAATGCCCCCATGTCACCATCGAGTCGATTAATCTGCTCAAGGGGCATGGCGTTGAGCTGTACGGCCAGCGCGGGGGCCTCGTCGGCGAAGGCCAGGTTCAGGTGATGATAGGGTTGGTATTGCCACCAGCGCCGGGTCTCGGTCAGCAATCTATCCAGTTGTTGAAAACGTTGAGCCAGCACGCTTGCCCCTGCCTTGCAGTAAAAAAAGAGGCTTATTCTAGCGATCCCGCCCCAAAAAGCACTCGTCAATGCGGATCGGCCGCCATGAAGATCCGACCTGACAGGTGATCATGAACCCAGACTTGGTCCCGGCAAGCCGTAGTGAACACAGGTGTCAACCTGGCAAACGACCCGGAGCCCGGGCGTTGGCCTGACAAAGAGAGGGGTTTTATGCTATATTCCGCCCCCTCTTTACCTTGGTTCGCTCAAGGCGGGCCATTTTACCAACATGAATGGAACCAAAACATGACCATCAATGCCATCCTGCAAGCGCGCGCGGGCGCCAAGTGTGAACTGTGTGGCGCCGAACAGGCACTGACTGCCTTCGCGGTGCCCCACTCACCGGCCAGCGATGATGATCACAGCCTTGCCCTGTGTGACACCTGCCGTGGCCAGCTGGAGCAGCCGGACACCACAGTGGTCAATCACTGGCGTTGCCTGGGCGACAGCATGTGGAGCCAGGTTCCCGCTGTGCAGGTCATGGCGTGGCGTCAGCTGAAAAACCTGTCCGGCCAGGGCGAAGTGTGGGCTCAAGACATGCTGGACATGATGTACATGGAAGAGGAGACCAAGGCCTGGGCTGAAGCCGGTCAGGCTGGCGACGATGACGACAGCGTACCGACCCTGGATTCCAACGGCGCCGTGTTGGCCGAAGGCGACTCGGTTACCTTGATCAAGGATCTGGACGTCAAGGGCGGCGGCTTCACCGCCAAGCGCGGCACCCTGGTCAAAGGCATCCGCCTGACCAACAACCCGCTGCACATTGAAGGCAAGGTCAACGGCGTGCAGATAGTGCTGGTCGCCGCCTATCTGAAAAAAGCCTGATATAGTCCGGTTTTGCCAGTGAGACCAAGAGCGCCCCCAGGGGCGCTTTTTGGTGGCTGCGACATATTCTGCCCGAGTATCACGAGAACCATGTTGGCTTGGCGCCCCTTGCCGCAGAGAAGGCATCATGGATGGCATTGTGGCTCCAGCCATTGGCTGGCCTGTAATCCTCATCGTCAACCTACTGCCGATATGCCCGAGCCTCCTTGGCCTCGAGTTGCTGTTTTTTTCGACAGAGGCTTGGTTCAGACGTTAACCTTGTGGCATTCTGGGACTCATGGACTGACCCACCCCGACACCGTCGGTGTCATTACTTGCATAAGGAGCACGCCAGATGGCCAAAGTCTGCAAGAAAGAGATCAAGAAGAAGATCGCCGCACGCCTTGAGAAAATTGCCAAGCACGAAGGCAAGATCAAGAAGCTGAAAAAAGCCCTGAAATAAGGGTCCATATGATAAAAAAACCGCCATCAGGCGGTTTTTTTATTGAGACATTTATCACGCAGCATAGCAGATGACCATGACTGCCAATGTCTGGCCAGTACCAGCACCTCTTGCTCCAACCACAGCCTGTTTGCGATCAGGTGCATGAATACCTCTGCCAGCGGATCGCCGAACCTGTCTGTTGCGGGATCCACGTCCCAGGGAATTTTACCTCTGCTGGCCTGTTGCCCCTCCCGTCGACAGGTCAGAGGACGAGCATAGTGGTGGACATACGTCATCAGAGTATCGGGCAACCACAGAGCGAGAGGACGATGGATGGAATCAGCCAGCTCGGCGGCAATGTCCAATCCTCGCTGATCCAGATCACCAAAGTGAGCCCAGGGCACAGTCGCCGGCAACAGCGGGATCAGTTGCCGTGCCAGCGTCGTATTGCGGCCAGGCACATAGAGCAGCAACTCCCCTGCTTGCAGCGGGTAATCCACAAAGGCTCCCTTGTTCTCCACCGTCACGATCTGCCGTCCTTGCCAGTCAATGGCCGCCAGAGCGGCCAGCGCTCGTTCCGGCAAAACCAGCTCCCCCAACAGCGCCATCTGCGCCGTCATCTCGTGGCGTTGGCCACCTTGCTCAATGAGTGAGAGTGGGTTCAGAGTACGCAGTCGGATCACCTCATCCTGTGTCAACGTTATGTCCATGGTGCCCTGATCTGGGCCTGTGTCGCTGCGTGGATGCTTGCTGTCTCCGTGCCAGAGAGCATGAAAACTGGCCTGATTGAGGCACGAAGGCAAGCTCACCCCGAGGGCCCGCACACTGTCACGCTTGTCTGGTATCTGAGGCGTCGTTTGTGCCAGCTGCGTGACGAGATAGTCGCTCCCTGCGGGGGTCAAGATATAGCGAGCGCTGCGCCCCACCGGCTTGACGCCGCCCACCGCCTGCAACAGGACCAGCAACTCGCGGCCATGCTTGCTATCGAGTGAACACCCCTTCTCATTCATGCTATCCAGCAAGCGGGCGCAGAGATCCTGCACCCGACGCTCCTCAAACAGTGACATCTTCGCCTCCCTATTACGGTGCCATATGACCAAGTAGAGAGGATTTTGCCGCCCGTTACCGTGACCCGCCTCGCGCCAGGGGAAACGCACTCTCGCGGCCCCCCACGCAGCAAGGGGCCCTGCCCCGCAGGATCTGCCAGCGGCGTCACTGGTAAACCCGAGGCAAACACGGCAAGCTGGGTGGGTCTGTGCCAGCCAGCGCGCCATTCCGTTGGCGCAGACGTGCTTGTTGACATCATCCCCTGAGGGCGATCCCATGACCCAGTCGATAGAACAGCAGCCGGTTTCCTCCTGGCATCTTTCGGATATCCGCGAGCTGGCTCGCTTGCTCACACAGGCCCTGCCTGCAGCAGTGCAGATCACCGAGGCCGTCCATCAGGCGGTGTTGAGTGGCATAGGGTTAAGGGGCAAGGCCCAGGGTCAAACCCGGGGGATAACGGGTCTGGTCTACAAGGGTGTGCACGGCGCAGCCCATACCCTGAGCGGTGGCATCAATACCCTGCTTGATTGCTTGCCGCCAACGCCGCCCTTGCACCAGATCCCCGAGACCCCAAAACGCGCCGCCCTGCTCGCCACCCTCAACGGTGTGATGGGGGACAAGCTGGTCGAGAGCCACAATGCCCTCGCCACCCCCATGACACTGCGCCATGACGGCCAGCCCCTGAACTGGCACGCCATGCCGTCGGATCTGCCCGTCGAGGGTCGGGTGCTGCTGATGGTGCACGGCCTGTGCATGAATGATCTGCAGTGGCAGAACCAAGCCAAGCACAGCCATCAGACGCTCAACCTGGGGGAGATGCTGGCCAGCGAGCTGGGTTATGTGCCTGTCTATGTTCGCTACAACTCGGGCCTGCCCATTGCGCAAAACGGGCGGGAACTGGCCAGTCAGCTGGCACAGCTGACACGCCATTGGCCTGGCCGGATAAGGGAGATAAGCGTGCTAGCCTACAGCATGGGTGGGCTGGTGATCCGCAGCGCCTGTCACTATGCCAGCCAGAGTGAGATGGGCTGGCCCGACGCCCTGAAAAACATGGTGTTTCTCGGCACGCCCCATCATGGCGCCCCCCTTGAACACGCCGGTCACTGGCTGGAGCAATTGCTGCCTGCCACTGCCTATAGCGCGCCCTTCGTCAGGCTGGCACAGCTGCGCAGCGCCGGTATCAAGGACCTGCGCCACGGCAAGGTGATGGACTCACCCTCCCCCCAGGGCGAAACGCACACCGCCTTGCCCGATCCTCGCCTTCCCTTGCCCCTGCCCGCCGGAGTGACTTGTTTTACGATAGCGGCAACCACAGCGGCCAAACGCGGTCTGCTGGCTGATCGACTGATCGGCGATGGACTTGTGCCACTGCGCAGCGCCCTCGGCCAGCATGACGAGACACGCCATCAGCTGGCATTCCCTCCCTCCCACTGCTGGATTGCCTACCGTACCAGCCATATGGCACTGCTCGGCAGCCCACAGGTGGGCCAGCAACTGTTAGCATGGCTCACCACTGCCCAGAAACACAGATAAGCCTCCTGCTTCATATGCTGTCCATCCCGCTTGTTCGACCCGATATTTGTCTGACAGCACCAATCGGGCACCGCATACCACAGCACCAACAGCTAGCATTGAACCAGTGTTTGATATGAGCCAGCAGTGGAGCGCCATATGTACTCTTACACCCTCACCTTCAAAGAGGCGGTCGACAAGTTGACGGCTCCAGAGCAGGAGATCAGCCTGCAGAGCCCCGCCCAGGCGGGCGACTTTATTATCCTTTCCGACGGCAGCCGTCATCAGGTAATGTTTGTCTCCCACCGAGCCCACTACAGCAGCCTCTATCTCGATAAAGGTGTCAGAGTGCCGCAGGGATGACACTAACGGCCCGCTCCTCTGCCAAATATAAAGAGGCTAGTTGGCAGCGCCATTTTTATGGCTCGTATTGAGATGACGAAGTTCTCGTATTCCCGCACACCTGAGTCAAGACTCGTATTCAGGCTAACTATCAAATCCGCTTCTAATTTAGGTACAAGTGGGGCTGGCAATGGATGCCAATACTTAGGTCATTATAATTAATCCAAACATCCGCATTGCCAGAATATGCCACCGCCCCAAGGTCAGCCAATCCAACTCATTCTTGATATCCGCCATAATATTTTTCTGTCAGAAGGGATAAAACATCTCACTGGCGACATCTCACAAGCACCAAACCCATGAATAGCCCATGTCGCACAACTGCCACGCTCTATGACGGGTTAAATAACATTGCGATATCCCCGACTTGTTTAAAGCTATCCCTCCCCTGCTCTAACAAACCGCAAAAAGCATTATCAATCACACTGCTCTACTGACTTGCTATGCTTTTTAACCTTTTTTAATGCGATTTGTCTTTTTAATGGCGAAAGATAATCAATAAACAGATTGCCATGAAGATGATCAATTTCATGTTGCATGACGATGGCTAGAAAATCACTGATCTTGATTGTCATTGGTACTCCCTCCCTATCCAGAGCAGATACTGCGACAGAAGCATAACGCTCGACCTCGGCATAATAGCCTGGTACGGATAAACAACCCTCTTGCCCAGATACTTTATCGGCACCACTGATCACCTCAGGATTGATCAGGATGAGCGGCTGGTTTCGTTGTTCAGAAAGGTCAATGATGACAATTGCTTCTTGACGGTTAACCTGAGTTGCGGCTAAACCAATCCCATTGTCCGTCGCGTATAGGGTATCCATCATATCATCGATCAATGTTTGTACTGATTGGATATCATGGACCTTTTCAGCTTTCATCCTCAGCCTTGAATCAGGTATCGTCAATATGTCTAAAATAGCCATAACTCCTCCTATCTACCACTTTCAGGTTCTGTATGAAGAGACAAGGATACAAAATCATCATCACTTTCAACTATGCCATAACCAAGCCTGTTATAAAAACAAATAGCCAATTCATTAATCTTAAAACTTGATAGCGTCACATATTCTCTACTTTCTCTTTCAGCCAGACTGTGAATGGACCTCATTACCATCTCACCGAAACCTCGGCTCTGAAATTGAGGAAAAATAATCAGAAGATGAACATGGATAGCATTTTCATATGGTTTGCAACAGAGCAAACCAATACGCTCCTTATCATGATAAATCCATGAAAACCATTGAGGCTGATACTCATTTTTTATTCGCGCTCGCTGAAAATCATCGGACCAACCAAACACAGTATCAACAAATGGGTAAATTGCTTCTTTCACCACCTCAAACAGAGCGTTGAACTCATTATCTGGCACAGCTTTCAACTTGATACTCATATCATCATGGAACATCCCGATATCCTCATCACTCGGATTGATACGCGTGACTCAATTACATCACCTCGACCTTTACTTTGATAATCCCATCGCGAATATTGCCGATGGTACTGAAAGCCGCCTTGGAGAGATCGATGATGCGCCCGCGAGGGAAATTGCCTCTGTCATTGATCTTGACGATGACGCTCTTGTCGTTGGCGAGGTTGGTGACCCGCACCATGGAACCAAAGGGCAACTCCATATGGGCGGCGCTATTGAGGTTGTTGCGATAGCGCTCGCCGCTTGCGGTTTTCTTGCCGTGATAGCGGTCGGCATAATAGGAGGCGAGCCCCGTCTCGGTATAACCGCGCCAGCTGCCGCCGTGGCTTTCGTCATATCGGCTGCTGCAAGCTGCCAGCAGCAGGCAAAGAGATAACAGCAGCCCTTTCTGGATATATTGCACCTTTCCCCTCTCCTCTCTTCTTTTCGATATGCGCAATTTTTCTTCTTCGATACGGCCGGTGACGCTGGCGACACGTTTGCAGGCGGGAGCTCTCACCTTGCCATCGGTCCAAGGCACTCACCATGTTACTCGCCTTGTTGTCAGGCAGCAGCGACGGTGCGGCTACTTTGCCATATCTTCCATGCAAAAAGGGAGGCAAATGCCTCCCTTTCAACTATTTACCGGTCATCCCATGTCGGGATGGGCCAGAGACTGATCAGGCAATCAGCTTGTCATCGCTAAAACCGAAGCCACGCAGACCCACCACATGCACATGCTCGTGCTTGCCCTGCACCTTGCGGATGAGCTTGTAGGTGGTGCCCTTCTCCGGGCTGATGTTCTCGGGCGCCGCGATAAGCAGCTGCATATCCTGCCGCTCGCACAGCTCGAACAGGGTGGCGATGGACTTGCCATCCAGACGGGCCGCTTCGTCGAGGAACAACAGACGGCAGGGGGCTATGTCCTTGCCGCGCAGACGGCGGGACTCCTCCTCCCAGCTGATCAGCACCATCAAGAGGATGGCCTGACCGGTACCGATCGCCTCGCCGGTGGAGAGCGCGCCGCTCTCGGCCCGCAGCCAGCCATCGGCGCCACGCTGCACCTCGATCTCCAGCTCCAGGTAGTTACGATAGTCGAGCAAGACATCGCCCATCACCTGATAGCTGCGATCCCCCTGCTCGGTCTGCGGGTTCAGGCGCTGGAACAGCTTGGCCATCGCCTCGGAGAAGCTGAGCTCCTTGTCGGCGAACAGATCGTTGTGCATGGCGGTTTGATCCGCCAGCGCCGTCAGCAGACGGGTATGGGCCTCGCGGATATTGACGTTGAGGCGTACCCCGCGCACCAGACCGAAGGCGATGTTCTGCAAGCCCTGGTTGAGTACCCGGATGCGGTTCTGCTCGCGGCGGATGATGTTGGTGATCTTGGCCGCCACCTCGTGGGAGGAGAGCGACAGATGGGTTTCCCGCTGTTTGAGCTCGTCAGCCAGACGCGCCAGCTCGATCTCCATCTCCTCGATCGCTTCGACCGGATCATCGGAGCGGATGATGTCGTTGCGGATGCGATCCTTGAGATAGCGGTAGACCTGCACGTAGAAGGCGACCTTCTGCTCGGTGCTGCGATTGCCCTCGGATAGGCGCAGCGCATCGCGCAGGGCCTCGTCATGGGCCACCGCCACCCGCAGGGCGCCGAGGGCCTTGTCCGACATGGAGCGCAACTCGTCGCTGTCGAGGTACGCCAGCTCACGCTTGTTGAGACGCTTCTCGACGTCGGTCTCCCGTGCCAGCCGCACCACCCGCGACCAGCTCGCCTTGTGGCCCACCAGAGATTTACGGGCGCTGTAGTAATCCTTGCCTTCCAGCTTGAGGCGACCGCCGAGGGATTCAATCTCGCGCTTGGTCACCTGCAACTGGGCCTCGGCGCTGGTGCGACGGGACCGGGTGCGGATGAGCAGCTCTTCGATCTCTTTCTTGTGAGCGCGGGACTTCTCTTCCATGTCCTCCGACAGCGTCAGCCCCATGGCAGCCAGCTCCTGCTCGAACTCGGTCAGGGTCTGGCGCTTGGCCGAGGCGCTGGAATCGAGTGCGGTGCGCAGTTGCAGCGCCTCGGTGTGACGCTGGGCAATCTGCTTGTGCTGTTCACCGGCGGTGCGGGCCGCCAGCTCGGCAGCCTTGAGCTTCTCTTTGAGCCGCTCGCTCATCTCGGAGGCCTTGCCAAGCAGGTCTTGGGCATCCTGATAGGCGAAGTGCGGCAGGCGGGCCACCAGCTGATCGAGGGCATAGCAACGGCGCTTCTGCTCTGCCAGCAATTCGCTCGTCTCGTCGAACGCGGCTTGCAGGACGGCGAGATCCTGCGGATCCTGACGCAGCACCTGCACCAGGGTCTCGAGCTTCTCGAGCGCCTTGCCGTGCTGGGCGATAAAGGCTTCGGCCTGTTTCAATGCCTCGACGTCGGCGTGGGCCGCCTCGAGGCGGGCGACCAAGTCGGCTTCGGCAAACAGGTGGGCAAAGGGCAGCATCCCCTGCACCAGCTGGATATGGCGAGTCAGCTGGGCGGCGGCCGCTTTGGCCTCGGCCAGCTGCTTGTCGCACTCGCCTATGGCCCCTTGCAGCGCGCGCAGTTCGGCCTGTTTGGCCTGCACTTCGGCTTCGGGGTCGGGGCGGAAGGCGATATCCAGATGCTGGCCGATAAAGTCGCGAAAGTGGCCGTAGAGACGGTGGAACTTCTGCTGCTCGAAGGCGGCCTTGGCGTAGCCCTCAATCAGATTTTCCCGCTCGAGATCGAGCTGCTCGATCCGCTTTTCCCGGGCGGCGCGACCAAACAGCGGCAGCTCGGGATAGCGGGAGAAACGCACCTGACGCTTGCTGGTGCGCACCAGCACGGCGTCCCCCAGCTCGTCCGCTTCAACCAGATCCTCGTCAAAGGAGTCGGGGTTGCCCTGGATGAGGTAGATATCCTCAGGACAATCTTCCAGTTTTTTCAGCCGCTCGATGGCGCCCTCAAGGTCGAGCACCACAAGGGCACTGCGAGCCGGACCGTACAGCGCGGAGTAGTAAGGGGCATCGTCGATGGATATGTCGTCATAGACATCGGAGAGCAGCACGCCCCCCACCTGCTCGGCGATGCGGGCCAGACGCGGATCCGCCTCGCCGGCACCCAGCTGCAGGTTGCGAATTTGCAACTCAAGCGCCTGCTTCTGCGCCGCGATGCGGTTGCTCTCCTGCTCGAACTCCCGCTCCTTGTCGAGCACGCTTTGCATGCCGGAAGATAGCGCTTCGGCGGTGGCGAGCGGCAGGTTGCTCTGCTCGCGCAGCTGCTCGAGCTTTTCAAAGGATTTGAGCCAGCGCGGTGCCAGCTTGGTGAGTTCGCCGATATCACGGCCCAGCTGGGCACCCTGATGCTCCAGGCTGGCGCGGCGCTGGTTCAGATCGCTCTGCTGATCGGCCAGCTCTTCCTGACGGGTGCGCTGGGCCTCAAGAAACAGCTCCAGCTCGTCTTGGCTGGCGATCTGCTGGCCACAGGCTTGATACAGCTCGTCACGCAAGCGGAACAGGGCCTTCTGGCTCTCGCTCTCTTTTTCGAGGCGAGCCAGCGCGGCGCGCAGCCCCTGCCCCTGGGCAATGCGGGCCTTGTCTTCGATATGACGTTTGAGCAGCGCCTGCGCCGTGGGCCAGGCGGCCTCGCGGGCGGTCTCGGGGGCGATAGTCAACAGCAGCGTCAGCGCGGCCTGGTGTTCGGCTACCGCCGCCTTGGCCAGTGCCAGCTGCTGCTCGGCCCCCAGCATCCGGCTGGTGAGGCTCTGCTCGGCGGTGCGGAACTGATGCAGGGTGTCGCTCGCCTGTTCGGCGCTCAATCCCGGCAGTTCGCACTGCGCGCGGGCATTTTCCAGCGCCTGCACCGCCTGACGGTACTGGATGGCGCGGGTCTGCTGAATGTCCAACGCCTGCTGGTAGTCGGCCAGCTGGGTCTTGAGGCTGTCGACCTCGGCCTGCGCCAGCTCCTTGCGCTCTTCTACTTCCAGCAGCTGACCGTGGATCTCCTCCACGATCGCTTGTTGTTGCTCCAGCTTGTCGACCAGCTCCGCCAGATCGGCACGATACATCTCTATCTTCTTTTGCAGAGCAACGGCGGCCATCACCTTGGCCAGATGTTCGGCGGCAGATTCGAGCTCGTCGGTCAGCAATTTCTCGCGGTTGGTGAGCTGCTCCACCTCGTCGGCCAGATAGATGGCGCGCTGGCGCTCTTCGGCCAGAATGCGGCGCTTGTCTGCCAGCTCCTGACGGGCTTTCAGAGCCAGCTCGGAGAGGCGATTCTTCTCGGCGGCGTTGCGCACATAGTCCGCCGCCACATAGTGAGTGGTCTCGGTGATCAAGTTCTTGAACAGATCCCGCTGACCTTGCGTCTCTTTAATAGCTTCCAGGGTACGGCGGTTCTCGTAGATGGCCGCCTCCATGTCCTGGAAGGCCTTGCGCACGCCCGAGTTCTCCGGCAGCAGATATTCACGGAGCGACCGGCTGATCGAAGAAGAGATGCCGCCGTAGAGGGAGGCCTCGATCAGGCGATAGAACTTGCCGCGATCTTTTTGATCCCGCAGCTTTTTCGGGGTGATACCGAACTCGAACATGAAGTTGTGATAGTCGGTCACCGTATTGAACTTGGCGACCTTCAACGCCCCCAGCTCGGCGGCAGCGCCTTTCAGATCGGCAAAAGCACGGATACGCCCCTTGCCGCCATCGAGTTTCTCCAGCAGCAGATCCGTGGGTTGCAGATTTTCTGGCACATCCACCAGAGCAAACGGGGTGATGTTGACCTTGTTGTCACGGTTCTGGATCTGCTCCAGGTGCACGCCGACCCAGATCCGCTGCTCGCGGCTGTTCATCACCTCCAGCACTGAGTAACAAGAACCCCGTTGCAGCTTGCCGTAGAGCCCCTTGTCGCGCGACGCACTGGAGGAACCCGCTTCCGTGGTGTTGCGAAAATGCAGCAGAGACTGGTCAGGGATCAATGCCGCGATGAAGGCCGCCATGGTGGTGGACTTGCCCGCCCCATTGCCGCCGGAGAGCGTCGTCACCAGCTGGTCGAGATCGAAGGTGCGGGCGAAGAAGCCGTTCCAGTTGACCATGGTCAGGGATTTGAATTTGCCTCTCACGACTTTGCCTCCATCTGGGTCTTGGATTTAACGCTGCAGGTCATCTTCAACCTCCAGTTCAAGCTGTTCTTCATCGAGATCCGCTTCAATGTCTTCAAACAGCGAGTCGCTGCTCGGCATCTCGTCGTCGTGGAAGATGGCCTCCCCTTCCTGGATCATCCGCAGCTGCACGGCGCGCGGATCTTCGTCGGAGCGCACATCGGCGGCAAAGCGGAACACGGATTCGTTGACCCGGAATTTGTCGCTGTTGCCAAGAGCGGTGATCATGCCAAGGCGGCGCAGGCGGCGCATGGAGGTGCGGATCTTCTCCAAGAGCTTTTTCTTGTCCAGATCGGTGCCGCCGGAGCGGCTGTTGACCATGCGCAGCAGCTGCTTCTCGTCGGCCAGGCTCAACACCTCCTCCTGCAGCTCACCCATGGCGAACACCCCTTCCGAGGCGAGCCGGTCCGGGCTCAAGTACAGGTAACAGAGCACCTTGCCCACCAGCATGTCGAGCTCGGAGAGCACGGTCGTGCCGATGTCGGCGCTGGGGCGCGGACGCAGGTAGAAGAAGCCCTCCGGCGCCTTGATGAGTTCCACCTGATAGCGGCCGTAGAAGATTTCCAGCTCGTTGTGGAACTCCACCAGCATGGAGTGCTGTTCGAAATCGTCGGCACTGATGTGACGACCCGAGCGCAAGGCGGTGTCGATACGCGGAAACAAGGGGTTGGCAATGGCCTCTGCGAGCCGCAGCGGCAAGGGAAATTCAGTATTGATCAATGACATAGGCCTGAACCTTGGATCCAGCTTGGTTAATGGGTTTCCATGCGGGTTGGTGGTGCAGCTCGCGCTCACCGCTGGCATGGCCCAGGCGCACGGCCTGGTCAATCAAGAGACGCGCCACATCGAAGTGGGCGTGAGCCGGGTAATCCAGCAGGTATTCCCGCAGCACATCGGCCACATCCAGCTGATAGCCCTGCTCGGGGTAGCGGGCCAGGTAGCGTTCGATGCGCTCAGCCAGCGCCTGGTTGATGTCCACC
The DNA here is from genome assembly GCF_054052465.1 of Aeromonas enterica. Classification (NCBI taxonomy): domain Bacteria; kingdom Pseudomonadati; phylum Pseudomonadota; class Gammaproteobacteria; order Aeromonadales; family Aeromonadaceae; genus Aeromonas; species Aeromonas enterica. The sequence goes on along the minus strand of NZ_JBSTYL010000025.1, from coordinate 10,324 downwards.
ATCTCCATGTACTCCATCTCGAGGGGCACCTCGCCGGTGACCTCTTCGTCGTGGATGGCGATGGTTTCATCCCGCAGCTCCAGCAGACGGGGCTCCTCGGCCACTCTCAGCAAGAAGTTATGCTGCTCGAAATTGCGGATGGAGTCGCGCAGCCGCTGGCTGAAGGCGCGGTTCTTGTCCATGTCGATGGCGTTGCGGATAAATTTGTGGACGTGCCGATCGTAGCGTGACCAGAGCTCGATGCACTGCTGACCCCAGCTGGTGATCACATCGAGCCGTCCTTGCAAAGCGTGGGTCAGTTCCTCGACATGGAACAGATCGTCGCGCCCCTGGGCCACTTCCTGAATGTTGAGCAGCCCCGCCTGCAGGCGGTGGCCGGCAGCGTCCAGGGTGTCTTGCAGCTCGCGCAGGGTCTGGCCGGTCTCGTGCAGCAGTTTCTCGCAGCTGTGGATGGCATCGACCCAGTTCTGGGTCAGCAGGGCCGCTATCTCGCTCTTGACCTGATTCTGCTGCTCGTCCATGGCGCGCTGGGTCAGATCGATGCGCCCCAGCGTCTCTTCCAGCGAGAAGGTGAGCCGTGGCAGTACCTCGGCATCCCACTGCTCGCGGGTATTGGTCTCAAGTGCTGCCTTGCGGGCGGTATCGAGCTCGGCCGCCAAGTGTTCGAGCAGGATGGAGAGCTTGATGGAGTCGACCTGGCGCTGATCCAGGAAGAAATCGACGATCCCCATCCCCAGCCGCGACAGGCGATAGAGGCTCTCTCCCGCCACCATGTCGGTGTTGAAGCGCGACAGCAGCTGCTGGCGAATGAGATCGTTGATGGCGTTGTTGGCACGACCGGTCAGGGTCTCGTCCATCTGGCCAAAGGCGTTGCTGACGTAGCCAAAGGCATCGTGCAGCGCCGCCTCCGACAGGTCCGACTCATCTTCGGACAGAGTCTTGATTGCAATCAGAAAGGCCAGCCGGTCGGTCGGCAGGCTCAGCGCCAACCCCTCCTGCCTGACCCATCCCACCATCTCGGGCAGGGTACGGGATGTACTCATCATGACGTCATCATCTCGTTGTTATCCATTTGGATGGTCTCATCATGAAAATCTGACCATCTCGTTGTTATCCATTTGGATAGTCTCATCATGAAAATCTGACCATCTCGTTGTTATCCATTTGGATGGCCTCATCATGAAAATCTGACCATCTCGTTGTTATCCATTTGGATGGTCTCATCATGAAAATCTGACCATCTCGTTGTTATTACAAGGCTGCTAGACAGACTGCTTGTCAGCTTGACGGTTTCTGCGCCATCACATGGATATAGCGCCCCAGAGAGATAAACGGCTCCTGGCGGCAATATTGCTGTTCCATAGCCAGCAGATCATCGAACTTCTCGACCTGATCCTGCTTGTGGCGCATGTAGTCATGGATGACCCGCACCCCCGTCTTGCCGATGATCTTGAGCCCCCCTCGCCCAATCCAGTCGTACACCTGCTCAGGCAACTGCGGATTGGTGGGGGTCAGGGCGGTTTGGCGCTTCTTGCGCAGGCCGAGGCGCACATAATCGAAATTTCCCACCACCAGGCTCTGAAACAGCAGGCCATGACGGTTGTAAAAAAGCAGCGACAGTATGCCCCCTGCCTTGACGAAAGGAAACAGACCGAGCAAGGTCTGGCGCGGCTCGGCGAGCCATTCCAGCACGGCGTGACAGAGCACCAGATCAAAGGTGCCGGTCACCTGGCTCTTGAGATCCTGAATGGGGCACTGGATGAGACGAATTCTGTCTTCCAGCCCCTTCTCGGCGATCTGGCCCCGTGCAAGTTCAAGCATTTCGGCGGAGAGATCGCACAGTTCCACCTGATGGCCCATGGCCGCCAGCTTCTGGGCAAAATAGCCAAACCCGCCCCCCGCATCCAGAATGCGCAGGGGCCGGTTGCCAAGGCGAGCCAGGCAGGCTTCGATGTCGCTCCACACCACAGTGGTGCGAATGCGCCCCTTGGTGGAGTCATAAATGTTGCGGGCGAACTTGTCGGCGCGCCCGTCAAAACTCTGATCTTGCTTCAAGACACACTCAACTTTTGGCCGCGGGGTTGGGCCTGATAAAAAAAGAGGGGTATTCTGTCACATCCCGAATTTGCTGAAAACTCAAGGACGATATCCCAGTGTTTGAGCTCACCCCGTTTGCTGCCAACTTGTTTGTTATCAAGAAATGGCTAGGCCAATTGCTGATGCCGCTGCCCTTCTCTCTCTCCCTGTTGCTGCTGGCGCTCTTGCTGCTCTGGTTCACCCGTTTTCAAAAAACCGGCAAACTGCTGGCGACCCTCTCCTTGCTGATGATCACCCTGATGGGAATACGACCGGTAAGCTACGAGCTGGCCCGCCCGCTGGAGCAGACCTTTCCGCCCTTCGAGATAAGCCGCCACCCGGATATAACGGCTATCGTGGTGCTGGGCAACGGCCATGTCAGCGATCCGGCGGTGCCCGAGCGTTCCTGGCAGAACAATATCGCCCTCGCAAGAACCCTGGAGGGCGTGCGGCTGGCAGAGGCTTACCCGCAAGCGGAGCTCATCTTCTCCGGTTATGTGTCCGGAGATCCCCTCTCCAACGCCGAGGTCAATGCCCGCATGGCGACGAGCCTCGGCATACCCCGCTCGCGGATGACGTTGTTTGAAAACAACAAAGACACCCATGACGAGGCCGTCAGCATCAGCCGTTATCTCAAGGGCAAGCGGGTGGCGCTGGTCAGTTCGGCCACCCACCTGCCGCGGGCCATGGCGCTCTATCAGGGGCAGGGACTCGATGCGGTGCCGGCCCCCACCGACTACACAGCCAAGCAGAGCCAGGTGGCGCAACCCCTCTACAGCTACCTGCCGAAGGGGCGTTATCTGATGTATTCCGAGGCTGCCATTCACGAATGGATTGGGGTATGGTGGGCCCGTTTGCGAGGGCAGGTTAACGATTGAGCAATCGGGCCTTTCATTCCTGATTTGGATCAGGAAAGCGAAAAAAAATTACGTCATTTGCCGCCGGGTCAGCTATCTTGGGCTCGGTTCAATTCATATAATGTCGCGCAATCAAATGCCTAGGAGATATACAAGATGAGACAGCACCTGGTAATGGGTAACTGGAAACTGAACGGCACCAAAGCTTCTGTCGAAGCTCTGATCAAAGGACTGACCCCGGCTGCTGCCGCTCATCCTTCTGTGCAAGTCGCCGTCTGCCCACCGGTTATCTTTTTGGGTCTGGTTGAGCAGCTGACCGCCGGCAGCAAGATTGCCTACGGTGCCCAAAACGCCGACGTTCACGAGTCCGGCGCCTTCACCGGCGAGAACGCCCCTTCCATGCTCAAAGCCTTCGGTTGCACCTACTCCCTGGTTGGTCACAGCGAGCGCCGTACCCTGCACGCAGAGAGCGACGACGTGGTTGCGGCCAAGTACGAAGCCATCCAAAAAGCGGGGCTGATTCCCGTATTGTGCATCGGTGAGACCTTGGAGCAGTTCGAAGCCGGCGTTACCAAGAACGTGGTCGAGACCCAGCTGAAAGCCGTCATCGACCGTTGTGGCATCGCCTCCTTCAGCAACGCCGTGGTTGCCTACGAGCCGGTATGGGCCATCGGTACCGGCAAGACTGCCACTCCGGAAATCGCTCAGTCCGTCCACGCTCACATCCGTCAGTATCTGGCTGGTTTTGACGGCGCCGTGGCTGCCAAGGTTCAGATCCTGTACGGCGGTTCCGTGACTGGCGCGACCGCTGCCGACCTGTTCGGTCAGCCGGACATCGACGGTGGCCTGGTGGGTGGTGCGTCCCTGAAAGTGGACGACTTCTCCCAGATCATCGCTGGCGCAGCCAAGTAAGCCGTTGCCCAGGAGGGGGCGCTGCCCCCTCCTGCATATCGCTTTTCCTATGGCGGCCCCCGCATCCCATACGAAAGCCGATATAGTAAAAGTGGCTTGTCTCATTTAACACTTTCGTATTCGACAACTCAGATCCAGAGGCACTCATGACCAAACAAATCAAACGTATTGGTGTTTTGACCAGTGGTGGTGACGCACCGGGTATGAACGCAGCCATCCGCGCCGTCGTGCGCGCCGGTCTGCATCATGGCCTGGAAGTTTACGGCATCTATGATGGCTACCTCGGTCTGCATCAGGACAGGATCGTCAAGCTGGAGCGTCACAGCGTCTCCGACGTGGTAAACCGCGGGGGTACCTTCCTGGGTTCCGCCCGTTTCCCCGCCTTCAAAGACCCGAAAGTGCGTGCCGAAGCGATCGAAAACCTGAAAAAACACGGTATCGACGCCCTGGTGGTGATCGGTGGTGACGGCTCCTACATGGGTGCCAAGAAGCTGACCGAGGAGGGTTTCCCCTGCATCGGCCTGCCAGGCACCATCGACAACGACATCGCCGGCACCGACTTTACCATCGGCTTTGATACTGCCCTGAACGTGGTGGTGGATGCCATCGACCGTTTGCGCGATACCTGCAGCTCTCACCACCGTATCTCTGTGGTCGAGATCATGGGCCGTCACTGTGGCGATCTGGCCATGTCTGCTGCCGTCGCGGGTGGTGCCGAGTACGTGATCGTGCCGGAAGTGGCCTTCGACAAAGAGAAGTTGCTGCAACAAATCAAGGAAGGCGAAGCCAAAGGCAAGAGACACGCCATCATCACCATTTGTGAGCACGTCACCGACGTGAACGCCCTGGCCAAGGACATCGAAGCCCTGACCGGCCGCGAAACCCGCGCCACCATACTGGGTCATATCCAGCGTGGCGGTGCCCCGACCGCACGTGATCGCATCATGTCCAGCCGCATGGGCGCCTTCGCGGTTGAGCAGCTGCTGGCAGGCCAGGGTGGTCGCTGCGTCGGTATTCAGGGTAACGAAATGGTGCACCATGACATCATCGACTGCATCGAGAATCTGAAGCGCCCGTTCAATCAGGAGCTTTACGATCTCTCCACTACCCTGTTCTAAGCGTCCGTCGCTTGCTCAGTTTGTTGTGACAAAAAACCCTCCGCTGGAGGGTTTTTTGTTGATGTCGTGTGCCAGGCAATGGGCGGAACCGGCCGCTGTGCAGGCGCTCTCTCTTGCTGCGCCATCTGTTGTGCTGTTTTCCCAAGTCTTGCCACCCATACCCACCATACCGGCTCGCCGATCCGAACTCCGCCCACGGGTCCGATAATAGTCAGTGAAAGCCCTCTCGCCGCCGGCGAATGGACACTGGTTCGTTGCCAAGGGTTAGCGGATCGCGCCTCACGACAATCTCGGATATGCGGACTGACTGGATAGCCTCCGCATGAGTCTGGCGCAAGCTCCCCCAGCTATCCTCATTCACCGCAGACCGTTGTGATGTCATGTCAGTCCTCTGTTGCATTGTCATTCCAGAGGGCGCAGAGAGCCTCTCGGCCACTGGCAAGGCCGTTTCGATGGGATCTAGCACAGGGTCACACAGACGTATGGCATGAGAAAAAATGAGTGCTGCGCGCAGAGGCCACTCTTCGCTCCCCTCAATGGCAAGCCCTCCGCCATGTTCACCATTTTTTGCGCGCTGACTGAGAAATCAAAGCCTCGCTCACCCCCTGAAAGAGGTGTCCTGTCAGGCTTCAAGGCACAAGATGCGACAAAAAATGGATGCACTCTTCAAATTCAGCCAAGGGACAAGCCAACCTGCTTTCGACGACATTTTCAGACGTCAAAGAGAGGCTTGAAAGCGGATTAAATTTCAACTAACCCATAAAGGCCCCATACAAAACCCACCAATAAATTGGTGAAAATAAAACACAACGTTATGAATTTTATAGATTTATACCATAAACACAGAGCGTACATCGGCATTAAAAAGAAGGGTGGATGATAAAACAGACACTAAAATGCAAAAATAAGGCTTTAGATGCTTCAACCAATGAAATAGCCATATAAATACATTTTACTATTGTTTTACCGCACAATTATGGTATCTTGGTCCCATCAACAGTCAGCCAAGGGAGACAAAATATGAAAGAGTTTGTTGTTACTGCCGTTTTTACCGTGTTTTTCACTCTGGTTGCCGTCTCTCTGCCGTCGCTGTCACAGCTTTGAGCCGGTTAGTTATCCAGAATTATGTATTGCTGAATGACAGCCATAGCCCAGGCGCTGACTAATCCACCACTCTCTGTCTTTTTTGGCTGTTTCACCCAGCGTGATACCGAAAGCCTTATTTAGAACTGGTTGGTGCACACTATATAAGCTGCATGTCACTGCCACCGTCAACAAGGGGAGCCTCATAGCTCCCCTTGTTGCATTTGCCGCTACGGGATTTACTCTTGCTCCCCTGCCCGTCACAATATCCGCTTGGACTCGCCATGCAGGAATTACCATGACCCAAGATGCTCTACGCCAGTGGCGTCGTGATCTTCATCGTCTGCCCGAAGCAGCCTGGTGTGAATTTCGCACCAGCTCCCTTATCGCTCACCATCTTTCCGAACTCGGTTTCTCCATCATGCTGGGTGACAAGCTGCTGGCCAGCAACCTCATCATGGGACGGGAGGTAGACGTACAAGCCCAGAAGGAGCGCGCCCTGCGTCAGGGAGCGCATCCCGACTGGCTGGCCCGCATCGAAGAGATAACGGGTGTGATGGGCGTGTGGGACAGCGGTCGTCCCGGCCCGACTCTGGCTTTTCGATTCGATATCGATGCGGTAGAAGTCGATGAGAGCCAGGATGAGCTGCATCCCCCCAGCCAGGAGGGGTGGCAGTCTCGCAATGCCGGCTGGATGCACGCCTGTGCCCACGACGGTCATACCGCCATCGGGCTGGTGCTGGCCGAGCGGATCAAAGGCCTGGCAGAGCAACTCAACGGCCGCATCAAGCTGTTCTTCCAGCCCGCCGAGGAGGGTTGCCGTGGCGGCAAGGCGCTGGCAGCCGGCGGTCAGCTCGACGATGTGGATGCCCTGCTGGCGCTGCACATCGGTATTCATGCCAACAGTGGCGAGCTGGTGGTCAATCCCACCGAGTTTCTCTGTTCAACAAAATTTGACGTGGAATTTATGGGACGCGCCGCTCATGCCGGTCTTGAGCCCAACGCGGGCAGCAATGCGCTGGCGGCAGCCTGCACGGCGACCACCGCCATGCTCGGCATTGCCCGTCATCGCGATGGCATGACCCGCATCAACGTGGGCCAGCTCAGCGGTGGCAGCGGTCGCAACGTGATCCCGGGCCATGCCCGCCTGCAGGGGGAAACCCGTGGCGCCACCCCGGCGCTGAACGACTACATGTTCGGCCAGGTGCAGCAGATAGTGGAAGGGGCCGCCATGATGCAGGGCGCCACCTACCTCATTCGCAAGCAGGGGGAAGCCATCGGCATCGAGAACAGCCCGGCCCTGCTTGAGGAGATAGTGCCGCTTGCGAAGGCGCTCAAACTTGAGACCATCCACACTCGCCGCTTTGGCGCCAGTGAGGATGCAGGCTTTCTCATCGAGCGGGTGCAGCGAAACGGCGGTGAGGCTGCCTATCTGATCCTGGGGGCCAATCTGGCGGCGCCGCATCACCATCCGGAGTTCGACTTCGACGAAACCGTGCTGGAACACGGGGTTGCCCTGCTCGAATCCTGGCTGCTCAGTCGCCTGGGTACCTGATAGATGACAAGATGAAAAAAGGCAGCCCTGAGGCTGCCTTTTTTGTTGCTGGCGAGCGGCTCGCCACCTTGGTTTACTGACCCAGCACGATGGCGGAGAGGTGGGCGAAATGGTGGATTTCGTGGGTCGCCTCGCACTCGGTATCCTGACGATCCGGGTTGTACCAGCAGGTAGCCAGCCCCTGCGCAGCGGCACCGGCGATGTCGGTCTTGGGATTGTCCCCCACCATCAGCACCCGCGTCGGGCTCGGCTGTCCCATCAAGGCCAGGGTATGCTGGAAAATGGCGGCGGCTGGCTTGGTCACCTGCACCTCGTCCGAGATGACCAGCGGCTCGAACCAGTCGCTCCAGCCCAGCTTGCTGAGGCGACCCCGTTGCGGCAGGCTGAAGCCATTGGTGATGATCCCCATCCGCACTCGGCCTTTGAGGGTCTTCAGTGTCTCCAGTACCCCCTCCAGCGGCACGCTCAGGGCGATGATCTGCTGCAAGAAGGTGTCGTTCATCGCCATGGGTGCCACGTCCACCTGCTCGGCAAACAGGGAGAAACGGGTCTGCTGCAGGTGGGCCGCATCTATCTCGCCCGAGTTGTACTGCTGCCACAGCCTGTGGTTCAGAGCGTGATACTCCGCCATCTTGGGGGGTGTCGGCGTCACGCCATAGAGCTGCAAGGTCTGCTCCAGGGCCTGGGCGACCGGGAAATCGAGCAGTGTTTCGTCCAGATCGAACAACACCCAGTCATAACTTGGTACTTTCACGGGATCCCTTACTGTTCTTGTTCAACGAGTACCTATTCATAAGAGCCTCAGCGGCGGCCCAGCGGGCTGGCGAGCAAGTCCAACGTCAGCCTGACTCCGAATCCGGTCACTTCGCTGCTGACCACGCCATTGCCCCCCTTGCTGCGAAAACCGCTCAAATCGAGGTGCAGCCAGGGGGTCTGGGCAGGCACGAAGCGGTTGAGAAAACGGGCGGCGTCGATGTGATCCGGCGATGTGCCCGGCGCACACTGTAGCAGATCGGCCCACTCGCTATCGAGGTTGTCGTCATAGTCCTCATCCAGCGGGAAGGGCCAGACTCGTTCACCGCTGCGCTGGCCCAGGCTTATCAGCTCACCAAACCACTGGGGGCGGTTGGTAAAGGCGCCGCTGTAACGGCTGCCCAGCGCCCGCTTGCAGGCTCCCGTCAGGGTGGCGTAATCGATCAGCATATCCGGATTGTCCTGCACCGCCATGCAGAGGGTATCCGCCAGCACCATGCGCCCCTCGGCATCGGTATCCACCACTTCTATGGTGGTGCCGTTGAGCGCAGTCACCACCTCTCCTGGCCGGTAAGCGAGCGGGCCTATGTGGTTCTCGGCGATGGCAAGCCAGCAGTGCACCTCGTAAGGCAGGCGGGCCCGGCTGATCGCATAGAGGGCGCCCAGTGCCACGGCACTGCCACCCATGTCCAGGTGCATGCCATACATGCTGCCAGCGACCTTGAGGTTGTAGCCGCCCGAGTCGTGACAGATCCCCTTGCCCACCAGGGCTACCCGGCGCACCGGATTGGGCGGGCAGTAACTGAGCTTGACCATGGCGGCCTGGTTGTCTTCCGAGCCTCTCGCCACCGCGATGAAGGCGCCGGCTCCCCGTTCGGCCAGTTGGGCCTGATCGAACTCGTGCCACTGCCAGCCTTCGACCTGGGCCAGCTGACGCGCCCACTCCCGATAGCTACGGGCGGTGAGATCGGAAGCCGGCGATACCGCCAGATGCCGCGCCATGCCATTGCCTTCGGCCTCGGCATAGATCCGCGCCAGATCCAGCACGCATCGCGGCGACACCGCAATATGTTGATAGCGCCACTCATCCTCGCCGCGATGCTTGTGGCTCGGCAGCGGCACATTGGCCGCCAGCAGGCAGGCCAGCGCCAGCTCGGCCAGCTGCGCCCTGTCCCCCTCGTCAAACCCTTCCAGATGCAGCCCCATCCGCTCGATCTTGAGTCCGGCCAACGGGACTATCCAGGATCTGGCCTGTTTGTAGAGGGCGTGATCCCGGATCGGATGGGCTCCGATGAAGATCACCAGTTGCAGGCTGTTGTGTTGCACCAGACTGTAGGGAGCCTTCTGCCCCAGCGCTATCTGGGTTGCCACGGCGGCAAACTCCGGCCTGGCCAGAACAGAGTCGCGCAGATCTTCGGCGACAAGCAGCAGGTTGGCCGAAAGTCCGTTGCCCATGGCCTGGCTCAGAGTGGCATCCTGAATGTCGATCTGGGGGGGGAGATAAGTGAACTGTTGCATCATTGGGCAGGGGCCTCGTCCATGAAGAGATATCACTGATAATACCCAACAAAGCGCAGTGGCGGCCAGATTTGCACTTGAAAATCAATATCAAGCGTGATTATGCGAACATATGATGAACGACCGGAAACGGTGCGAAACATAACAAAGGGAAAAGAAGAGGAAAAACGAAATGGAACAACAGAAGAAAGTTGGTTGCGGGGGCCAGATTTGAACTGACGACCTTCGGGTTATGAGCCCGACGAGCTACCGAGCTGCTCCACCCCGCGTCCGAATTCTACTGCCTTTATCACCGCGCACTACCGAGCAGAAGTAGCGTGCTGTCTTTACGCTCACCGCTTGGCATCAGCCTTGCCATGAACACAAATAGTTGGTTGCGGGGGCCAGATTTGAACTGACGACCTTCGGGTTATGAGCCCGACGAGCTACCGAGCTGCTCCACCCCGCGTCCG